>JALYSM010000086.1 GCA_030854785.1 Pseudomonadota bacterium
GCACACGGCGGATGACAAGCCGTAGTCGGTCGAATTGGCGATGCGTATCGCGTCGTCGATGGTCTTGAAGCGAATCACCGGCGATACCGGGCCGAAGGTCTCGTATTTTACGACCGCCATGTCGGGCTGCACGCGATCGAGCACCGTCGGCGAGTACAGCGCACCCTTGCGAACATTGCCGTGGAGGAGCTTCGCGCCGCGTCCGACCGCATCGGCGACCTTGTCTTCGAACGATTTCGCCGCCGCGTCGTCGATGACCGTGCCCATGTCGACGACCGGGTCCATGGGGTCGCCGTATTGGATGGCCTTCGTTTTCTCCAGCAGCAGTTCGACAAAGCGGTCGGCGACCGGTTCCTGAACGATCATCCGCTTGATCGCCGTGCAGCGCTGGCCTGAGTTCTTGTACGATCCCGCGACGGCCAGCGTCGCCGCCTCCATCAGATCGGCGTCTTCCATCACGATCAGCGGATCGTTTCCACCCAGCTCGAGTATCTGGCGCTTGCATACGGCCTTGCCGGCGATGTACTTGCCAACCGCGACGCTGCCCGTGAAAGTCACCAGGTCGACATCGGGATGAGTCAGCATTTCGTCGGCGATCTCTTTCGGGTCGCCGGTGATCACGGAGAACATTGCCGGAGGAAGCCCCGCCTCGTACAGGATATCGGCCAGAAGCAGCGCGGTCAGCGGCGTCTTCTCGGCCGGCTTCAGCACCATCCGGTTGTTGGTCACGATCGACGGCGCGACCTTGTGCGCGACCTGGTTCAGCGGGTGATTGAACGGTGTGATCGCGGAAATCGCGCCCTGCAGCGGCTCGCGCAGCGTGTACACCTTGCGCTGCTTGCCGTGCGGCGTGAGATCGCAGGAGAAGACCTGGCCGTCGTCGACCAGCGCCGCGTTGCCGGCGAACACGAATACATCGCAGGCGCGACCGACCTCGTACATCGAGTCCTTCTTGCAGATGCCGCACTCGGCGGTAATCAGGTCCGAGATCTCCTCGCTGCGGCTCCGGATCAGCTCCGCGGCGCGATAGCAGATCCGGTAACGATCGTAGCGGGTCAGCTTCGACTTGAAGCTCTTGGCAAGGGAAAAAGCGCGCCGGACGTCGTCGATGCCGGCCTTGGGCACGGTGCCGACCAGGGCTCCGGTATACGGATTCAAGACCTCGATCACCCTGTCTCCGCCCACGGGCTTGCCGGCGATGCGCATTTTTTCGTGCAGCACGCGTCCGGCCCGGACGTGGCTGAGGTCGGCCATCATGTTCATGGCAGCGTTGGTTTCATTGGAGATGGTTGAGCGCCAAGTCGAAGGCGTCGAAGTTGCGCCATCGATGGTCCGACGGCAGCGAAGCGGCAGGGCGATTGGCGATCAAGGGCACGCGCTGCTCGGAGACCCCGCCGTGGGAACGCAAAGGCACGTCGAGCCCGGACAGGTCGTGCCTGGCGACGCTCGATCCCAGCACCGTCAATCGTTCCGACACGATCACCAGGTCGCCTACCCGATCGGGCGGCAATTCAAACCTTGTGCACGCGTTCTCGCGCGAGAGCACCAGCTCGACGCCGGCGATCGCGGCAATGCGCTTCGCCGCGTCGGCGATGCGGTCTTCGGGAAGGTACACCGTCGCGAACGATCCGAGCGCGCCGTGATGAACGACGTACGGGTCGGTGATCGGGAGGATGACGCGTGCGAGGCCCTTGCCGAACCAGCCATCGAGCAGGTCCTGCAGGTAGACGATGTTCGGCCGGCCAAAAGCGTCGGTCTTGGCGTTCATGCCGTGGTCCGCGGTAATCACGATCGCCGCACCGCTGGCATCCAGCTGGGCGAGATAGCTATCCATCATGGCGTAGAAGTCGTTGGCGGGTGGCGTACCTGGAGCCGACTTGTGCTGCACGTAGTCGGTGGTCGACAGATACATGATGTCCGGACGTTCGCGCGCCATGAGCTTCACTCCAGCGGCGAAGACGAACTCCGAGAGCGCTGCGCTGTACACCGATGGAACTGGCATGCCCACCAGCGATACGACGTCGTCGATGCCATTGACAGCCAGTGTGGCCTCCTGCGCCTTTTCCGAGGAGAAGCAGATGCCGGCGAGCTTGTGCCCAAGCAGGGAGCGCAGCTTGTCCTTGGCCGTGACCACCGCCGCCTTGGCGCCGGCAGCAGCGAACGCCGCCAGGATGGTGCCGGTGCGCAGATACTTGGCGTCGTTCATCATCACTTCCGCGCCGGCCTCCGCGTCCCAGAAATAGTTGCCGCAGATTCCGTGGACGGAAGGGGGGGTGCCGGTGACGATGGAAAGGTTGTTAGGATTGGTGAACGAAGGCACGACGCAGTCGGCGGTGAGGCAGGTGCCGCGTCCGTTCAGACCCCCGAGAAATGGTGCGGCGCCGGCCTCGATCGCCTGACTGATGTAATCGGGCTCGCAGCCGTCGACGCAGACCACGACCACCGGTCGCTGCGGCCATCGGTATTCGCGGCCATTGACGGTGATCGAGGAGCGTTGCACGACCTAGCGGGTCCTTCGGTCCCGTTGCGGCGCGATGACCGCGAGATGGCGTCGTGGCGCTGCCCCAGGCAAATTCGCGGAGCGGCTGCGATGCATACGTTCCCTGCTGCCCATCACATGCTCGTGCAGCGCCTTTCCCGCGCCAGCCGCGTTACCGGCGGCGATCTTGTCCACGATATTGCGATGCTCGCGCGTGGATATCGGAAGCGTCCCGTCCTGGGCGAGAGTCTGGCGCCGGAAAAGATTGAGCTCGTTGACCAGCCGCTGGTAGGTCGCGAGAAGCTTCCTGTTGCCCGCAAACGTGACCAGCCGCTCGTGAAAGTCCAGGTTCAGCGGGTAATAGGCATCGACATCGTCCTGCGCCGCGGCGCGATCCATGCGCTCGACGATCGATCGCAATGCCTTGACGTGTTCCGCGGTCGCGGTTCGCGCGAGCCGTCGCCCGACCCATTCGTCGAGCGCAGCGCGAACCTCGTAGATTTCGTCGGCTTCCTCGATACTGATCTGACGCACGAAGACACCGCGATTCTTTTCAAGCCGCACCAGACCCGACTCCTCGAGCGCGCGAAACGCTTCGCGCACGGGACCCCGCGAGACACCCAGGAGCTCCGCGACCGCGGCTTCGTTCAGCTTGGCGCCGGCGGCGAGGTCACCCGCCAGTATCATGCGCTCCAGCTCCTTTTGCACCAGCATGGGCAGCGAGTTCGATCGCACCAGCGCGATCGTCGTGGCGGCAGGCCGGGACGGCGCCGATCCATTCAATGCGCTCTTGGACATGCTTGCGATTAGACCCTCTGCGGGTGTAGATTGTCAACAATCTGCAAAAGGTCCACCTAGCACCATGGCGTCCTGGGATTTTCCAAGACGAGCTCGGACTGGAATCGGGAATACTGATCATGGGAGTCCCGCGCGCAAGCCGCATCGTGATCATCGGCGGCGGCGTCATTGGCTGCAGCATTGCCTATCACCTGACCAAGCGCGGCGAGCGCGACGTCGTGTTGCTGGAGCGGCTGCAGCTCACGCATGGCGCGACCTGGCACGCCGCGGGACTCGTCGGCCAGCTGCGCAGCAGCAGCAACCTCACGCGACTGATGTGCTATTCGGCCGAGCTCTACGGCAAGCTTGAGGCCGAAACCGGGCAAGCGACCGGGTGGCATGGGGTGGGCAGCTTGCGTCTTGCCTCGTCCGCCGCGCGCTGGCAGGAACTCAAACGGTCGGCGACGATGGCGAAGGGCTTCGGCTTCCACGTCGAGCTTGTCTCGTCGCAACAGGCGCGCCAGCTTTTTCCCTTGCTCGACTCTGCGGGTGTGGTCGGCGCGGCCTGGATCGAGGGCGACGGCTACGTCGATCCCACGAGCCTGACCAACGCGTACGCCGCGGGCGCACGCGCCGGTGGCGCGCAGCTCATCCAGGGCGTAACCGCCACGGGGATCAAGAAACGTGGCCGGCAGGTGACGACGGTCGTCACCGATCAGGGCGAGATCGAAACGGAATGCGTGATCAACGCCGGCGGTATGTGGGGACGCGAGATTGCCGCGATGGTTGGCACGCGGGTTCCGGCGTGTGCGGTGGAACACCAATATCTGGTCACCGAAAAGACCGAACGGATACCCGACAATCTGCCTACGCTGCGCGATCCCGATGGCAATTTCTATGTCAAGCCTGAGCCGGGTGCGCTCGCCGTGGGAGGCTGGGAGTCGAACACCTTGCCGTGGGGTACGGACGGCATTGCCAAGAATTTCGGCCCCGAATTGCTACAGCCGGACTTCGATCGTTTTGCGCCGCTTGCCGAAGCGGCGTCGGCGCGAATTCCGTTGCTGAACGAAGTGGGCATCCGGGAGCTGATCAACGGCCCGATCCCGATCACGCCTGATGGCGAGCCGATCATCGGATTGAGTCCTGAGCTCGACAACTTCTACCTGTGCTGCGGCTTTACGTCCGGGATCGCCGCGTCCGGCGGCGCGGGTTGGGTCACGGCAAACTGGATCGTTGACGGCGACCCTGGCATGGACCTGTGGCCGTTCGACGTGCGCCGCTTCGGCACGCCTCACTCGCCCCGACAGTTCATGTACGAGCGCGCCATCGAGAGCTACGGGCGCTACTACGCGATCGCGTGGCCGACGCACGAAGTCAAAGTGGGCCGCGACGCGCGCCGGAGCCCGCTGCATGCAACCCTCGGCCGCGCGGGCGCAGTGTACGGCAACAAGTTCGGCTGGGAGCGTCCCAACTGGTTCGCCCCGAAGGGAACGCCCGCGGTCGAGCGACCCTCGTTCGAGCGCGGAGCCGCGTTCGACGCTGTCGGCGTCGAGCACCGCGCAGTCCGGGAACGCGTCGCCTTGATCGACATGAGCTCGTTCTCCAAGTACGAAGTGCGCGGCCCGGGTGCGCTGGCATTGCTGCAGACGCTGGCCGTCAATGATCTAGACCGCGCGGTCGGCTCCATCGTGTATACGCAGCTATGCAACGAGCGCGGCGGCATCGAGGCCGACGTGACCATTACGCGGCTCGGCGAAGACCGCTTCTATTTCATCACCGGCAGTGCGCTGGGTGTGCGCGATCGATCGACGGTCGAGCGGCGCCTGCCTGCCGACGGCAGCGTCGAAATCGTCGAGCACACATCGGCGAAAGCGGTGCTCAACCTGTGCGGCCCGCGGTCGCGCGAGGTGCTCGGGGAGCTCAGCACGGCGCCGCTCGACAACGAGCGGTTCCCCTACATGAGCGCGCGCGAGATCGATGTCGGCTACGCGCCGGTGCTCGCGTTGCGGGTGACCTATCTGGGCGAGCTGGGATACGAACTGCATGTTCCGGT
>JALYSM010000045.1 GCA_030854785.1 Pseudomonadota bacterium
ACGATCGCACCAGCCAATCCCGCGCCCCTGACACGTCGCCCGACGGGTGCACCACCACCCGCCGGACTGTTGCGGCGAGGCCCACCTGCGATCGCTCCTTCGGCCGTCGCGAACGACCCGCTGACGAGGGCGCCGGGCCAAATGCCGCCGCGCGCCCTCGAGCCATCCACGCCAACACCGCAGCGCGGCGTGCGGACGGTCAGTGCGCCGCCGCTACGGGGAATTGCGCCCGCGCCTGAAGGCCGCCATGGAACTTCCGTCGCGCCTGCAGCGCCAGTCTATGGCGGTGTGAGCGATGGCCGCGGAGCGTACACAGGTGTCGTGCCTACGCCGGGACCGAAGCTGCCCGCGAGCGTTGACCGCGGTATTCCGATCCCTCCGACGATGGCGTATCCCGCGCCGCCGTCGGCGCCTCGCGTTGGGCTGGGCGCCAAGTGAAACGGCCCGACGCTTCGAAAGGGTCGGGCCGATTCGCTTAGGTTCGCGTTTTTTTAATTGGCGAGCAGCGCGAGCCGCTTGCCGTCGAGGATCTTGACGCGATCTCCCTGCTTGAACCCCGGCCTGGCGCCCGAGGTGATCGATTGCTTCGAGCCGTCGTCGAGGCGGACGGAAACCACCCAGTAAGTTTTTTTCTTCGCGTTTTTCTCGATCTGGTTGCCGGCATACGCACCCGCTCCCGCGCCAAGGATTGTCGCGGCGGTATTGCCTCGTCCCGACCCGATCTGATGCCCGAGCACGCCCCCGACGACACCGCCCGCGACCAGACCCGCGCCGGAGCCCTGGCCCTGTTTTTCCACATAACGCACCGACTCGACGACGCCGCAAGTCGCGCAGGTCGGGACGGCCGGTGAACCGGGCAGCGGTTGCCCGGTTGCCACCGGGCAGAACGCGAGCGCGGCGGCAATGATGAACATGGATCGCATCGTCACCTCCACGAAATTACTTTTAGCGATCAACTATACCAAACCGCCCGAGATCGGCTCGAGGTGCTCCGAATTCTCAGCGCACGTCGGCGCGCTGGCGGGCGTAACTACCCGGCGCCGCCTCGATCACCCGGCCGCGACCTTTGTTTCCCGCTTTGCCCACTTCGCGCGCCGCAACCTGCGCGCCGAGGTTCGGCTTCAACCAGTCGATCCAATCTTTCCACCAGGATCCTGGGTGCTGCCTGGCGCCCTTCAACCATTCCTCGGCGGCCGCGGGCAGTTTCTCGTTGGTCCAGTAAAAGTATTTGTTTGCCTCGGGCGGATTGATCATGCCGGCGATGTGACCCGAGCCGGAGAGCACGAACCGCGATTTTCCACCGAGGATGTGCGTACCAGTGTACGTCGTCTTCCACGGCGCGATATGGTCCTCGATCGCCGATACGAAATACGCGGGGCCTGTAACCTTCGACAGATCGATCGGAGTTCCGGCCAGCGAGATGCCGCCCGGCTCGCGCAGCTTGTTCTTCAGGTACATGTTGCGCAGGTAAAAACTGTGCATCTTCGCCGGCATCCGCGTCGAGTCCTGGTTCCAGTGCAGGAGATCGAACGGAAATGGGTCGCGTCCCATGAGGTAATTGTTGATGACGAACGACCAGATGAGGTCGTTGCTGCGGAGCATGTTGAAGGTGTTCCCCATGTGCGAACCTTCGAGATAGCCGCGCTCGTTCATCTTGCGCTCGAGCGATGACACCTGATCTTCGTCGATGAACACCTCGAGCTCCCCGGCGCCGGTGAAATCGATCAGCGACGTCATGAAGCTGGCGCTGACGATGCGCTTGTCCTTCTTCGTCGCCAGATAGCCCAGCGTGGCGGCGAGCAGCGTGCCGCCGAGGCAATAGCCCAGGACGTTGGCGTCCTTCTCGCCGGTCGTCTTCTCTATGGCGTCGAGCGCCGCCAGCGGGCCCTCGAGCATGTAGTCGGCGAAATCCATTGCGGCATGGCGCTCGTCCGGGTTGACCCACGAGATCACGAACACCGTAAGGCCCTGCGCCACGCACCATTTGATCAGGGAATTCTTTTCCCGCAGATCGAGGATGTAATACTTGTTGATCCATGGCGGGATGATCAGCAGCGGCCGTTTCGCCACCTTCGTCGTCGTGGGCTCGTACTGGATCAGCTGCATCAGGTCGTTCTGGAACACGACGTGTCCCGGCGTTGTCGCGATGTTGACCCCGAGCTCGAACGCCTTGCTGTCGGTCATCGAGATCTTGAGCTGGCCGTTGCCGCGCTCGATGTCGTCGAGTAGGTTGTTGAGGCCCTTGACGAGGTTCTGCCCTCCGGACGCGATCGTCTCGCGGAATACTTCCGGATTGGTCAGCGCGAAGTTGGACGGCGCCAGCGCGTCGATGTACTGGCGCGTGAAGAAATCGACCTTCTTGCGCGTGTGCTCGTCGAGCCCTTCGACGTTGGCGACGGCATTGTGCAGCCAGCGTGCGGCGATGAGGTACGACTGTTTGACGTAGTCGAAGAGAAAGTGTTCCTGCCAGTCCTCGTGGCGGAAGCGCTTATCGCTTTTTGCGGGTTCGACGACAGGCGTTGTGGACTGGCCCATCAGCTTTAGCATCGACGACTGCCACAGTGCCGAATACTCCCACCACAGATTCATCTGCGTCTCGGCGAGACGGTATGGGTTCGAGAGCATCTTCGCCGCCAGCTCCAGAAACGCCTGGGTCAGGCCGAATTCATCGGTGACCATCGACTTGCCCCCGGCGGCCTGCCGGGTGATAAAGTCGCCGAGAACCTTGGCGCTCTTGTCGGCGGCGCTGGCAAGCGATTCAGCCAGCGCGACCGGATCGTAGTTCGGTCTTTCTGCGGCGGCGGTCTCAGTGGCGGCCATTGTTCTCCTCCGTAGTTACGATATTGTAGTCTGCCCGATCAGGGAGCGACGAACCGGATCGTGTGGTCGGCGGCGACCAGACGCATGATGCGCGCGCGACGCCACAAGTGGTTCAAATGCGCGATGGCTTCGCCCATCGCGAAAAAGCGCTGCTGCAGGTCGAGCTCGCGCCGGAAGAGCACCGGCACGATGTCTGCGGCGGTGACAGGGCAGCTCGCCGCGGCTTCGAGCTCGGCGAGGCGCGCGACGTGGTGGGCACGCAGTTGCTCGACGCGAATGGGGATACCCACAAAGGGCAATCCGTGCGAGGGCAGCACCAGCGTATCGGGCGGCAGCTCGGCAAGTCGGTCGAGCGAGGCGAGGAAGCCGCCCAGCGGATCGCCGTCGGGCTCGACCGGCCAAACACTGACGTTGGTGCTGATCCTGGGCAGGAGCATGTCGCCCGCAATGAGCACGCCCAAGTCGGCACAGTAAAGCGAAGCGTGCTCGGGCGAATGACCATATCCGGGGATCACTCGCCAGCGTTGCGGACCGACGGCGATCTCGTCGTCGGCAGCAAGACGCTCGAAGAAGAGCGGCAACTCCGGGACGCCTCGACGGTAGGCGTTGCCGCGGGCCTCGAGCGCTGCGACATGCTCGGCTGCAAGTCCGTGCGCCCGAAACAGGGCAGAGGTCGCGGCGACGCTATAGCCGGCTCGCTCGTCGCTGACGGCATGTGCAGTCAGATACTCCGCCTGCGGCATCGCGACCGCGCAATCCCAGCGAGCGGCAAGCCACGCGGCGTTGCCAAGGTGATCCGGGTGGTAATGCGTTGCTATTACACGGCGGATCGGCCGGCCTTTGAGCGTTTCCGCGAAATGCTGTTGCCAAAGCGCGCGCGTTGCAGCGTCCCCGAAGCCGCAATCGACCTGCGTCCAGCCATCGCCATCGGCAAGCAACCACAGATTGATGTGGTCAAGCGCAAAAGGCAGAGGCATGCGCAAGCAGAGGACACCGGGCGCCACCTCTCGCGACGTCCCCCCTGGCGGCGCTTCGAGCCAGCGATATCTGAGGGGGTTGTCTGTGGCGGCGAGGGACACGTTCATCAGGCGAGCGGAGTCGGCTTCGCTAACGCTGCGAAGCGATGGTGCAACGCAGCATCGTCATGGAATCCCTCCGCGGTGTCAAGCCTGGCGCCATGCGCCTTTATGGTATCTTGACCCGTCGCTGCCGTCCTGCGCCGCGCCTGCTTCACCATGCCGACTCGTGCCGAATCCATAACGTTTTCGATTTCCGACCTCGCCCGCGAATTCGCGCTGACGACGCGCGCGATCCGCTTTTATGAGGACGAAGGCCTGCTCGCGCCGCGCCGCAGCGGCCGCAGCCGCATCTACAGCGAGCGCGAACGCGTACGCATCAAGCTGATCCTGCGCGGCAAGCGGCTTGGGCTTTCGCTGTCGGAAATTCGCGAGTTGCTCGATCTCTACGAAGCGACCAAGAGCGAGCGGCCGCAACTGGTCAAGTTTCTGCAGGTGCTTGCCGAGCGGCGGGCGATGCTCAAGCAGCAGCAGGAGGACATTGCGGTCGTGCTCTCCGAAATCGACTCGCTGGAGCGACAGTGCCGCAAGCGCCTGCGGCTCGGGACGAATGGTGGCACGGGCTAGCGATCGTGCCCGCGGGGGCTTGACGTTTACGTAAACGTCAGTCAGAATCGCTCCGCCTTTGTCCCGCCCGACCACGATGTCGCCTCAACTTGCCCCCGCTCCGGCCGGGGACGCGTTCGCCCCTCTCAACCCGGAGTACGAGGCGCGCGTGCGGTCGAGTTTCGGGCGCCAACGCGCGATGCAGCTGATCGGCGCGCAGCTCTTCGCACTGCAGCCCGGGTATTGCGCCATCGAGCTCCCTTTTCGCGAAGACCTCACGCAACAGCACGGCTATGTGCACGCGGGGATCATCGGTGCCATAGTCGACTCGGCGGGCGGTTACGCCGGCTTTACGCTTTTTCCGGCCGACGCTAGCGTCCTGACCGTCGAATACAAGCTCAATCTTCTCGCGCCGGCGGCGGGTGAGCGCCTCGTCGCGGAAGCCCAGGTCGTCAAGCCCGGGCGAACGCTCGCCATCACTCGCGGCGAGGTCTACGCGGAAGCGGACGGCAAGCGCACGCTGTGCGCAATCATGCAACAGACGCTGATCGTGCTGGCGGGCAAAGCGGACTCCTGATCGAGGATCGAGTCGGCTAAAAGCGATGCTGAACTTTCCCGCATTGAATTTTCATCTCGGCGAAACGATCGGCATCCTGCGCGAAAGCGTACAGGGCTTTGCGGCTGCGGAGATCGCGCCGCGCGCCGCGGAGATCGATCGCAGCAACCAGTTCCCGATGGACCTGTGGCGCAAGATGGGGGATCTCGGCCTGCTCGGGATGACTGTCGAGGAAGAATACGGCGGCGCCAACATGGGTTATCTCGCCCACATCGTGGCAATGGAGGAGATCAGCCGCGCATCGGGCTCCGTCGGCCTTTCCTACGGGGCGCACTCGAACCTGTGCGTCAATCAGATTCGCCGCAACGGCAACGCCGCGCAAAAACGGAAATACCTGCCCCGGCTGATCTCCGGTGAGCATGTCGGTGCGCTGGCGATGAGCGAGCCGGGCGCCGGATCGGATGTTGTGTCGATGCGTCTGCGCGCGGACCGCAAGGGGGACCGGTACCTGCTCAACGGCAGCAAGATGTGGATCACCAACGGTCCCGACGCCGACACGCTGGTCGTCTACGCCAAGACCGATGCGCAGGCCGGGCCGCGTGGCATAACCGCATTCCTGGTCGAGAAGGCCACGAAGGGATTCTCGACCGCGCAGAAGCTCGACAAGCTCGGCATGCGCGGATCCAACACCTGCGAGCTGGTATTCGAGGATTGCGAGTTGCCCGCGGAGAACGTACTCTCCGAGGAAGGGCAAGGAGTCAACGTGTTGATGAGCGGGCTCGACTACGAGCGTGCCGTGCTCGCAGGCGGGCCGCTGGGCATCATGGCCGCGTGCATGGACGTTGTGCTGCCTTACGTCCACGAGCGACAGCAGTTCGGGCAGCCGATCGGCGAGTTCCAACTCATGCAGGGCAAGATCGCCGATATGTATACGACGATGAACGCATGCAGGGCATACGTGTACGCGGTCGGCCAGGCGTGCGACCACGGCGAGACCACACGCAAGGATGCGGCCGGCGCGATACTCTATGCCGCGGAGAAGGCGACGTGGATGGCCGGCGAGGCGATCCAGGCTCTGGGCGGCAATGGCTATATCAACGACTATGCCGCCGGCCGGCTGTGGCGCGACGCCAAGTTGTATGAGATCGGCGCCGGTACATCGGAAATTCGCCGGATGTTGATCGGCCGCGAGTTGTTTAACGAGACGAAATAGCGGGGAACGATCATGGCTCTCGAGATGCGCGAACGCTGCGAGCGCTGCGCGTGGCCGTTGGCCCCTGATGAGGACACCGCATACATCTGCAGCTACGAGTGCACGTTCTGCACGACTTGCGCCAATGCGCTGAACGGCATCTGTCCCAACTGCGGCGGCGAACTGGTGCGCCGGCCGCGGCGTCCGCGCAAGCCGGGGGGCGTACCTTCGACGCCCGGCGCATAGCGATGTTTCCGCCGTCGGCCGGCGACTTGGCCGGAACGGTGGCGATCCGACAGCGAGACTAGCCAGACGAAGATGCATAACGACCCTATCGCGATCGTCGGAGCGGCGCGGACGCCGATCGGCGGCCTGCAAGGCGCTTTTGCGACGTTGTCCGCCAACGATCTAGGCGGCGTGGCGATCAAGGCCGCGGTCGAGCGTGCCGGCGTCACCGCGGACGCCGTTGACGAGGTCATCATGGGATGTGTCTTGCCGGCCGGGCAGGGCCAGGCGCCGGCGCGACAGGCTTCATTGAAGGCGGGCTTGCCGCTCGCCACCGGCTGCACGACAGTCAACAAGATGTGCGGCTCGGCGATGCAGGCGGCGATGCTGGGGCACGATGCGCTCATCGCCGGCAGCGCAGACATCATCGTCGCCGGCGGCATGGAAAGCATGACCAATGCCCCGTACCTGCTTCCCAAGGCGCGCGGCGGAATGCGCATGGGCCACGGTACCGTGTACGACCACATGTTTCTCGACGGCCTCGAGGACGCCTACGACAAGGGCAAATTGATGGGCGCGTTCGCGGAAGCCTGCGCCGACAAGTATCGATTCACCCGTGAACAACAGGACGAATTCGCGCTGCGCTCGCTGTCACGCGCGCGCGGCGCGACCGAAGACGGCTCGTTTGCCTGGGAGATCGCGCCGGTGAGCGTTGCGGGCAAGAAAGGTGCTGTGGTGATCGATACGGACGAGCAGCCGGCCAGGGCGAGCCCGGAAAAAATTCCGACGCTCAAGCCGGCGTTCCGGAAAGACGGAACCGTAACTGCCGCAAATTCCAGCTCGATCTCCGACGGCGCCGCGGCGCTGGTGTTGATGCGCCGTTCGACGGCCGAGCAAAGGGGGTTGCGGCCGTTGGCACTGATCCTCGACCACGCGACCCACGCCCAGGAGCCGAACTGGTTCGCCACCGCTCCGGTTGGCGCGATGCGGAAGCTCTATGCGAAAGTCGGCTGGAAACCCGGCGAGGTCGACCTCTACGAAATCAACGAAGCGTTCGCCGTCGTGGTAATGGCAGCGATGAAGGAACACGGGCTGTCGCCGGAAACGGTCAACGTGCACGGCGGCGCCTGCGCGCTCGGCCATCCGATCGGCGCATCGGGCGCGCGGATCATCGTCACCTTGCTCGGCGCGCTGCGCAAGCTGGGCAAGAGGCGGGGGATAGCGAGCCTCTGCATTGGCGGTGGTGAAGCAACCGCCATGGCCATTGAGCTCGTTTGATCGGCGTGATGGCCGGCAAGATCGTCTTCGAGTCGCCGCGATTCGTTTTATCGAGCGGCGCGCGCCCAAATCCTCGCGCCGCGACCGGGCTCGCGGACGAGTCGGCCCAAAGACGGCCGCTGCCCGTCGTTGTCGGCTGTCCACGGTCGGGCACGTCGCTCTTGGCGGTGATGCTCGACAGCCATCCGGAACTGGCGGTTCCTCCCGAGACCGCGTTCGTGGGCACGGTCGCCACGCTGCAGGGCTCGAGCGAAGTCGTGCGACAAGCATTCTTCGACATCGTCACCGCCGACCGCATTGCCATTTCCAACTGGTCGGATTTCGGGCTCGACAAGGACGCGTTGTGGAGCCGCCTGGAAGCGACTGAACCTTTCACGGTCGCCGCAGGCCTGCGCGCGTTTTACGCGATGTATGCCGAGAGCCAGGGCAAGCCGCGCTATGGCGAGAAGACACCGTCTTACGTTCTCATGATGCCGCAGATCGCCGCGCTGCTGCCGGAGGCGCACTTCATTCATCTGATCCGCGATCCGGGCGACACCGCGCTCTCCTGGCGCAAGACGTGGTTCGCGCCGAGCCAGGACTTGCGCGTGCTCGGCGAAGAGTGGAGAAAACATGTCGAGGCGGGCCGGCGTGCGGCGAGCCTCGTCCGGCGCTACGTCGAGGTCCGGTTCGAGGAGCTGGTGCTCCATCCGGAACGCGAGCTCGAGCGCCTGTGCGAATACCTTTCGTTGCCTTGGGATCCGATCATGCTCGACTACGGCGCACAGGGCGCCGCGCGAGTCGACCGGCTGCGGGGCCGCCGGCACGCACGCGGTCAAATGATCCCGCGCGAGGAGCGCACGCGCATTCACGCCAACCTGACCCGTGCCCCCGATGCGGCCAGGCTTGGCGTGTGGCGGCGCGAGATGACCCCCGCCGAGCGCCGGGCACTCGAGGACGCCGCGGGCCCGCTGGTTCGGGAACTGGGCTACGCGGCTTGAGACCGGTTCAACGCCGACCGAACGCTTGTCGCCTTCACCAGCAACGCGCTCCATGAGTAACGCGTTGATCAGCGGCGCGGGTCGCCGCCTGGACCCCGGAGTTGCTGTGGTGAAAGCATTGCGCGCGGGTTAGTGACCGATGCTGCTCTCCGAGTCGCAACGCATGATCCGCGACACCATGCGCAATTTCGCCCGCGAGCGGCTCGCGCCGTTCGCCGCGGAGTGGGACCGCAGCCATGCGTTTCCGCGCGAGGCGCTCGCCGAGCTGGGCCGCCTGGGCGCGTATGGCATCGTGATTCCGGAGCGCTTCGGCGGGGCCGGACTCGATTACGTGTCGCTGGCGGTCGCGCTCGAGGAGATCGCCGCCGGCGACGGTGCGACTTCGACCATATTAAGCGTGCAGAACTCGGTCGTGTGCGGACCGATTCTCGCCTTCGGGAGCGACGCTCAGAAAGAGCGGTACTTAAAGCCGCTTGCCGGCGGCGCCAAGCTCGGTTGCTTCTGTCTTACCGAGCCGCATGTCGGCTCCGACGCTGCCGCGATCACGACGCGTGCCGAGTTCGTCAAAGGCGGCGACGGCGACGCGTATGTGCTCAGCGGTGTCAAGCAGTTCATCACGTCGGGCAAGCACGCCGACGTCGCGCTGGTCTTCGCCGTCACCGACAAGGCCGCGGGCAAGAAGGGGATCTCGGCCTTCATCGTCGACACCGACACGCCAGGATATGTCGTCGCGCGGATCGAGGAGAAACTCGGGCAGCGCGCGTCGGATACCGCGCAGATCGTGTTCGAGAACTGCCGCGTGCCCGCCGCCAATTTGCTGGGACGCGAGGGCGAGGGTTATCGCATCGCGCTCGCCAATCTCGAAGCGGGGCGCATCGGCATCGCGGCGCAGAGCGTCGGCATGGCGCGCTCCGCATTCGAGGCCGCACTCGCCTACGCGGGCGAGCGCCGGTCGTTCGGCAAGCCGCTCGTCGAGCACCAGGCGATCAGCTTCCGGCTGGCCGACATGGCGACCGAAATCGAGGTCGCGCGGCAGATGGTCTGGCACGCGGCGAGCTTGCGTGACGCCGGGGAGCCCTGCCTCAAGGAAGCGTCGATGGCGAAACTGTTCGCCTCCGAGATGGCGGAGCGCGTGTGCTCGGCGGCGATCCAGGTCCACGGCGGGTACGGGTACGTCACCGATTTCCCGGTCGAGCGAATTTATCGCGACGTCCGCGTGTGCCAGATCTACGAAGGCACAAGCGACATTCAGCGGCTGGTGATCGGTCGCGCTTTGGCGGCGTGACGGGAATGCGGGTGAACGACGTGAAATCGCCGATCGACTTCTATTTCGATTTTTCCTCGCCTTACGGCTACCTCGCTTCGGAGAAGATCGAAGCGCTCGCGGCAAGGCACGGCCGTACAGTCGACTGGCACCCCATCCTGCTCGGCGTCGTATTCAAGCAAACCGGAGCGAACCCGTTGACCGATGTTCCGCTCAAGGGGCCGTATTCCAAACGCGATTTCGCCCGCAGCGCCAGGTTCCACGGGGTCGAGCGCTTCCGCCTGCCGTCGACGTTCCCGATCGCGACGCAAGGCCCGGCGCGTATCGTGCTGTGGCTGAAGGAGCGCGATGCGGCGCTCGCGGTCGCGACGCTGCACGCGCTGTACCGAGCGTTCTTCGGCGACGACGTAGACATTTCGAAGCCCGAGAACGCGGTTGCGGTCGCGGTCGGCTGCGGGGTCGACGGCGCGGCGGCGCGCGCCGCAATCGACGACCCCGCGATCAAGGACGCGCTCCGGCGTGAGAACGAGCGGGCCATCGCTGCGGGTGTGTTCGGCTCTCCGTTCACGATCGTCGACGGCGAGCCGTTCTGGGGTGTCGACCGGCTCGACCAGGTCGACCGCTGGCTCGCGACGGGTGGGTGGTGATATGGCCGATTCCGCACGATTTACACTGTATTGCTTCGCGCAATCCGGCAACTGCTACAAGCCGGCGCTGGCGTTGCAGCTCGCAGGCGCCGACTGGACGCCGCGGTTCGTCGACTACTTCAAAGGCGAGACGAGCACGCCGGCGTACCGCGAGATCAACACGATGGGCGAAGCGCCGGTGCTGGAGCATGACGGCGTACGATTGGCGCAGTCCGGCGTGATCCTCGACTATCTGGCCGAGACGCTCGGCCGCTTCGGACCGAATGACGCGGGCGAGCGCCGTGAAATCCTGCGCTGGCTGCTTTGGGACAACCACAAGCTCACGAGCTATACGGCGACGTATCGTTTCATGCGCACGTTCGTCAAGGGAGCGGACGAGGGTGTGATGAAATTTCTGCGCGGCCGCGCCGAGACTGCCTGGGGCGTGCTCAACGCGCATCTCACCGGACGCCGCTATGTCGTCGGCAATCGCCTGACCATCGCCGATCTCTCGCTGTGCGGTTACCTGTTCTTTCCCGACGAGATCGGCGTGGACTGGGCTCTCTATCCTGCCGTCTGCGACTGGCTTGGCCGCATCCGCGCCGAGCCGCGGTGGCTCCATCCCTACGACCTGATGCCGGGTCATCCGTTGCCCTGCGCGTCCTGAAGAAATCTTCCATGCCCGTCATCGAAACCCGCCTCGACACCCGCGACGCCATCTTCGGGGCGAACCGCGACGCGCTTGCGGCGCTCGTTACCGATCTCAAGGCGAGGATCGCCGCGAGCGAGCAGGGAGGTGGCGAGGCGGCGCGCACACGGCATGCGGGACGGGGAAAACTCCTGCCGCGCGAACGGGTACGCGCGCTGCTCGATCCGGGAACGCCGTTTCTCGAGCTGTCCCAGCTCGCGGCCCACGGCATGTACGACGACAACATCGCCGCAGCGGGCATCATTACCGGCATTGGCCGCGTCGTCGCGCGCGAGTGCGTAATCGTCTGCAACGATGCGACGGTCAAGGGCGGAACTTACTATCCGATGACCGTCAAGAAGCATTTGCGCGCACAGGACATCGCGCGGGAGAACAACCTGCCGTGCATCTATCTGGTCGACTCGGGAGGCGCGAACCTGCCCAATCAGACCGAAGTATTTCCCGACCGCGACCATTTCGGGCGCATCTTCTACAACCAGGCGACGATGTCCGCCGCCGGCATTCCGCAGATCGCCGTCGTCATGGGCTCGTGCACCGCGGGCGGCGCCTATGTGCCGGCGATGTCGGACGAGTCGATCATCGTCAAGGAGCAGGGAACGATCTTCCTCGCCGGCCCGCCGTTGGTGAAAGCGGCGACTGGAGAAATCGTCAGCGCCGAGGAGCTGGGAGGCGCGGACGTGCACACGCGCATCTCGGGTGTCGCCGACCATTACGCGCTCGATGACCATCACGCGCTGGCGATCGCGCGACGGATCATCGCCAACCTCAACCGCCCGAAGCAAGCCGCGCTCGAGGTGGCGGAGCCGCGCGATCCGCTGTACGCAGCGGACGAGATTTACGGCGTCATCAACGCTGACATTCGCAAGCCCTACGACGTGCGCGAGGTGATCGCCCGCATCGTCGACGGCAGCGAGCTCGACGAATTCAAGGCGCGCTACGGCGCGACGCTGGTGACCGGATTTGCCCATCTCTGGGGCTACCCGATAGGCATCATTGCGAACAACGGCGTTCTCTATTCGGAATCGGCGCAGAAAGCCGCGCACTTCATCGAGCTCTGCACCCAGCGCGGGATGCCGCTCGTGTTTCTGCAGAACATTACCGGGTTCATGGTGGGCCAGAAATACGAGGCCGGCGGCATCGCCAAGGACGGAGCCAAGATGGTTACGGCAGTATCCTGCGCGAACGTGCCTAAGTTTACGGTGATCATCGGCGGGTCGTACGGCGCCGGAAATTACGGCATGTGCGGGCGCGCATTCGGACCGCGTTTCCTGTGGATGTGGCCGAATGCGCGCATCTCGGTGATGGGCGGTGAGCAGGCTGCGACCGTGCTCGCGACGATCCGGCGCGACGCGATCGAGACGAGAGGTGACGCGTGGAGCGCCGACGAGGAGGCTGCGTTCAAGGCGCCGCTGCGCGCGCAGTACGAGCGCGAAGGGCATCCGTATTACGCCAGCGCGCGCCTGTGGGACGACGGCGTGATCGATCCGGCTGATACGCGCCGGGTGCTCGGGCTGGGGATATCCGCCGCGCTCAACCGTCCGATCGCGCCGACGCGCTTCGGCGTGTTCCGGATGTGACGAGCCATGGCCAAGCCAAGCAGCGCAGGCAAAGACAGGGTGGCGGGCAGCAAGCGTGGCGCGTCCGCGAATCGGGTTAGCGCAACCTACGAGACGATCGACGTTGCCGTGCGCAACGCGGTCGCAATCGTGGTGCTCAACCGGCCGGAAGTGCACAACGCGTTCAACGAAACGCTGATCGCCGAGCTTACTGCGGCGCTCGATGCGCTCGACCGCGCCCCGGACGTGCGGGCGGTCGTGCTGGCTGGAGCTGGCGAGAGTTTCTGCGCGGGTGCCGATCTGCACTGGATGAAAAAGATGGCTGCCTTCAGCCCAGCGCAGAATCTCGTCGACGCGAACGCGTTAGCGGCGATGCTCTCGACGCTCGATACGCTGTCGAAGCCGACGATCGCCCGCGTTCACGGTGCAGTCTTCGGAGGCGGCGTGGGATTGGTCGCCTGCTGCGATATCGCGATCGGGGCACAGGATGCGGTGTTTTCGTTTTCCGAGGCGAGGCTCGGGCTGATCCCGGCCACGATCAGCCCCTACGTTATCCAGGCGATCGGCGCGCGCGCTGCGCGGCGCTATTTTCTGACCGCCGAGCGATTCGCCGCCGCCGAAGCGTATCGCCTCGGGCTGCTCCACGATCTCGCGCTTCCCGAAGAGCTCGATGCGCGGGTCAACGAGCTTTTGGGCACGCTGCTGACCGCGGGCCCGCGTGCGCAAGCCGAGTGCAAGGCATTGTTGCGCGCAATCGCCAACCGCCCGGTCGACGCCCGCATGATCGCCGACACCGCCCAGCGCATCGCACGCGTTCGCCGCTCTCCGGAGGGCAGGGAGGGCGTCGCTGCGTTCCTCGCCAAACGCAATGCGACGTGGGTACCGCGCGGCGAGTAACGACCGGGCGGGCGAGCATGGAACATCTCGACACCTGGCAGTTGATCGCGCTCGCCGCCGCGCTGGGCTGGGCGAGCGGAATCCGCCTTTACGCGGTGCTTTTCATCGTCGGTGGGCTGGGCTACCTCGAGTGGTTCGAGTTGCCGCAGCACTTGCGCGTGCTGGCGCATCCGCTGGTGCTCGCCGCTTCCGGCTTCATGCTGTTCGTGGAGTTCTTCGCCGACAAGATCCCCGGGGTCGACACGCTGTGGGACCTCGCGCATACGCTGGTGCGCATCCCCGCGGGTGCGGTCTTGGCGGCGAGCGTGTTCGGCGACTCGCCCCCCGCCTGGACGCTCGCGGCGGCGATCGTCGGTGGAACGCTCGCCGCCGGCAGTCACTTCACCAAGGCCGGCGCGCGAATGGCGATCAACACCTCCCCCGAGCCGTTCTCCAACTGGGCGGCTTCGTTCGGCGAGGATCTGCTGGTCGGCGTGCTGCTCTACCTCGCGCTGGCGCATCCCATCGCGTTCTTGGTCGTGCTCGTGTTGCTGCTCGCGCTGACGGTATGGTTGCTGCCCAAGCTGTGGCGATTCTTGCGTGGCTTCGTCGAACGGCTGCTACGCTGGTTTGGGCACTCGGCCTCGCCTCATCGGGCCGACCCGCAAAAATCGGGCGATGTTTGACAAGATCCTGATCGCCAATCGCGGCGAGATCGCCTGTCGCGTCGCGCAGACCGCCCGGCGAATGGCGATTCGCACCGTGGCGGTGTATTCGGATGCCGACGCCGACGCGCTGCACGTCGCCGCCTGCGACGAAGCGCATCGCCTGGGGCCGGCACCACCGCGCGAGAGCTACCTCAACGCCGAGGCGATCATCGCGATCGCTAAAGCGTCGGGCGCGCAGGCGATCCACCCGGGCTACGGGTTCCTGTCGGAGAACGCGGAATTCGCGACGGCGGTCGCGGCCGCCGGGTTGCGATTCATCGGCCCGCCGCCCGCCGCGATCCGTGCGATGGGATCGAAGGCGGAGGCCAAGACGATCATGGGCAAGGCCGGCGTGCCCCTCACCCCGGGGTATCACGGCGAGAGCCAGGACGACGCGCTGCTGCTCGCCCGGGCCGACGCGATCGGCTATCCGGTGCTCATCAAGGCTTCGGCCGGGGGCGGCGGCAAGGGCATGCGCATCGTCGAGCGGCGCGACGAGTTCGCCGCCGCGCTGGCCTCCGCGCGGCGCGAAGCAAAGGCGGCCTTCGGCGACGATGCGGTGCTCATCGAGAAATATCTGCAAGCGCCGCGGCACATCGAGATCCAGGTTTTTGCGGATATGCGCGGCGACTGCGTGCATCTGTTCGAGCGCGATTGCTCGGTCCAACGCCGGCACCAGAAAGTCCTCGAAGAGGCGCCGGCCCCGGGTATGACCTCGGAGCGCCGTGGCCGGATGGGTGCGGCGGCGGTCGCGGCCGCCAAGGCGATCGGCTATGTCGGTGCCGGCACCGTCGAATTCATGGTCACTCGGGACGACGCGTTCTATTTCATGGAAATGAACACCCGGCTGCAGGTCGAACATCCGGTCACGGAAATGATCACCGGCCTCGACCTCGTCGAATGGCAGCTTCGTATCGCCGCCGGCGAGCCCCTGCCGCTCGCGCAGGAGGAAATTTCCATGCGCGGGCACGCGATCGAGGCGCGCATCTATGCCGAAGATCCGGAGCGCGACTTCCTGCCATCCATCGGAACCATCGCATACCTGCGCACGCCGCAGACGTCGGCCGCGGTGCGCATCGACACCGGCGTGCGCGAGGGAGACGCGATCAGCCGCTTCTACGATCCGATGATCGCGAAGCTCATTGCCTGGGGCGAGGATCGGCCCTCGGCGCTGCGCCGCCTCAAGTCGGCGCTCGCCGACTATCGGGTTGTCGGCGTCGCGACCAACGTAGCATTCCTGCAGCGCGTCATCGCCCACGAGGCATTCGCCGGCGCCAGGCTCGATACCGGCCTCATTGCTCGCCACAGCGCGGCGCTGTTTCCCCCGACGTCCCCTCCCTCCGAGCGGGTTCTCGCGCTCGCCGCGTTGGGCGAGCTCGTGCGACTGCGCGACGGCGCCGCGGCGCGCGCACGCGCATCCGCCGACCCTTCTTCGCCGTGGCATGTCCTCGACACCTGGTGGCCCAGCAGCGACGGGCATGCGCTTGCCATCTGCTTCGCGGCCGGAGGCGCCGAATACGCTGTACGACTCCGCACGCGAGGCGAGGCGATCTGGCTCACGGTCGGCGGACGTGAAATGGCGGCGAGCGTCGCGCGTGCCGGCGATGAGTTGCGCGCGCGCATCGACGGCATGGCAATCGTCGCCGACGTCGTGGCGCGCGGCGAGGACCGTTACGTATTCTGCGCGGGCGAATCGTACCGGATGCGATTCATCGACCGGCTTGCGCATTCCGGCGAAGAAGAGCCGCATGCCGGACACCTCATGGCGCCGATGTCGGGTACCGTCGTTGCCGTGCTGGTAAAGCCCGGCGAGGCGGTCGCGAAAGGCGCGGCGCTCCTGATACTCGAGGCGATGAAGATGGAGCACACGATTACCGCACCGGCCGCAGGGACTGTCAGTGCCGTCAACTATCGCGCCGGCGATCAGGTGGCGGAAGGCGCGGATCTGCTCGACCTCGACGCACTCCCGGCGCCTGACCGCGTTGCTTGAGACTTCTCTTCTACACCGCGGGAGACAACGCTGCATCGTGGCTTGAGGCCCTGCAACGGACCTTTCCCGGTGTGCGCATCGACGGCTGGCCGTCGACATTCGCGGGCGAAGCGGACTATGCGCTGGTATGGAATCCGCCGGTCGAGCTGCTGCGCTCTCTCGGACGGGTCAAGGCGATTTTCAATCTGGGCGCGGGCGTGGACTCGGTGCCCGACCTGTCCGCGCTGCCGCGGGACGCTCATCTCGTCCGACTCGAAGACGCCGGGATGGCGGAGCAGATGGCCGAGTACGTGTGCCACGCGGTGCTGCGCCGCTATCGCGAATTCGATGCGTATGCGGAACAGCAACGGATCGCCGAATGGCGCCAGCGGCCGCGGCTGTCCAAGAGCGAGTTCAGCGTCGGGATTCTCGGATTGGGGGTGTTGGGGAGCGTAGTCGCGGCGGCGCTCGCGTCGTTCGAATTCCCGCTTCGCGCCTGGAGCCGCACGCACAAGCCTTCCGCCGGCATCGCGACTTTCACCGGCTTCCCGGAGCTCGACGACTTTCTTGCCGGCGTGCGCGTGCTGGTCTGCCTGCTGCCGCTGACGAGGGAGACGCAGGGCCTGCTCGACCGGGCGCGGCTGTTGCGATTGCCGCGCGGGGCGTACGTCGTGAATGTCTCACGTGGCGCGCTCGTGGTCGACGACGATCTGCTCGCGCTGCTCGACAACGATCATCTCACGGGTGCAATGCTCGACGTCTTTCGCGACGAGCCTCTGCCGCCGGAGCATCGTTTCTGGCATCATCCGCGAGTCACGCTGACGCCGCACGTGTCTGGTGTCACGCTCGTCGAGGAATCGGTCGCGCAGATCGCGGCCAAGATCCGATGTCTGGAGGCGGGACTGCCGATCACCGGAGTCGTCGGCCGCGAGCATGGATATTGAAACGGCCAGCATGAACGACGCCATGACCACGGGGCCGCGCGCATGAAGCTGCCGCAGCGCGTGCGCATGGTCGAAGTCGGCCCGCGCGACGGTCTGCAGAACGAGCAGGCGAAGGTGCCCACCGAGGTCAAGGTCGGACTGATCGATCGCTTGACCGCGGCGGGCTTGCCCGCCATCGAAGCGGCGAGCTTCGTCTCGCCCAAATGGGTACCGCAGATGGCGGACGGCGCCGAGGTTATGGCGGCCATCAAGCGCAGGCCCGGTGTGCGCTATCCCGTTCTGACGCCGAATCTCAAGGGATTCGACGCGGCGCTTGCCGCCGGCTGCGACGAAGTCGCGATATTCGTCGCGGCGTCGGAGACATTCTCGCGCAAGAACATCAACTGCACGATCGCGGAGAGTCTCGAACGGGCGCAGCCGGTGCTCAACGCGGCCAGGGCGCACGGCGTCCGCGTTCGCGGCTACATCTCCTGCGTGCTCGGATGTCCTTACGAAGGCGAAATCGGTCCCGAGCGCGTTCGCGACGTCGCGAGCGCTCTGAAAGCGATGGGGTGTTACGAGATTTCGCTCGGAGACACCATCGGCACGGGTACGCCCGGCATGACGCAGAAGCTCGTATCGGCCGTCGCCGCTGTGGTGCCGGTCACCGAACAGGCGGGGCACTTTCACGATACCTACGGGCAGGCGCTGGCGAACGTCTATGCGGCGCTCGAGCTGGGTGTCGCAACTTTCGATAGCTCCGTTGCCGGACTCGGCGGCTGTCCTTATGCCAAGGGCGCGACCGGCAACATTGCCAGCGAAGACGTGCTCTACCTGCTCGACGGGCTCGGCATCGAGACCGGGGTCGACATGACGCGGCTACGCATCGCGGGCCGGTTCATTTCCGACTTTCTCGGCCGCCCGACCGCGTCGCGCGTCGCACGGGCGCTCGACGCCAGGAATCCGCTGTCCGCAGGGCTTGCGGCCTAAAGCATGCGCGACGAGACCGAGGTTCCCTCACCTTGCGTGAGCATCTGCGTCATCGACGAGCCTACCGGCCTGTGCGCGGGATGCTATCGGACGCTCGACGAGATCGCCGGCTGGATCGGTCTGTCCGCCGGCGAGCGCCGCGCGGTCGTCGCGAGCCTTGCCTCGCGGCGCGCGCTGTACGAGGGCCCAATCAATCTCCGCCACGCTGCCGATGCCGAGCGCTGACTGGTACTTCGACTTCGTCTCGCCGTTCTCGTATCTCCAGTGCGAGCAATTGCCTGTGCTCGAGCGCTCGCTGCGGGTGCGCTACCAGCCCGTGCTGTTCGCTGCGTTGCTCAAGGCGCACGACACTCTGGGGCCGGCGGAAATTCCCGCGAAACGCCGCTTCACCTACCGCTTCGTCGTCTGGCAGGCGCGTCAACTCGGGATACCGATCAAGTTCCCGGCCGCGCATCCGTTCAATCCGCTGCCGCTGCTGCGGCTGGCGATTGCGGCAGACTGCGAGCCTGAGACTGTGCGCAGGATCTTCCGTTTCATCTGGCGCGACGGACGCCTCGGGGATTTACCGATCGAATGGGCCGAGCTTACCGCCGAGCTCGGTTTTCCCGATGCCGCGGAGCGCATCGCCAGCGCCGAGGTCAAGGACGCGCTGCGCCGGAACACCGACAACGCCATTACGCGAGGCGTGTTCGGCGTTCCGACGCTGGCGATCGGCGACGAGCTGTTTTGGGGCGCCGACGCGACCGCGATGGCGGCTGACTACGTAGCCGCCGGTTGCCGGTACACCGATCCTGAAATGGCACGCGTCGCAAGCGTGCCGGTGGGAGCGGAGCGTGATGGCGCGAAACAGCGCAGCCGAGGATGAGCCCGCAGCGCGAATATCGGGGCCGTCCCGGGAATCGCTACGCTCATCGCTGTCTACGATTGTTGTAGCCTGGGTTGAGCCGCAGGCGAAACCCGGGATTCGCGATGCTCATCCCGGGCTACGGCGGGGCGGTAGCTTCGCCGCGCGCGCAGCGGCGGTTTGCTCGGCGCGAAACTCGGCAAGTTTCGCGGCAAGCTTCGCGTCGCTGCGAGCGAGCAGCGCGACGGCAAACAGCCCGGCATTGGCGGCCCCCGCTTCGCCGATCGCGAATGTTGCTACCGGCACGCCTTTGGGCATTTGGACGATCGACAGGAGCGAATCCACGCCGCGCAGGTACTTCGACGGAATGGGGACGCCCAGCACCGGCAGTGTCGTCTTCGCGGCGAGAACGCCGGCCAGATGCGCGGCGCCGCCAGCGCCGGCGATGATGCACGCAAGGCCGTTCGCGGCCGCGTGCTCGGCGTAAGCAAACGAATCGTCGGGCGTGCGGTGCGCCGAGAGGACCCTTGCCTCGTGCGGCACCCCGAACGCGATGAGTTGCGCGACCGCGTGCTGCATAATGTCCCAATCGCTTGCGCTGCCCATCACGACACCCACCTTGGGTGCGTTGTTGCGTCGAGCCATGAGTGTCTCCGTAGATCGGCGGCACGTCACAATTGCTTAAGCGCGAAGTTTACCATCGACCGCGCACGCGACCAGCGAATGCGAGGATGAAAGACTTGCCGGACGTGATGCGCTCGTCGAGAATGACGTTCCAGGAACCGATGCCTGTGTCGCCTCTTCGCTCGCCCGCCACGCGCCATAGCGCGGCATTCGCATTTTTTCTTACCGCCTGCATTGCGCTTGCGGCGCGGGCGCAGCCTACGGACGCCGATTTCGTCGCGGCGCGGGACGCGTACCGAGCCGCCGATTCGACCCGGCTGGAGCGCGTCGCGCCACGTCTCAAAGGCCATCTCCTCGAACCTTATGTCGCGTACTGGCAGCTCAAGCTAAAGCTCGACGACGCCGATCCCGCGGCCGTCCGGACCTTTCTCGATCGCTACGCGGATCTTCCGCTCGCCGATCGCCTGCGCAGCGATTGGCTCAAGTCGCTCGGCAAGCGGGGGGCATGGGTGCTGTTCGCCGAGGAATATCCGAAGCATGGCGCGGAAGACGTCCAGCTCGCGTGCTACGCGGCGCAATTCCGGGCGCAGGTCCGCAACGAAGGCGAGAACGCTGCGGCTGACGTCAAGCGATTCTGGTTCAGCGGGCAGGAACTGCCGGAGTCGTGTCAGCCGCTGTTTGCCGCAATGCGCGCGCAAGGTGCGCTGACATCGCAGGACATCTGGGCGCGGTTCCGACTCGCGCACGAAGCGGGAAATTTCCGCCTGGCGGCAAGGATCGCCGGCGAGTTGCCGCCAGCCGAGCGGCCCTCGCCGCAAGACCTCGAGCGCGTCGACCGCGGCGCGCGCGCCGCGCTTTTCAAGGGGGACTTTCGCCTATCCTCGCCGACCGGACGCGAGCTCGCGCTGTATGCGCTCGACCGCGTCGCAACGACCGATGCGATGGCCGCGCACGAGGCCTGGGTCAGTTGGCGCGCGCGGCTCCCTCAAGCGGACCGTCTTTACGGCAACCTGCTCGTCGCGTACAACGCGGCACGTCAGCTCGCGCCCGCAGCGAATGCGTGGTATCGCGAAACCGACGGCGTAACGCTCACCGAATCCCAACGCGCGTGGCGCGTTCGCGCCGCGTTGCGCGCCGGCGCGTGGGCGGACGTCGAGAGAGCGATCGATGCGATGCCGCCGGGCGAGGCGCAGGAGCCCGCCTGGCGTTACTGGAAGGCGCGCTCGCTTGCCGTGTCCGGACAGAATGAAGACGCGACCCGGATATTCGGCGGCTTGGCCACCGAGCATCATTTCTATGGCTTCCTCGCCGCCGAGACACTGGGAGCGAGCATCATGCCGTTGAGCGAGCCCCTGACGCCCGACGCTGCCGCGCTTGCCGCGTTCGGGGCGCGCGAAGCGGTAAAGCGCGTGGTCAGGCTTTCCGCGCTCGACTTACGGCCGGAAGCTCAACGCGAGTGGGTCAGCGTCGTGCGCGGACTCGACGACGAAGGCTTGCTGCTCGCGGCCTCGTACGCGCAGCGCAATCGCCTTTACGACCGGTCGATCAATACCGCCGACCGCACGCAGCGGCGCCATGACTTCGGCTTGCGCTATCCGACGCCGTATCAGACGGAGATCGAGAACGCCGCGCGGCAGAACGGCCTCGATGCGGCGCTGGTGTACGGTCTGGTGCGCCAGGAAAGCCGCTTCGTGTCCGATATCGTTTCCACGGCGGGCGCCGTAGGGCTCATGCAGTTGATGCCGCAGACGGCGCGCTGGGTTGCCGGGCAGACCGGCCGCGCCGCGTCGACCACCCCCAGGCTCGAAGATCCCGAGCTCAACATAGAGCTCGGCGCGCACTATCTTCGCTACGTCCTCGACAAGCTCGACGGCCTGCCGGTGCTCGGAGCCGCCGCGTATAATGCCGGTCCGGGACGGGCACAGGCGTGGCGGGCGCCGGTGCCGCTGGAAGGCGCGATCTACGTCGAGACGATCCCGTTCAACGAGACGCGGGATTACGCGAAGAAAGTGCTGGCGAACGCGATGTTCTACCAGGCACGGCTCGGCTTGCGCTACGTCACGCTGAAAGATCGCCTCGGCGTCGTTACGCCGCGCGGCGGCGCCGCCGGAATCGACAACAGCGCCGCCGACGCCGTGTTGCCCGCGGAACGCGCCGAAGCGCCGAGATGAGCACAGCCAGAATCCTGGTCCTCGGGGGCAGCGGTTTCGTAGGCCGCCATGCCGTTGCGCGGCTGGTTGCCGCGGGCTGGAGCGTCGTCGTGCCGACGCGATACCGCGAGCGTGCCAAGCATCTTATTCTCCTGCCGACGGCGGACGTGGTCGAGGCGGACATTCACGATCCGCTGGCGCTCGAGCAACTCGCGGCCGGCGCCAACGCGGCGATCAATCTCGTCGGTATCCTCAATGAGACGCGCCGCGGCGATTTCGAGCGCGCGCACGTCGAGCTCCCGCGCAAGCTCATCGCCGCGTGCCGCGCGATGCGCGTGCCACGGCTTTTGCACATGAGCGCGCTGAACGCCGGCGGCAAGGCTCCGAGCCGTTACCTGCGGAGTAAGGGTGAAGGCGAAGCGCTTGTCGCCGATTCCGGCCTCGCCTGGACGATCTTCCAGCCTTCGGTGATTTTCGGCCGAGAGGATTCGTTCCTCAACTTGTTTGCGCGCCTCGAGCGCTTTCTGCCGGTCATTGCGCTCGCCCGCGCCGACGCACGCTTCCAGCCCGTCTACGTGGGCGACGTCGCCAACGCGTTCGTGCGCGCGGTCGACGATGACTACACGCACCGCAGGCGCTATCCCCTCTGCGGCCCGGAGGTGTATACGCTGCGGGAACTCGTAGCCTACGTGGGCGAGCTGACCGGGTATGACCGGCCTATCGTGCCGCTCGGCCCGGCGCTGTCGACGCTTCAGGCGCGCGTCCTCGAGATGCTACCCGGAAAACTGATGAGCCGCGACAATCTGGCGTCGATGGAACTCGATAGTGTCTGTGACTGCGATTTCCCCGCCATCTTCGGATCGAATCCGACAGCGCTGGAAGCCGTCGCACCGGACTATCTGACGCCGGCGGCGTCGCGAAGCCGATACTCGGGCCTGCGCGCGCAAGGCGGGCGCTGAGCCAAGGCTGAGCGGGACGACGCTGCGGTCAGGGAACGGTGAAGCGTCGTACTTGGCGTCCGGCATGAAGACCTATCGCGTGGGCGGTTCGGTGCGCGACGAACTGCTCGGAAGGCCGATCGCGGATCGCGACTACGTTGTCGTCGGCGCCACGCCGGACGACTTGCTCGCCCGGGGATTTCGTCCCGTCGGCCGCGACTTTCCCGTGTTCCTGCACCCCGAAACGCACGAGGAATACGCGCTGGCGCGCACGGAGCGCAAGACCGGACGCGGACATCAGGGCTTCAGTTTTCACACCGCACCGGGCGTCACGCTCGAAGAAGATCTGGCGCGGCGCGACCTCACGATCAATGCGATCGCGCGCGCCGCCGATGGAAAGTTGATCGATCCCTTCGGCGGCGAGAACGATCTGCGTGCAGGCGTATTACGCCATGTCAGCCCGGCGTTTGCCGAGGATCCCCTTCGCGTGCTACGCGTCGCGCGCTTCGCCGCCCGCTTCGGCTTCGCGATAGCGCCGGAAACCGAAGCGATCATGCGCGCGATCGCCGCCGGCGGCGAACTCGCGACGTTGACGGCGGAGCGCGTCTGGCAGGAGCTTGCCCGCGCGCTGATGGAAGCCGCTCCGTCGCGTTTTTTCGCCGTTCTGCGCCGCTGCGGAGCGCTCGCGCAGCTCTTTCCTGAAGTCGATGCCCTGTTCGGCTTGCCGCGGCGCGACGGCGAGGACGCCGAGATCGATGCCGGTGTTCACTGCATGCGCGCGCTCGACCACGTCGCGGCCGCCGGTGAGCCTCTCCCGGTGCGCTACGCGGTGCTGGCGTCGAACCTACGGCTGCCCGCGAGCAGGCGCACGCGGCCGGGCGATCGCGTCGCGCAAAGCGTGCGGCGCGCGGCGAAGCTGAGCCGGCGCCTCAAGGTGCCGGCGGATTGCCGCGAGCTGGCCCGGCTTGCGGCGCGACTCGGTTCAGCGGTGCATCGCGCGGCCGAGCTTGCGCCTGCTGCGTTGCTCGAGCTCATGCAAGCTGCCGACGCGCTGCGTCGACCCGAGCGATTCGAGCAACTGCTGCGGGCGTGCGCAGCCGATCGGCAATCGAGCCCCGGATCTTTGCTCGCGGATTACGCGCCCGCGACATGGCTTGCCGCCGCGCTGAACGTCGTCCGCGGGGTCGATGCGGGTGCTGTTGTCTCCGGGCGTCCCGGCGCCAGAGACGCTCCGCGCCGCGTACGAGCCGCGCGACTGAAGGCGCTGCGCGAATGGATGAAGAACTTGTAGCGCCTAGGAGCCTGTCGGCCATGCTCTCACGTATGCGTTGCTGGCCAAAAGGCG
>JALYSM010000141.1 GCA_030854785.1 Pseudomonadota bacterium
GGCCCCAGATGCAGTGCACCGCCAAGGAACGGGCCCTCGAGTGGATAGGCAATCCCGTGGCGGATCTCGTATGCCCGCAAAAGTTCGTCCGCGGTATCGGCCGTCGGTGCGCTCCACGCATAACCTGCCGTGTACGCCGCCATTAGGAACGCCACCAGCCAGAAGCGTGCTGAACCGGGAAACAGGTTGTTTTGCGCCACGGCTCAGAACGGCCCGATGGCGGCGATACGGTCTTCCAACGCGCGCTTCGCCGCATCGGCGAGATCGGCGTTCCATTTCACGATGACGTATGGATGGCGGGTCGGCTGGTAGCCCGAGCGGATGTCTACAATATAGGCCTTCTTGTCGCCACAGTATCCGAACCATGCCGTACAGTCGGTCAGATCACGGAACGCGGTCTCCAACATAATTTGTGCAATTCCCCCTCGTTCCCGGCACGGGAGCCAATGTTCTCTTGGCAGTCGCCGGTAGAAATTGTTTCGAACGCACATGCCGCCGCAGAGGTAGCAGTCGGCATAGCGAATCCAGTTGCAGAACCCGACCGCTTCGAGGTGAGTCTCGGACCACTTGTAAAGCACGACCTCCTGCCACCAGTTCTCCGGCGGTGTCGGTATCGAGAGGCCGGAGTTCTCGCGCGGGACTGGAAACGGAAGCTGGAATGATTCATAGAACAGGTCCGCAGCGAAATATTGCGCGTTGCGAAAAAACGAGACGTGAAGCGATTCGTCGAGACTTTTCATCGTCGAACTCAACGCGCGAAGCGGCTCTCAGGCCGTTGGTTCGGGCTGCACAGCATACGTGAACGAGTCCGCGAAGAATTCCTCAGCCGGCAGACCGCGCTCGGCAGTGAAATCGCGCCTCGCGGCGTCGATCATCGCCGGGCCGCCGCAGGCGTAGACCTGGTAGCCGGAGAGATCGGGGAAATCAGCCAGCACCGCCTCGTGCACGAGGCCGGTGCGCCCGGGCCACTGGTCCTCCGGCAGCGGATCCGACAGCACTGGGATAAACCGGAAGTCGCGGTGCTTTGCCTGCCAGCTTCCGGGCAGATCGGGAAGATAGAGATCGCGCAACGAGCGCACGCCCCAGTAGAGCACCAGCGGCCGCTCGACCTCGTGATGCAGCGCGTGCTCGATGACCGCCTTGATCGGCGCGAAGCCCGTGCCACCGGCAACAAAGATGATCGGCTTGTCGGAGTCCTCGCGCAGGAAGAACGTCCCCAGCGGACCTTCGAAGCGGAGGATTTCGCGGCCCTTGTACTCGTTGAAGAGCTGACCGCTGAACAGCCCGCCCGGAACGTGGCGGATGTGCAATTCCAGCAGCGCATCATCTTCGGGCGCGGTGGCGATCGAAAAGCTGCGCCGCCGCCCGTCCTTGAGCAAGAGGTCGATGTATTGCCCCGCGAGATATTGCAAGCGCTCGTTCGCCGGAAGCTTGAGCGACACGATCGCCACGTCGGGCGCGGCTTTGTCGATCTTCTCGATCCGGCACGGCAGCTTGCGGATTTGGATATCGCCGGCGCGGCGCACCTCGCGCACTTCGATCGTGAGCGACGTCCTCGGCTTGGCGACGCAGAAGAGCGCCAACCCTTGCGCCTTCTCGGCCGCGCTTAGCGTACCGGGCTGATGCGCGCCGTAGTCGACCACGCCGTCGAGAATCTTTCCCTTGCAGGTGCCGCAGGCGCCGTTGCGGCAGCCATAGGGAATCATCAGGTCCGCGCGCATCGCGGCGGCGAGCACGGTTTCGCCGTCGTCGCAGGCGAAGCTGTGATCGCTGGGTTTTATGGTAATCTGGAACGGCATCGATTCGCTGGCTGGCAGGGTCGTTCCGCGCAGGGCATCAGAGTGATACGGGTACTGTTGATTGGCTGCGGCGACATCGCCCTGCGGACCGCCGAGCTTCTGCGCGGGAGGGTCCGGCTTTACGGCCTCACGCGGAGGCTGGAAGACATTCCCAAGCTGCGCCGTCGGGGCATCGTGCCGATCCTCGGCGACCTCGACCGCTATCACAGCCTCGAGCGCCTGCGCGCGGCACCTTTCGCAGTGCTGCACTTCGCGCCGCCGCCCGGCGAAGGCCGCGACGATCCGCGCACCACGCGGCTCATCGCCGCGCTGACAAAGGCGCGGATTATACCCCACCACTTCGTCTACATCAGCACCACTGGCGTCTACGGCGACTGCGCCGGAGCGCGCGTGACCGAGGCGCGGCCACGCCGCAGCCAGACACCGCGTGCGCGGCGGCGCATCGCGGCGGAAGACCGGTTGCGGCACTGGGCGAAGCGCTATGGCGTCAGGCTCGCGATCCTGCGCGCTCCCGGCATTTATGCCGCAACGCGCCTGCCGCTCGACCGGTTGCGGCAGGGAACGCCGGTGCTGCGGACCGAGGACGACGTGTTCACCAATCACGTGCATGCCGACGATCTCGCGCGCGCGGCCATCGCCGCCGTTTTTCGCGGCAAGCCGAATCGCGCTTACAACGTCGCCGACGACGCCGAGCTGCAGATGGGAAACTGGTTCGATGCCGTCGCCGATGCGTTTCAGCTGCCGCGCCCGCCGCGCATCTCGTGGGAGGAAGCGGAAACGCGTATCGCGCCGCAGCTCCTGTCGTTCATGAGCGAGTCGCGGCGGCTTTCCAACGTGCGCATGAAGCGCGAGCTGCGCGTGCGCTTGCGCTATCCGACGCCGCAGACATTGCTCGCCGAAATCGCGCCGCGTGATCTCAAGAAGCAGCTTGTTCTACCGCTGTGAGCCGGCAAGGAAAGGCGAGGCAGCGCCTATGACGGGATCCGACAGCCCCGCAGACGTACCTCAAACGCTCTGGCGGAAGATCGCTGCCCGCCTCGACGCCTACGAGCGACTCGTCCGCCTCGACAAGCCGATCGGCACCTTGCTGCTGCTGTGGCCGACGCTCGCGGCGCTGTGGATCGCCTCGTCGGGATCGCCTTCATGGATCGTCGTCGGCATCTTCATTGTCGGCACGCTGCTGATGCGCTCGGCGGGCTGCGCGGTCAACGACTACGCCGACCGCCATTTCGACGCGCATGTCGAGCGCACCGCGAACCGGCCGCTCGCGCGTGGCGAAATCGAGCCCTGGGAGGCGCTCGCAGTCGGCGCCACGCTCGCCGCGTGCGCCTTCCTGCTGCTCCTGCGCTTCAACCGCTTCACCATCCTGCTCTCGATTCCCGCGCTCCTCATTACGATCGCCTATCCGTTTTGCAAGCGCTTCTTCGCGCTGCCGCAGGCGTTTCTCGGGATCGCCTTTTCGTTCGGCATCCCGATGGCCTACGCGGCGGTCTTCGGTTTCGTGCCGGCGATCGGTTGGTGGCTCTTTGTCGCCAATCTGTTCTGGGTCATGGCCTACGACACCGAGTACGCGATGGTGGATCGCGAAGACGATATCAAGCTGGGACTGAAGACCTCGGCGATCGCGTTCGGCCGCTTCGACGTGCTCGCGGTGATGCTCTGCTACGCGATCTACCTGGGGATGCTGACGTGGATCGGGCGCCTGCTCGGACTGGGGTCGCTGTTCTACGCCGCGGTCCTGACCGCATCAGCGCTTGCGCTGTGGCACTTTTGGCTGATCCGCAAACGCGAGCGCACGGGTTGCTTCCGGGCGTTTCTGGGCAACCACTGGCTTGGGCTGGCGATATTCGCCGGCACCGTCGCCGATTATGTCGTGCGGATGCATCGCTGGCCGAGGTGGCCGATGTAGTCCGGGTCGATCCGTTGGCGAATCCCGGGATTCGCTGTCGCTCATCCCGGGCTACGCCAGTTTTGTGTAGCCTGGGTTGAGGCCCCTTCGCCAAGCTCAGGACAGGCTTCGGCCGATACCCGGGACGGCAATTCGAAATCGCGCCGTTAACGCAAAGGAGAAGCAAGCATGGACTTGCAGCTGAAGGATCGCGTTGTCGTCGTGACCGGAGCGAGCAAGGGTATCGGCTGGGCCTGTGCCGAGGCATTCGCGCACGAGAACGCGAAAGTCGTGCTGGTCTCGCGCAGCCGCGCGAACCTCGACGCTGCGCTCGCGCGCTGGCCCGGGAGCGCTCCGGCGCCGCTTGCAATCGCCGCCGACCTCACTCGAGCCGACGACGCCGAGCGCATGGCCGCGAAGGCCGAGGAGAGCGTCGGTCCGATCGATATCCTCGTGAACTCCGCTGGTGCTGCACGCCGGTATCCGCCGGCCGATCTCAACGCCGCGGCCTGGCATGACGCGATGGATGCGAAATTCTTCAGCTACATTCATGCCATCGATGCGGTGCTCAAGAGAATGCTCCGTCGCGGCCACGGTGCGATCGTCAACATCGTTGGCATGGGCGGTAAGGTCGCGAGCCCGGTGCACCTGCCCGGCGGCGCGGCGAACGCCGCATTGATGCTCGCGACGGTGGGATTGGCCGCAGCATACGGGCCGAAGGGCATTCGTATCAACGCGATCAATCCCGGAGCCACGCTGACCGGTCGCGTGCAGGAAGGCTTGAGAGCCGAGTCGAAGATGACCGGGCTGACCGAGGCCGAGCTGCTCGAGCGCAATCGGGCGCGAATCCCGCTCGGACGGCTCGGCACGCCTGAGGAAGTTGCGCAGGTTGTCTTGTTCCTGGCCTCGGAGCGCGCAAGCTACGTGACCGGCGGTATCGTGCCGATGGACGGCGGAAGCGGTTCGGTGATTTAGCGGCGAACGGTACGCCGCTTTGCGGGGCGGCGGATCATCGCGGCGCCGAGCAGCGCGAGCAACGTTGTCATCGCGGCGAGTCCCACTGTCGACAACGCAGGGATCGACTCGGCGACGTTTGCAACAGGCCCGGCATGAATGACGTTACCCGTCGTGCAGTTGAAAACGAGCTTACTGACAAAGCTGACTGAGCCGGTCCGATTGGGACCGGAGTAAGTGGTGATGGTGATCGTTATCTTCGTGTTCGGCGGCAGCCCGCCGCCGAACGGCAGGATGTGAAACGTAGGGTAAACGGCGTTATAAGGCCCGATGTTGGTGCCGGTCTCGTCGATGAATTCTTCGATGGTACCCACGCCAGGCGCGGCGACCGTGACTGCCGCCGACGCCACCCCGGTGACGTTGATGAATGTGTTGACGTCAAACGCGCTGCCGCCACAGGTGCCGGCAAGTGTGGGCTGCTGTGGTAGCAGCTCGATCGAGGGCTGCTTCGCCGCGGTGGTGCCGGGAACGCCGTGAGGAATCACGGGCTGCTGCGTTCCGGCGGACGCGGCAAAGCCCGCCGTTGCCCACGACAGGGCGACGACTGCAGGCCAGGCTTTGAGCGCGGCCATGACCGTTCGCAAGCGGTGATCTCCTCGGGCGACATGGGCTCCCGACGGGAGCCCACCGTGATGAGCATAGCGGCTCGCCGCATCGCCGGTCTAGCCGCGGGCGCGGATAATACCGTGTCTCGGCCACGCTGTGGCGTCGAAACCACGGGTAGTGTCGCCGTCGCCCGACAGATTTCGCCATTTCGGGCCGGTTTCGTGTGCTTTACTCGGACTTGGCGTCATCGCGACGCGCTTCGCACGTCCTGCGCCGAGTAGCGGATAAGATGCCTGCGCGTCTGCTGTTATGCGCGCCGAACCCGAGGAACCTGATGAAATACGCTGACCTCCGCGATTTTCTCGCCCAGCTCGAACGCCGTGGCGAACTTAAACGTATCGCTGTCGAGGTCGATCCGCGCCTCGAGATGACCGAGATCTGCGACCGCGTGCTGAAGGCGAGCGGACCGGCGCTGCTGTTCGAAAAGCCGAGGGGCTTTGAGGGTACGGGCTGGCGCGCGCAGATTCCCGTGCTGGGTAATCTTTTCGGTACGCCGCAGCGCGTGGCACTCGGCATGGGCGAGGAGTCGGTCGCAGCGTTGCGCGAAGTCGGCAAGCTCCTCGCGTTCCTCAAGGAGCCCGAGCCGCCGAAGGGATTGAAGGACGCGTGGCAGAATACGCGGCCGGTTTTCCTGCAGGTCATGCACATGACGCCGAAGGAGCGCTCCGCGGCGCCGTGCCAGGAGATCGTGTGGGAAGGCGCGGAGCTCGATCTCGCGCGCCTGCCGGTGCAGACGTGCTGGCCCGGCGATGTCGCGCCGCTGATCACCTGGGGACTGACCGTCACGCGCGGCCCGCTCAAGCAACGCCAGAACCTGGGCATCTATCGGCAACAGGTGCTCGCGAAAAACAAGTTGATCATGCGCTGGTTGCCGCATCGCGGTGGCGCGCTCGACTTCCGCGATCATGCGCATGCCTCGCCCGGCAAGCCGTTTCCGGTCGCGGTCGCGCTCGGGGCCGAACCGGCGACGATCCTCGGCGCCGTGACTCCCGTGCCCGACACGTTGTCCGAGTATCAATTCGCGGGACTCTTGCGCGGCGCGCGCACGGAAATCGTGAAATGCGTCGCGCACGACCTGCAGGTGCCCGCCACGGCCGAGATCGTGCTCGAAGGCTTCATTCGTCCCGATGCCGATGACGCGACGGGCTACGAGACCGCGATGGAAGGTCCGTTTGGCGATCACACCGGTTACTACAACGAGGTCGAGCGTTTCCCGGTGCTCACGCTCGAACGCATCACCATGCGTCGCGATCCTATCTATCACTCGACCTACACCGGCAAGCCGCCGGACGAACCCGCGGTCCTGGGCGTCGCGCTGAACGAAGTGTTCGTGCCGCTGCTGCAGAAGCAGTTTCCGGAAATCGCGGACTTCTATTTGCCGCCGGAGGGTTGTTCCTATCGGCTGGCCGTCGTCAGCATGAAAAAGCAGTATCCCGGTCATGCCAAGCGCGTGATGTTCGGCGTGTGGAGCTTTCTCCGGCAATTCATGTACACCAAGTTCATCATCGTCACCGACGACGACGTGAACGTGCGCGACTGGAAGGAGGTCGTGTGGGCGCTTTCCACGTGCGTCGATGCCGCGCGTGACGCGCTGATCGTCGAGAACACCCCGATCGACTATCTGGACTTTGCCTCGCCGGTCGCGGGGCTGGGTAGCAAGATGGGAATCGATGCGACGGGCAAGTGGCCCGGCGAAACACAGCGCACCTGGGGCCGCCCCATCGCGATGGACGCCGCCGTCAGGCGCCGCGTCGACGCGCTGTGGAAAGAGCTCGGGCTGTAGCCCGGGTTGAGCGCGAAGCGCGATACCCGGGGCGCCGTTCAGTGCAGCGCTGCTCCCGGGATTCGCCTTCGGCTCATCCCGGGCTACGAAGCGACGAAGGCTACGAAAGCGAAAACGGCGTTTGCTCCCGACTCCGCCACACGCGGACGAAGCGGAAGACGACGAGAGCGATTGCGCCGAGGCGCACGACGCGAGCGACCCGACGCCACCCGAACAGGCGCGCCACCGAGCTGACCAGCGCGATCGCGGCCGCGGGGCGCGCAATCGCGCCGCCCACCAGGCC
>JALYSM010000157.1 GCA_030854785.1 Pseudomonadota bacterium
GCAAGCTGCTGGTTCGCTACGAGAAGATGCATCGCTCTTACTTGGCGCTGACCATGCTCGCCGCTGCCATCATCAGCTTTCGACAGGTGCCAGCTAAGATCAACATTATTTACGGATAAGTTCTAAGTAACGAACCGTTGAGACGCTAATTTCAAACCGAGAGCACATGAGAAATCCCTGGACAAAGAAAAACCCGCTGATGAGCATGTGGCTGAGCAGTGCCAATGCTGTAATGGGGTCTGCACGCAGCCGAGCGAGCGCGGAAGGAAAGCGTCAAGCGGCGGCCATCATGGCGGAAGGTACGAAGCAGATGGTCAGGTTCTGGACCGGCGGACCGATGACTCCAACGCCTCGGAAAAAGAAAAAGTCTCGCTAGGGCGAAATTCGCGGGCCCTGCAACCGCACAGCTGCCCACGCCCGGGCTGGTCAGGCCGAGGGGAGACTACGGCTGTCATCGTCAGTGAAGTCCAGCGCAAACGCCGCGCACGTCTTAGAAGTGCGGCTTGTGCAGATCTCGAAAGCCACCCGTTGGTGGTGGTAGCCCGCGACGTCTTTAGTGGCAATGCCGCGAAAAACGCCTCACAGTCAGCCCCACACGTCGCTAGACTGATCAACAACAATACGTTAGAACGATAATGCGCATCGTCTGCTGGAACGTCAACTCGCTCAACATCCGCCTCCCGCGATTGCTCGACTGGCTCGCCGCCAACCAGCCCGACATCGTGGGCCTCCAGGAGACCAAGCTCGAAGACGCGCGTTTTCCGGCCATGGAGATCGCGGCCGCCGGATACGAGGCGATCTTCTATGGCCAGCGTACTTACAACGGCGTCGCAATCCTGTCGCGAGTGCCCGCAGCCGCAGTGCGCCCCGACATGCCGGAGTTTCCCGACGATCACAAGCGCGTGCTGGCGGCCACGATCGGCGACATCCGCTTCGTGTGTTTTTACGTGCCCAACGGGCAGTTGGTTGGCTCCGAGAAGTATCAGTACAAGCTGCGCTGGCTCGAGGCGGCAACGGCGTACGTTCGCAACGAGATCGCGCGCCATCCGCGCCTCGCGCTCGTGGGCGACATGAATATCGCGCCGGAGGATCGCGACGTGCACGATCCCGACCTGTGGCGCGGCAAGGTGATGTGCAGCGACGCGGAACGCGCCGTGTTTCGCGATTGGCTAGCGCTCGGGTTGACGGATACGTTCCGCCTCTTCGATCAGCCGGAAAAGACGTTCAGCTGGTGGGACTACCGCCAGCTCGCGTTCCCGAAGAACCACGGCCTGCGCATCGACCACATTTTGCTGTCTCCCGCGCTGGCCGCGACCTGCAGCTCGTGCCGCATCGATCGCCAGGCTCGCAAGGGCGAGAAGCCCCCGGATCACGCGCCCGTCGTGGCCGAGCTGGCCGCTTAGAGGCGCGGCGGCCTCCTCGTGCCTGAAACCTAGGACGTTCGTTACGTGTCGGTCGCTGCGTCGATTCGCCTCGCGCGATCCCGCGCCCTTCACTCGCGGGGCGACCGGCGACGCCGCGGGCTCACGCCGCTAGCGCTTGTCGGGATCGAGCTTGAGCTCCTGAATCTTTCGCGTCAGCGTGTTGCGGCCCCAGCCCAGCCACTGCGCGGCTTCCATGCGATGCCCGCCGGTGTGCTGCAGCGCGCGCAAGATCAACGTCTTCTCGAACTCCCTTTCGAGGCGCTCGCCGACGGCGCGTTCGCCGCGGGCCAGCGCCTGCGCGAGTTCGCGATCGAGCGCCTGGTGCCAGTTGCCGTCGCTCTCGGCGCCCGTGCTGGTGGCCGCGCGGAGTTCCGGCGGCAGATCGGCCACGTCGATGCGCAGCCCCGGCGCCATCACCGTCAGCCAATGGCAGATATTCTCGAGCTGACGAACATTACCGGGAAACGCAAACGTCGACAGCACGCGCAACGCGGCCTCCGACAGTACCTTCGGCTCGACGGCGAGATCGCGCGCACTCTTCTGCAGGAAATGGCCGGCCAGCGGAGCGATATCGTCGCCGCGTTCGCGCAGCGGCGGCAACCGCAAGCGAACGACATTCAGACGATGCAACAGGTCCTCGCGAAACAGGCCCTGCCGCACCCGCTCGTCGAGGTTCTGATGCGTTGCGGCGATGATGCGCACGTTCGATTTGAGCGGCGCGTGGCCGCCAACGCGGTAGTACTCGCCATCCGACAGCACCCGCAGCAGCCGTACCTGAAGGTCCGGCGGCATGTCGCCGATTTCATCCAAGAACAGCGTGCCGCCCTCGGCCTGCTCAAAGCGGCCGCGGCGGGCATTCTGCGCGCCGGTGAACGCGCCGCGCTCGTGTCCGAACAGCTCGGACTCGAGCAGGTCTTTCGGGATCGCGGCGGTGTTGATCGCGACGAATGGCCCTCCGACACGAGGGCTGTGCCGGTGCAGAGCGCGCGCGACCAGCTCCTTCCCTGTACCCGACTCGCCGGTGATCAATACCGTCACGTTCGACTGCGAAAGCCGGCCGATGGCGCGAAAGACTTCCTGCATTGCCGGAGCCTGCCCGAGCATCTCCGGCGTTTCGGCGATGGCGGACGCAGCCGCGGCGACCGACGGAGTCTCGGCGCTGGCGCGGCGGATCAACGCGATCGCGTGATCGACGTCGAAAGGCTTAGGCAGATACTCGAATGCCCCCCCTTGAAACGCCGCGACAGCGCTGTCGAGATCCGAGTACGCGGTCATGATGATCACCGGAACTTCCGGGAAGCGCTCCCGTATGTTGTTGAGCAATGTCAAGCCGGATTCGCCCGGCATTCGAATGTCGGAAACCAAGACCTGCGGCTGGCTCTGTTGCAGTGCCTCCAGCACGTCGTACGCCGATGCGAACGTCTTGTACGCGATCCCTTCGCGCGCCAGCGCTTTTTCGAGGACCCACCGTATCGAGCGGTCGTCGTCGACGATCCAGACGGGTTTCACGAGCTCACCTGGGGAGGGTTCATGGTCGTCATACGCGCGCATGCTTTCTGAGCCTCACTCTACGCGCCGGGGCGTTTGAATTCCAGCGGCAGGAGAATAGTGAATACGGTGCATCCGGGAACGCTTTCGCATTCGATCGTGCCGTTGTGTTGCGCAATGAACGTCTGCGCGATCGTAAGGCCCAGGCCGCTGCCGCCTTCGCGTCCGGAAACCAATGGGTAGAAAATCCGGTCACGAAGCTCTTCCGGTACGCCGGGTCCGTTATCCTCGACCGAAACCGCGAGCGCGAGGCGGAACCGGCGCTTCGCCAGCGTGACGCTGCGCGCGACGCGGGTCTTCAGGCGTATTTCGCGCGTTCCCGCAATGCTTTCCAGCGCCTGCGCTGCATTCCTGATGATATTGAGCAATGCCTGCATCAATTGCTCCGGGTCCGCCTCGAATTCCGGCAGGCTGATGTCGAAGTCCGACTGAAAGGAGATGTCGGGAAACTCCGCCTGAACGACGCTGGCAACCCGGGCCAGAAGCTCATGGATATTGGTGCGCCGGTAGGTCGGCAGGCGATGCGGCGTCAAGAGTCGGTTGACCAGTGTCTGCAGCCGATCCGCCTCGCCGATGATCACCTGCGTGTATTCGATGAGCGGTGGTCGATCGAGCTCACGCTCGAGAAGCTGCGCGGCACCGCGGATGCCGCCGAGCGGATTCTTGATCTCGTGCGCGAGACTGCGAATGAGTTCGCGGTTTGCCTGCTGGTGTTCGAGCAGTCGTTCTTCGCGCGCAATCTTGAGCTGCTGGTCGATATGGCGGAGTTCGAGCAGTAGTGTGAAACCGGCCGCGTCGATCACCGACACCGTACAGGAGAGATGCAACCGCGGCTTGCCATTGACACCGAGCTCGAGCTCCTGCTCGGTGTACGTGGCGCCGTTGGCGAGTGCCTTGTCGATCGCCTGGAAAAGCGCCGGCGCGTCGCCGAACAACGCCCGTGCGGAGTTGCCCCGCAATTGTCGCCGCGAGAGCTCGAACAAATTCTCGGCTGCGGGATTGGCGTAACAGACCTCGAGGTTTTCGTCGAGCAGCAGCACCGCGGTCGCGAGCAGTTCCAGCCCGGGGTAGGGTCCCGGCGGGTCGTCGGCGGCCACGGAAAACGGATAGACGGACATGCAGTTGTCGCTTAGATTGCAGCAGCAATCTTACCAATTGCTTAGCAAGTTCCGCGCCCGCAGAACGTGGCGTAGCCGATTATCGCGTCGCCGCGAGCTCCTTCTTCAGCGCCTCGATATTCTTTTCGTGAAGCACGACGGCCTGCCGGAGCTTGGCGATGCGCGCGGCGTATTTCTGCGGGACCTCCTTTTCCTCGGGCAACGCCGGCGGCGCACCGTCGCTGTACGCGATGCGCGCTTCACCCAGAAGCTTCTCCTCGGTGGCGAGCTCTTCGGCCAGTACTTTGCGCCGGAGGTCGTCGCGACCCTTCTGCGTGCCGGTATCGACCTTGGGAAAGCCGGCCGGCCCCGGCCCGGATTTCGCTCCTTTTTCGCCGGGCGCCGTGGATCCGCCGACTCCGCAGGAAAGTTTCTTCCAGCCCTTTTCCGGCGCAACATTGGTGTAATGCATGTTCCCGTCGCGGTCCACATACTTGCAGATGTCCGCCGCGGCCGGTGCGGCAAGCGCGAGCGGCACGCACCAAGCGATAGCGCGCACGCACCACGTCAAGGCGAAGTGTCCGACGGGTTGCGGCATAGCCGCGCAGTGTATCAAATGATGTGGGCGGGCCGTCGCCGGCCCGCCCACGTCTAACGCTCCAACCCCGATGTGATGACTTACAGGCTGTAATACATCTCGAATTCGATGGGATGGGTCGTCATCCTGAAGCGAGTGACTTCCTCCTGCTTGAGTGCGATATAGGCATCGAGCATGTCGTTCGAGAAGACTCCGCCGCGGGTCAGAAACTCGCGGTCGTGGTCGAGATTCTCGAGCGCCTCTTCGAGCGATGCGCAGGGGTGCGGAACCTTGGCTGCCTCCTCCGGCTCGAGGTCGTACAGATTCTTGTCCAACGGATCGCCCGGATGCATCTTGTTCTGCACGCCATCCAAGCCCGCCATGAGCATCGCCGCGAAAGCGAGATACGGGTTGGTCGTCGGATCGGGGAAGCGCACTTCGACGCGGCGCCCCTTCGGGTTGCTGACGTAAGGAATCCGGCAGGCGGCGGAACGGTTACGCGCCGAATAGGCGAGATTGATCGGCGCCTCGAACCCCGGCACCAGACGCTTGTACGAGTTGGTACCCGGGTTGGTGATCGCGTTGAGCGCCTTGGTGTGCTTGATGATCCCGCCGATGTAGTACAGCGCGAGCTCCGACAGTCCGGCGTAGCCGTCGCCCGCGAACAGATTTTGCCCGCCCTTCCACACCGACTGATGCACGTGCATACCCGAGCCATTGTCGCCCACGATCGGCTTGGGCATGAACGTCGCCGTCTTGCCGTAGGTGTGCGCCACCATATGCACGGTGTACTTGAGGATCTGCATCCAATCCGCGCGCTTCACGAGGGTGTTGAATTTGGTGCCGATCTCGTTCTGGCCCGCCGCCGCAACCTCGTGGTGAAACACCTCGACTTCGACACCCTGTTCCTCGAGCGCGAGAGCGATCGCGTTGCGGATGTCCTGCAAGGTATCGATCGGCGGCACCGGGAAGTAGCCGCCTTTGACAGCAGCGCGATGTGCCATGTTGCCGCCTTCGTATTCCTCGCCCGACGACCACGGCGCCTCTTCCGACTTGATCTTGACGAAACAGCCGGACATGCCGACGCCCCAGGTAACCGAGTCGAAGATAAAGAACTCGGGCTCGGGACCGAAATACGCGGTGTCGCCTATGCCGGTGGATTTAAGATACGCTTCGGCGCGCTTGGCGAGCGAGCGCGGGTCGCGGTCGTAGCCCTTTCCATCCGTCGGTTCGATGACGTCGCACGTGATGTTGAGCGTCGCCTCGTCGGTGAAGGGATCGATGCGCGCCGAATCCGGATCGGGCGAAAGCAACATGTCGGACGCTTCGATCCCCTTCCAGCCGGCGATCGACGAGCCATCGAAGGCATGGCCGTTGTCGAATTTATCCTGAGTGAATACCTTGGCGGGCACCTGAACGTGTTGTTCCTTGCCGCGCGTATCGGTGAAGCGCAAGTCGACGAACTTGACCTCCTTGTCCTTGATAGTCTTGAGCACATCGGCGGGTGCAGCCATGCATTTCTCCTGTCGAGACGTAAGCTTTGCGAACGGATTCGACGCAATACGGCGGGGTTTTTCGCCGAACGACGAAAAGCAGAAACTATGCCATAACCTGGATACGCTGGCACGGGGCAGGATAGCCACTTCCGCCCCGGCTCGCGGCAGAAATGCACCACCATGGGGCGGCCCGGCTGTGGCTGCTGCGCTCTGGTGCAACGATTGGTTCTGCAGGGCTCCCCGCTGGCGTTATGCTAGGGACCAACCGTGAACGCTCCGAACTCAACCCGCATTCGCGCAACGTCGGCGCCTGTATGAGCTTTGCGGCCGGGAAACGCTCCGCCAACGCATCGATTGGTCATGACAACCCCGAGTGACAAGGCGCTTGCTGCAGCGCAAACGCGTCGATCCGAGCACGGCTTGCCCTATTATGGAGCGGTCTTGCCCCAAGAGGCTCAAGCCCTTCTGGATGCCTTCCCGAAGGCCAAGCTGATCGATGTCCGTACACGCCCGGAATGGGACTACGTCGGCCGTGTACCGGGCAGCATCTTGATCGAATGGACGACCTATCCTGCGGGCGCCCGGAATGCGGCTTTTCTCGATGAATTGAAGGCCGCCGCCGACGATCCGCAGGCACCTTTGCTGTTCTTTTGCCGCAGCGGGCAGCGCTCCGACAGCGCCGCGCGCGCGGCTGCTGCCGCAGGCTACACGATGGCGTTCAACGTGCTGGAGGGCTTCGAGGGCCCCAAAGACGATGACGGTCACCGAGGAACGCTCGGCGGATGGCGAAAAGCCGGCTTGCCTTGGATTCAGGGGTAGCCCGTGGTGCGTTTCAGTAGGGCAGCGTTCTGCCCCCCGGGTTTCACTTCGTTCAACCCGGGCTACGGATAAAACAGATACACCTGATAGCCCGCCTGTGTCGTCGCGCTGGCGTCGATGAATAGCTTCACGTTGAGTTCCGCGTTCGCCGGCAGACCGCGCTCGAGATCGGCGGCACCGCTCAAGTATTCCTTGGGAGCGAAGGCGCGGCGCACGACGACGATATCCTGCTGCGTCTGCTTCTGGACATCGGACAGCGTCAGCTCGAGATAGGGGTACGCGAGCGAGTAAGGCATCCGGTTTCGGATTGTCGCCGTGAGGATCAGAAGGCCCTTGTGCGCCGGGTCTGCCTGCAGATCCGAAGCCTCGATCGAAAGCCCGTTGACTTCCTGCAGCGGCCGCACTGCGCAGCCGGCGGCTGCGCAGAGCCTGATGAGCGCGGGCCTGGTTCCCGGCCAGTGCGCGGCGATTGCGTCGCGAAAGTGAAACATCGCCTGCCCGGCGAGGAGCAGAACCAGCAGCGGTACCGCGGTCGCGTAGACCCATGCGGGCAGCCAGCGGCGTGCACGCTTTTCCTGCCACGAGAATCGCGCCGCGTAATCGGCTTCCGCGTCGGCACTGCCGACCGGTTCGGCATCCGCCAAAGCCGCTGCGACCGAGGGTTCCGCGCGGCCATCCGAGGCATCTTCAGGGGTCGGTGCCGGTTCGAGCGCATGCGCTTCGCGCAGCGTTACCGTGGGCGGTCCCAGCGCCGCTTCGTCGAGCTCGGGCTCGTTGAGCTCGATGCGCGGTCGCGGCGCGAGCGAGAGCAAGGCGGCGACCCCGTTGAATACCGTATGGCAATGGCCGCAACGCACCTGGCCGCCGCGCATCGTGAGCTGCTGCGACGTGACGCGAAAGATCGTCTTGCAGCCCGGGCAACGGGTGAATTTTTCTTCAGCCATCGTGTGGCGCGGCAATGCGCTTCACCTCAGCCGTAACGCACGCCGGCAAGCGCCGTCCATCCGTCCGCGCTCCCCCATGGGCCGATATTAAACCATCGCGCGTACGCCGCTGCCACGCGGCCGGCCTGCGGCTCCAAGATGCCCGACAGAACGATGCGGCCGCCCACGCGGACCCGTCCCGCCAAGAGTGGGGCGAGCAGCTCGAGAGCATTCGCGAGGATATTCGCGACGAGAATATCGACCGGCGGCACGGACAACCGATCGGGTGAACAGAACTCTGCCGCGACGGCGTTGGCATCGGCGTTCGCCCGGCTTGAGGCGATCGCCTGCAGATCGGCGTCGACACCTGTTACTGCACCCGCTCCCAGCTTTGCCGCCGCGATCGCCAGGATGCCCGAGCCGCAACCGTAGTCGAGCACCGATGCGCCACGCTCGAGGTTCGCCGCGAGCCAGCGCAGGCATAAAAGCGTCGTCGGGTGGCTGCCTGTCCCAAAGGCGAGACCCGGATCGAGCACGACGTTGATCGCGCCGGTGTCCACTGGCTCGCGCCAGGACGGGATGATCCACAGTCGGTCGGTCACGCGGATCGGCGAGAACTGCGCTTGCGTCTTGCGCACCCAATCGCCATCGGCGATCGCCGCACGCCGATGTGCCGGCACTGGCGCATCGAGGGATGCGGCGGCTTTTGCCAGCGCCGCCTCGGCGTCGACCACGGCATCGAACAGCGCGGTCAGACGGCTCACGGGCCATAGCGCGGTACCCGACCCGCCGGGTTCGGCGTAGAGCGGCGTCTCGGCCGGCGTGCCGGCGTGCGGATCGGCGACGTCGACCGACAGAGCCCCGGCATTGAGCAGGGCGTCCGCCCAGCGCTCGGCGGCATCCGCGGCTGTGTCGAAACTAAGAGCGTCCAACACTAGCGATACGCGTGCGTTGCTGTCTGCGAAGCGTAGCCCGCGCGCGCATCCATTACGCGCCCTGTTTGCGCTTCGCCATCCGCTGCTCGAGATAATGGATCGACGTGCCGCCGCGCAGGAACAAATCGTCCAGCAGCAGGTCCTGATGCAGCGGAATGTTGGTCTTGATGCCTTCGACGACCATTTCGGACAACGCCACGCGCATGCGGGCAATCGCCTGCTCGCGCGTGTCGCCATACGCGATGACCTTGCCGACCAACGAGTCGTAGTCCGGCGGCACAAAATAATTCTGGTACACATGCGAATCGACACGAATGCCGGGGCCGCCCGGCGCATGATACGAAGTGATGCGCCCTGGCGAGGGCACGAACGTCTCGGGATCCTCGGCGTTGATTCGGCACTCGATGGCGTGGCCGCGACGCACGACGTCGCGCTGCCGAAAGGCGAGCTTCTGGCCGGCTGCCACGCGCAATTGCTGCTGCACCAAGTCGATGCCGGTGATGAGCTCGGTCACCGGGTGCTCGACCTGGATGCGCGTGTTCATCTCGATAAAGAAGAACTCGCCGTCCTGATACAGGAACTCGAACGTCCCGGCGCCGCGATACTCGATCTTGCGGCATGCTTCCGCCGCGCGTTCGCCGATTCGCGTAAGCGAGCGCAGTGGAATGTCCGGCGCCGGAGCCTCCTCGATTATCTTCTGATGCCGGCGTTGCATCGAGCAATCGCGCTCGAACAGGTAGACGGCGTTCTTGTGCTCGTCGGCCAGAACCTGGATCTCGATGTGGCGCGGGTTCTCGAGATATTTCTCCATGTAAACGGTTGGATTGCCGAATGCCGCGCCTGCTTCCGCCTTGGTAAGACTGACCGCAGGCAACAGCGCGGCTTCTGTATGGACTACGCGCATTCCCCGGCCGCCGCCGCCGCCGGCGGCCTTGATGATCACCGGGTATTTGGTTTCGCGCGCGAGCTTGATTACTTCCTTCGAGTCGTCCGGTAGCGCGCCCACGGAGCCGGGCACGCACGGCACGCCGGCTTTGGTCATCGCGATCTTCGCGCTCACCTTGTCGCCCATGAGTCGTATCGTGTCCGGTCGGGGGCCGATGAAGACAAAGCCGCTTTTTTCGACCTTCTCCGCGAAGTCGGCGTTTTCCGAGAGGAAGCCGTAACCCGGATGAATCGCCTGCGCGTCGGTGACTTCCGCCGCGCTTATGATCGCCGGGATGTTGAGGTAGCTCAGTGCCGACGGCGGGGGACCGATGCAAACCGATTCGTCGGCCAGGCGCACGTACTTTGCGTCGGCGTCCGCCTCGGAATGAACGACCACGGTCTTGATGCCCAGCTCGCGGCAGGCGCGCTGGATGCGCAACGCGATCTCGCCTCGATTGGCGATCAGGACCTTGTCGAACAACTGCCCGTCGGGCTTGGTCGGCATCAGCTTCGGTTCGGGAATGGAACGGCCCTATCGGATGCTGCGCATCCGTCGACCGCGCCGAAAAGTGTTCTTTAGCCTAGTACGACGAGCGCTTGGCCGTATTCGACCGGCTGCCCGTTCTCGATCAGGATTGCCTTGACCACGCCGGCTTGGTCGGCCTCGATTTCGTTCATGAGCTTCATGGCTTCGATGATGCACAACGGATCGCCGGCCTGTACCTCGTCGCCGATTTCGACGAATGGCTTTGCGCCGGGGGACGCGGACCGATAGAAGGTTCCTACCATCGGCGACTTGACGACGTGTCCCTCGGATTCGGCCTGTGCCGCCGCGGCTCCGGGCGCCGTTGGCTGGGGAGATTCCAAGGCCGCAGCAGGGGCACCCGATTGGGCGCCCTGCGCGGTCGCCGGCGACGTCACGGGCGGCAGCGAGCGCGTGATTCGCACCCGCTCCTCTCCCTCCGAGATTTCGAGCTCAGCAATGCCCGAGCTCTCGACCAACTCGATCAACGTTTTAAGTTTGCGCAGATCCATCGATCCTGCCCCCTGGAAATCGACGATCGTTCGGCGCTTCCCCGCCGCCCTCCGCTTAAACATCCCAACGGACACGCTTGGGCGATAATAGCGGAGTACGTGCAAGTTTGCGGGAGATCGCAGCAGATTGTCCAGCATGATGGAATTTAAAAGCCCGAGGCGGGCAGGAAGCGAATGCCCCTTCCCGCATCGCCAGTGTTGCTCGGGGGAACGCCTTGCCGTCCCGTCGACGAGATAACACCGCGCCGGGCCCGGCACTTGCTTAAGCTCGCGGAGCGGCGATATTAGAGTAAATTAGCGACAATAGAGCGTAATTTAGCTGGCTTTAGCGGCCCCAACTGTGTATGGGCGACTTGGCCATTACGGTCGAGAATAACGGTGAAGGGTAGCGCCGCAAGCCTGTTACCCAGGGGTTTGGAAAGGTCCATTGCGTCGTATCCGCCGATGAGCGCCGGGTAATTCAGGTCGAGCTCCTTCGCGAATTGAACGACTTTATCGCGTTGATCGATCGCGATACCCACGAATTGGAGGCCTTGGGGGCCCAGCTCGCGCTGGGCGCGAACGAATTCGGGCATCTCTTCACGGCAGGGCTCGCACCACGTTGCCCAGAAATTGACGACGAGTACTTTTCCGCTCCATTGGCGGAGAGACTGAGGGGTTCCCTGGGTGTCCGGCAGCGAGAGTGCGAGCAATGCAGTCGGGTTTGCGGGATTGCGGTCCCAGACCGCGACGCCGATCCCTAGACCCAAGGCCATGGCGCCGGCGCTGGCAAGCACAAGTAGCTTACGGCGACGGGTGGTCATCGCTTTGACAGCGAGCGCCCACTAACGATGGCTCTGTTCAGTTGAACCAGCGCTTTTGCGGCGAATCCCCGCGCGGATCAGGGACAATGCTCCCAGCCGGCAACGCCAGCGTGACTCGCTGGACGGTCGGGGGATAGCAGATGCCGATATCAGCGCAGCCTTGCGACTCGGCCGCGATCACGATTTGCTGACCCGGCTTCGGGTCCCTGACCGCCAGGTTGACGACGACGTCGCCGCGATACGTCTCCACCCGGCCGAAGAACTGGTCTTCCTTGACCGTGCCCACGGGCAGACGCGGTACGGTGAGGCCGACAGTGGCGGGTTCGACCGCGAAATGAATCTTGTCGCGGTACAGGTAATAGCCCTCGGCGATCATGAACCGCGCCTCGACGGTCTGAGCGTCGACCCATCGAGCGCTGAACCGGAATGCCTTGTCGGGATGCAGCGGGTTGACCTGTGCGAACGCCGGCAGAACCGCAGCGAACATTGCGGCAACGGCCAGGCCAGGAAGCACGCCTCGGCGGCGCTTTTCAACGGCTCCCATGCGCCGTTTCCGCGGCGATCCAATCGAGATACGCAGGCAAGCCACAGCTGATCGGGACAGCGACAATCTCGGGAAGTTCGTAGGGGTGACGCCGCCGGATCGCTTCCTCCACGCGTGGATAGAGCGCGGCACGGGTTTTAATGGCCAGCGGGATCTCCGGGGCCGTTTCGATTTGACCGCGCCAGTGATAAAGTGACTGCATGGCCGCGCCGATGTGAATGCACGCGGCCAGGCGGGCAGTTAGCAGTTCGCGCGCCAGCGCCTCCGCTTGAGCTTGATCGGGGAGCGTGGTTAGCACCAGAATTGATGATCGAGTCGCAGACTCATCTTGCAACTGAGCTGCCAACTGAGCGGTGAGTTGACCCGCAGACGGAGCCGCCGGCGCCAAGGAGCCTCCATGCGTTTTATCGTATCGTTGATTGTACTCAGTTTGCCGATCCTCGACGTGCTCGCGACGATGCGCTTTGCGCGGTGGTCCGGCATTCCAACGCTGGCGTGGCTGGTCGCGTCCGCAGTCGCCGGCGCGGTCTTGCTGCGCAACGAGAGGCTTGCCTTTCGCACCAGGACACTTGCGGCGTTGCGCGGCGATCAACCGCTGATGCGCGGCTTGCTCGATAGCGGCCGCAGGATACTGGCTGCGCTGCTGCTGATACTTCCGGGGATAGCGTCCGACATGATCGCACTGCTCTTGCTGCTGTTGCCGATCAATCTCGGCGCGCCGCTCGCGACGCAACCCGCGGGCGTCAGCCGCCGCTTCGCGCGCGATTCACTGGAAGGTGATTTCCACCGCGTGGACTAGCAGGCAAGAAAACTGCCCACTCAGGGCCCGAACAGCGTCGGCTGCGCCTTTCCCGCTCGCCAATAGGCCCAGAGCATCAACGCAACTCCGATGACAATCATCGGCAGCGACAGCCACTGTCCCATGGTCCAGCCGAGCGCGAGCACGCCGAGGAAGTTGTCCGGTTCGCGCGCGTATTCGACGAGGAAGCGAAAGCTGCCGTAACCGATCAGGAACAATCCCGACACCGCGCCGACCGGCCGCCGCCTGCGCGCGTAAAGCCATAGCAGCACGAACAGAACGATCCCTTCGAGTCCGAACTCGTAGAGCTGCGACGGGTGCCGCGGCACCGTATCGACCTGGGGGAATACCATCGCCCACGGCACACTGGCCGGCCGACCCCAGAGCTCGCCGTTGATGAAATTGCCGAGCCGGCCGGCTGCGAGTCCGAGCGGTGTCAACGGTGCAACGAAATCGGTGACCTCGAGCCAGCGCTTGTGCCGCCGACTTGCAAACAGCGCGAGCGCGATCAGAACGCCGAGAAACCCGCCGTGAAAGCTCATCCCGCCTTGCCAGAGCGCGAGCACCTCGAGCGGATGTGCGAAGTAGTAAAGCGGTTTATAGAACAGAACATAGCCGAGCCTCCCGCCGAGAATGACGCCGAAGACGCCGAAGAAAAGCATATCGTCGACGTCGCGCGGATGCCAACCGGTGAGCAGGTTTTGCCGCGCGCGAATCTTGCCCAGCACGACGAAAAGCACAAAGCCGACCAGATACATCAGCCCATACCAGCGTACGGCCAGCGGCCCGACGCTAAAGGCAACCGGATCGAACTGCGGGTGGACCAGCATCGATGACGGACGCGAGCGTACCGCGCCGCGGGCTTTTGTTAGAATTCAACGATTATACGAGAGAGGATTCGCCGATGCCCAACAACCGCCGAAGCCGCATCATCACGCAAGGCGTAGCGCGCTCGCCGAACCGCGCGATGCTGCGGGCGGTCGGTTTCGGCGACGGAGATTTCGACAAACCGATCGTCGGCGTCGCCAACGGCCACAGCACCATGAATCCCTGCAATGCCGGAATTCAGCCGCTCGTCGATCGCGCGATGGCCGCGCTCAAGGAAGCGGGCGCGATGCCGCAGGTGTTCGGCTTCCCGACCGTAACCGACGGCATCGGCATGGGTACCGAGGGCATGAAATACTCTCTCGTGTCGCGCGAAGTGATTGCCGACGCGATCGAAGTCGCGGTCAATGGCCAGTGCATGGACGGCGTCGTCTGCGTAGGCGGCTGCGACAAGAACATGCCTGGTGCGATGATGGCGATGGCGCGCATCAACGTGCCCGGCATTTTCGTCTACGCCGGCACAATCAAGCCCGGCTTCTGGAAAGGCGAGAAACTAACTATCGTCAGTCCGTTCGAGGCTGTCGGAGCTTTCAGCGCGGGCAAGATGGCAAAGGAGGATTTCGACGGCATCGAGAAAAACGCGTGCCCGACGGTCGGAGCCTGCGGCGGTCAGTACACCGCGAATACGATGTCGTCGTCGTTCGAGGCTCTGGGAATGAGCCTCCTCGGAAGCTCGCAGATGGCCTCACCGGACTCCGAAAAGGCCGATTCGGCCGCCGCCTCCGCGCGCGCGCTGGTCAACGCCGTCAAGATCGACCTGAAGCCGCGCGACATCATCACGCGCGACGCCATCGAAAACGCGGTCGCGCTGGTGATGACGACCGGCGGCTCGACCAACGCGGTGTTGCACTATCTCGCGATCGCCGCCGCCGCCGGCGTCGAGTGGACCATCGACGACTTCGAGCGCGTGCGCAAGCGCGTGCCGGTGTTGTGCGAGCTCAAGCCTTCGGGGCGTTTCGTCGCCACGGATTTCCACGCCGCGGGCGGCGTGCCGCAGGTCCTGCGCATATTGCTCGATCACGGCCTGTTGCACGGGCACTGCATGACGATCACCGGCAAACCCCTGGCCGACGAGCTCGCCGCCGTTCCATCCGAACCGCGCGCGGACCAGGAAGTGATCCGGCCGTGGTCGAAGCCGATCTATGCACAGGGTCACCTCGCGATATTGAAAGGCAATCTCGCTCCGGAAGGCTGTGTGGCCAAGATCACCGGGCTCAAGAACCCGTCGATCACCGGACCCGCGCGCGTATTCGACTCAGAGCCCGCCTGTCTCGAGGCGATCATGGCCAAGAAGATCAAACCGGGTGATGTGATCGTCATCCGCTATGAAGGGCCCAAGGGCGGTCCCGGCATGCAGGAAATGCTCGCCCCGACCTCGGCGCTGATCGGGCAGGGGCTGGGTGAGTCGGTGGGTCTTATCACCGACGGGCGCTTCTCCGGCGGCACTTGGGGCATGGTCGTCGGCCACGTCGCGCCGGAGGCGTTCGTCGGCGGAAACATCGCCCTGATCGAGGAAAACGACCCGATCACCATCGATGCGCGGAGACTCCTCATCGAGCTCAACGTGAGCGACGCGGAACTGGTGCGGCGGCGCGCGCGCTGGAAGCCACCCGCGCCGAAGTATACGCATGGAGTGCTGGCGAAGTACATGAAGCTCGTGTCGACGGCGAGCATCGGCGCGATCACCGATCGCGTCGAATGATTTGGATGACAAGGCCGCGCCCGCTGTTCACGATGTGAATCGCTGCCCCGGCGATCTAATCCCGGCCTGCGAAATACCCGCGAGCAGGTCGCCCACGGTGGTCAAACTCGGAGGATCCAATGCGCCCGTTCAGCGTCCTTTCGCATTCCACCGTCACCGCATGCGTGATTGCCCTCGCCGGCTGCGCATCAGCTCCGATCGGCGCGCCGATCGATGCGCCGCGACTTGTCGTCGGCGATCACTGGCAGTATCGCGTCACCGACAATCTGCGCCGGGGCACAGTCTCGCAGCTCGATGCGGAAGTGATCGCGGTCGCGGGCGGCTCAGCCAGAATCCGTCTCGACTACGCCGACGCCAGCGGCCAAACCGAATGGATCGATGAAGTCGACGGCCAGGGCGGGCTCCGCGCGGGAGCGCTTTGGCGCGAACTGCCGCGGCCGTTCGATCCGCCAGCTCAGCTGCTCGCGTTTCCTCTCGCTCAGGGCAAGACCTGGCGGCAGGTGATCGATACGCTGCGGAAGGACACCGAGCTCAAGGACCAGATCCTGATTTACGGCACGGTTGACGGCCGCAAGGCGACCACGGTTCCCGCCGGCGGCTACGACGCCGTCTACGTGTACCGCATCGTGCAACTCGACGACGAGGAATTCTGGCGGACGCGAACCACGCGTCGGGAAGCGGTCTGGTACGCACCCGAGGTCAAGGCTCCGGTGCGCGAGGCGCGCGAGGCGGAATACACGGAAAAAAGCGGCGGACCGGACATGACGACGATACGCACCGAATCGACGCTGCTCGAACTCGTGTCATTCCGCCCCGGGGGAAAATAGCAGTGCCCCGTAGACGCGCCCGCGGCCTCCTATCGGATCGCGCAAATACCACGGGCTCGCACCGCTACGACAGGCCGAGCCGCTGCCAGATGAGCGTCGTCAGGCTCGCCTGATTGAGCGTGTAGAAGTGCAGTCCCGGCGCTCCGTGCGCGAGCAGGTCGGCGCAGAGGCCGGTGACGACGTCGAGCCCGAAGGCGCGGATCGACACCGTATCGTCGCCGAAACTTTCGAACTTGCGGCGGATCCAGCGGGGGATCTCAGCGCCGCAGGCGTCCGAGAACCGCGCCAGCTTGGAAAAACTCAGGATGGGCATGATGCCGGGGATGATCGGCGCCTCGATCCCGGCGGCAATCGCTTCGTTGACAAAGTGGTAGTAGCTGTCGGCGTTGAAGAAATACTGCGTGATCGCCGAGTCTGCGCCAGCGTCGATCTTGCGCTTGAAGTTGGCGAGATCCTCGCGCGGGCTGCCGGACTGCGGATGATATTCGGGATAGGCCGCGACTTCGATCTGGAACCAGTCGCCCGTCGCCGCGCGGATGAACTCGACCAGCTCGTTCGCGTAGCGGAACTCTCCGACATCGGCTGTGCCCGAGGGCAGGTCGCCCCGGAGCGCGACGAGATGCCCGATGCCATGCTCGCGATACGTCGCGAGCGTCGCGCGAATGCTCTCGCGCGTCGAACCGATGCACGAGATGTGCGGCGCGGCCCGCTGCCCCGATGCCTGGATCTCCAGCACCGCAGCGAGCGTACGGTCGCGCGTCGAGCCGCCCGCGCCGAAGGTCACGGAAAAGAACTTCGGCCCGAGCCGCGCGAGCTGCTCGCGCGTGGCGCGGAGCTTCGCTACGCCCTCGGGCGTCGCCGGCGGAAAAAACTCGAAGCTGAAGATGCGGTCGGCGCTTTCGGTCATACGCCGACGCGGTCGGTGCGGTGGCCGAGCACGAGCGCGGACAGCGCCCACGAGATGATGCTGTAGAGGATGGCCCCGAAGAACGCCGACCAGAATCCGGCGACGTGGAACCCCTGGATGAACGAACCGACGAGCCAGAAGAGCAGGCCGTTGATGACGAAAATGAACAAGCCGAGCGTGAGCAGCGTCGCCGGCAGCGTGAGCAGGATCAGCAACGGCCGAATGAACGTGTTGACCAGGCCCAGGAGGAGCGCCGCGATGAGCGCGGTCGCGAACGAATCCACGGTGATCGACGGCAGCAGATACGGCAGCGCGAGGAGTGCTATCGCGTTGATCAGCCACACGAGCAACAGCCTCATCATCCTCACTCCTCTTTCGCCATCGTCACCGCGCGCCGTCGCAAAACGGCTTGACGGCCGCGTACAAGGTTGCGTTGACCGGCGCCGTCGTCGCGGCTTCCTTCGCCATCCGCGCCACCGCGCCCGATAGCCACGGCGCTTCGAGGCGATTGCCCGCCACCAGGTCGTTCAGCATCGATGATTTCATCTCGGCGGGCAAGCCGTCGGCGAATATCATCTGCTGCGCGACCAGATCGTCGGTTAGAGCTACGCCGCGCGCGCGGCCCACGGCCCACGCTTCGCGCATCGCGGCCTCGAAGCAGGCGCGCGCATCGGGATCGCTTCGGATCACCCCGATCGGCTGCCGCGTCGCACTGGTCAAGCCCGACAAGGCGGCGAGGAAGACGAATTTCTCCCACAGCACGCGGCGGATGTCCGCGACGACCTCGGCGTCGATGCCGGCGCCAATGCAAGCTTCGCGGAAGCTTTGCGCCGCCGCCTCCTGCTCGCGCAGCGCCGGCCCGAAGCGCAGGCGTGCCATCTGTCCGGTATGTGCGATGACCCCCGGTCCCGCGATGGTCGCGGCGATGTGCGCTACGCCGCCCATTACCTGCGGCGCGCCGACCACGGCACCGATGCGCTCGATGCTCTCGACGCCGTTCTGGAATGGAATGACCACACCGCCGCCCGCGAGCAGCGGCCGCATCGCAGCTGCCGCGGTTTCGGTATCCCAGAGCTTGACCGCGAACAGCACGACATCGAACCAGCCGAGCGATTTCGGATCGTCGCTGGCCACGGCACTCACGACGTGGATATCGCCGGCGGCGCTCTTCACGACGAGCCCCCGCGCGCGAATCGCCGCCAGGTGCCGGCCGCGCGCGACGAACGCAACGTCGTGCCCGGCTAGCGCGAGCCGCGCGCCGAAGTAGCCTCCGACCGCGCCTGCGGCCATCACTGCGATGCGCATTCGATCATCTCGTGCGAAGCACGGCCGGTCCCCACCGTCCTGCGACGCGGCTCTTAGTAGCGATACGTCTCAGGCTTGTAGGGGCCGCGGACGTGCACGCCGACGTACCGCGCCTGCTTGTCGGAGAGCTCGGTCAGCATTGCATCGAGCTTCTTGAGCTGCAGGCGCGCGACCTTTTCGTCGAGATGCTTTGGCAGGACGTACACGCCAACGGGGTACTTCTTGCCGCCGGACTGCGCATCGCCCCACAACTCGATCTGCGCCATCACCTGGTTGGTGAACGAGCTCGACATCACATAGCTCGGATGTCCCGTCGCACAGCCGAGATTCACCAACCGCCCTTCGGCGAGCAGGATGATGCGCTTGCCGTCGGGAAAGATGACATGGTCGACCTGCGGTTTGATGTTATCCCACGTGTACGCCTTGAGCGCGGCGACATCGATCTCGTTGTCGAAATGGCCGATGTTGCAGACGATGGCGTTGTTCTTCATCCGCCGCATGTGTTCGTGCGTGATCACGTCGATGTTGCCCGTCGCGGTGACGAAGATGTCGGCCTTGTCGGCGGCGTACTCCATGGTGACCACGCGATAGCCTTCCATCGACGCCTGCAGCGCGCAAATCGGATCGATCTCGGTCACCCAGACCTGCGCGGAGAGCGCACGCAGCGCCTGCGCCGAGCCCTTGCCGACGTCGCCGTAACCGTTCACGACCGCGACCTTGCCGGCAATCATGACGTCGGTGGCGCGCTTGATGCCGTCTACGAGCGACTCGCGGCAGCCGTAGAGATTGTCGAATTTTGACTTCGTGACCGAATCGTTGACGTTGATCGCGGGGAAACCGAGCCTTCCCTCCTTATGCATCTGATAGAGGCGTTTGACTCCGGTCGTCGTCTCCTCGGTGACGCCCCTGATCTGCGCGCGAATGCGCGAATAGAAATGGGCATCGGTCGCGAGGCGCCTGGCGATCGCGGCGAACAGCGCGAATTCTTCCTCACTCGCCGGATGCGAAATCACCGCACGGTCGCTCTCCGCCTTCGCGCCCAGATGAACGAGCAGCGTCGCGTCACCGCCGTCGTCGAGGATCATGTTGGGCGTGCCGCTGTCGGCCCACTCGAAGATGCGATGCGTGAACTCCCAGTACTCGTCGAGCGATTCGCCCTTGAATGCAAACACCGGCGTGCCGGACGCCGCGATCGCTGCCGCAGCGTGGTCCTGCGTCGAATAGACGTTGCACGACGCCCAACGGACTTCCGCGCCGAGCGCCTTCAGGGTCTCGATCAGCACGGCGGTCTGGATGGTCATGTGCAACGAGCCGGCAATGCGCGCGCCGCGCAGCGGCTGTTGCGGTGCGAACTCCTCGCGGATCGCCATCAACCCGGGCATCTCGGTCTCGGCGATTGCGATCTCCTTGCGGCCCCAGGCAGCCAGGTTGAGATCAGCGACCTTGAAGTCGGCGAAGTTACGGGTATCGGTCACAGCGTTCATCAGTCACTCCTTGTCGGGGACCGCGCCGTGGGGAAGGGAGCTTCGCTCGTCACCCCGCGCGCGAGCCGCGGTTCAACGAGCGCCGTTGCAAAGGAGGTCCTCGAGCCTGGCAGGCGGCACTTGTTGCGTCTGGCCGGCCTGTTGCAACGCTCCTCGAGGAACCACTAATTATAGCGCAAGCGCCGGCGTTGCCAAGCCGCGGGCGGCTGGCCGGCGTCAGGGCCGCGCGGGCAGATCAATCGCCGCCTGCCGCTGCGCAAGCAACGCGATGACCAGGCTCGATTCACGCTTGTAGAAGCCATCGGTGTGGAACGTCTCCTCGAGCGCGAACAGCTCGTAGTCGAGGTGGTGACACAGCTCGTGGATCACGGTGCGCAGAAACGTCTTGAAGGCGACGACCTGCTGCTTCTGCGCCGTGCGCATCCAGACGGTGATTCGCGGCGGAGTGCCATCGTCTTCGGGCTCGTAGAGGCCATGCAGCTCGCCGTAGCCGTCGGCGGGCCGCTTGGCGAGGACGCGCACGCGCACGTTGGGCACGCAATATCCGGCGGCGAGCGCGTCGATCAGGCCCTGGCATTCGCGTCGCACCGACGAGCGATCGTCCGCGCGCAGGGCGGCCTCGATGCGCAGCACCGTCGGGCCGTGCTGCTGGCCAGGCGGAACGCCGAGCGTGGCGATGCCGTCGCTACGGCGATAGATCTTCTTGCGCGAAGGCGAAAGGCGGTCGTAATACGCGAAGGGCATTGTTGAATTTTCGTCCTGCGGGCGGCGGGCCGCCACTGTACCGTCATCGAGCCGATCGGCAATAGCACGCTTTCGCGCGCGTGCTCGCGACGCTACACTGCGAGCACAAGAGATGCGTCATGCTGATACTCAACCCTCATTCGCGCGACTTGGGCGGAATCACCGTGCAGCGGCTGCTGCCGGCGTTTCCGACCAAGATGCTCGGGCCGTTCATCTTTTTCGATCATTTCGGACCGATTGCGTTCGCGCCGGGCGACGGCGTGGACGTACGGCCGCATCCGCATATCGGGCTCGCGACGGTGACCTACCTGTTCGAAGGCGACATGGTCCATCGCGACAGCGTAGGCTCGGTCCAGAAGATCGAGCCGGGTGCCGTGAACTGGATGACTGCGGGTCGCGGCATCGCGCACTCCGAACGGACGTCGCCCGAGGCGCGCGCGCGCGGCCACCGCGTGCACGGCATCCAGACCTGGGTCGCGCTGCCCAAGGACCTGGAGCTCGCCGACCCGTCATTCAGCCATCAGCCAAAGGCCGCGCTACCGGAGATCGTTCGGCCGGGCGTAACGATGCGGCTTCTGGTCGGAACCGCGTTCGGCGAGCGGGCTCCGACGCCGACGTTCTCGCCGATGTTTTACCTTGCGGCCGAGATGGAGCCTGGCGCGGCGATAGAACTGCCGCCGGAGCACGAACAGCGCGGCGTCTACACCGTCGATCGCGAGATTCGCGTCGCAGACGAAGCTCTGTTCCCGCAGCATTGCGCCGTGCTGCCGAAAGATGCGACTGTGCGCCTCGAGACGACGACCGGTGCGCGAGTCATCCTGTTCGGCGGCGCCGCAATGGACGGCGACCGCGTGATCTGGTGGAATTTCGTCGCCAGCTCGCGTGAGCTGATCGACGCCGCGAGCGAGCGCTGGCGTGAGCAAAGCTTTCCACCGGTTCCAGGGGAGACGGAGTTCTTTCCGCTGCCCGAACGGCATTGACGCGCTTCGAACGCTTGCGCCAGATGTCGTAGCCTGGGTTGAGCGCTTGAGCGCGAAACCCGGGACCAACGGCACGTTCACTCAATCCTGGGATTCGCATTCGCTCATCCCAGGCTACAGCGGTCACCACCGCGCGAAGCTTCTGCTCAGGCCAGCGAAGGCGCGCGCTCGGCGCTTTCCTTCAAGCCGGCTGCCGCTCGCAGCGCGTCGGCTCGGTCGATGGCTTCCCAGGTAAACTCCGGCTCGTCGCGGCCGAAGTGGCCGTACGCGGCCGTCTTGAGATAGATCGGCCGCAGAAGATCGAGCATCTGAATGATCCCCTTCGGCCGCAGGTCGAAGTTTGCGTTGACGAGCGCCGCGATCTTTTCGTCGGCGATCTTCCCGGTGCCTTCCGTGTACACGGTTACGTTGATCGGCTGGGCAACCCCGATCGCATACGAGAGCTGCACCTGGCATTGCCGCGCGATGCCCGCGGCGACGATGTTCTTGGCGACGTAGCGCGCGGCGTATGCGGCCGAGCGATCGACCTTCGACGGGTCCTTGCCCGAAAATGCACCGCCGCCGTGCGGTGCCGCGCCGCCATAGGTGTCGACGATAATCTTACGGCCGGTCAGCCCCGCATCCCCGTGCGGCCCGCCGATCTCGAACCGGCCCGTAGGGTTGACGAGGTAGCGCGTGCCGCCGAGCATCTCCTTGGGCAACACCGGCTTGATGATCTCCTCGATCACCGCCTCGGCCAGTTCCTTCTGCTTGTAATTCATGCTGGGGTGATGCTGCGTCGAGAGCACGACGGTCTCGATGCTTTTCGGCCTGCCGCCCGAATAGCGGACGGTGAGCTGCGATTTGGCGTCGGGCCGCAGCCACGGCAGGCGGCCGTCGCGACGCACTTCGCTCTGGCGCTGCACCAGCCGGTGCGCATAGTAGATCGGGAATGGCATGAGCGAAGGCGTTTCGTCGCAGGCGTAGCCGAACATCAGGCCCTGATCACCGGCGCCCTGGTTCATGTACTCCTCGGAGGTGCGGTCGACGCCGCGCGCGATGTCGGGCGATTGCCTGCCGTAGCAGACCATGACGGCGCAGCCCTCGGCATCGAAGCGAAGCTCGGGATCGGTATAGCCGATACGGTGGATGGTATCGCGCGCGATGCGCGCGTAGTCGTGCTTGTGGTCGGTGGTGATTTCGCCGGTCAACACGACCAACCCGGTGGAAACGAGCGTTTCGGCGGCCACGCGGCCATGCGGATCCTGCGCTAAAATCGCGTCGAGGACCGCGTCGGAGATCTGGTCGGCTACCTTGTCCGGATGGCCTTCGGATACCGATTCCGACGTGAACAGAAAATCGCTCATTACCGCTCCCTGCCTGGGCTGCGCGCCGTGGTTGCCGTTGCCGCGCAAAGTTTGCAATTCTATCAAATCCGGTGGGCGGGAGCGCTTGGCTCCGCTGGCCGGTGCCGAAGCGCTGCAGGTCGACCCGCGCGCGCCGCATGATCGTCCCAGCCGCCGCCGAAACCATCGACCGCGCCGCCCGACTCCTGCGGGAGGGGCAACTCGTCTCATTCCCGACGGAAACCGTATACGGTCTGGGCGCCGACGCGCGCAGTGCCGAGGCCGTGCAGCGGATCTTCGCCGCCAAGAGGCGGCCCGCCGATCACCCGGTCATCGTGCACATTGCCGACGCTTCCGTCCTGCCGCGCTGGGCGCGGTCGATCCCGCCCGGCGCTCAAGCGCTGGCGGACGCATTCTGGCCAGGGCCGCTGACGCTCATCCTGCGGCGAGCGCACGACGTCGGCGATGTGGTCACCGGCGGCCAGGACAGCGTGGGCGTGCGCGTGCCCGGCCATCCTGTCGCGCAAGAGCTGCTGGCGAAGTTCGCGTCCATCGGCGGCGAGGGCATTGCCGCGCCATCGGCCAACCGCTTCGGGCGCATCAGCGCGACGACAGCGCAGCACGTCGCGGATGATTTCGGCGAAGAAGTCGCCTTGATACTCGACGGCGGTCCCTGCCGGCACGGCATCGAGTCGACAATCGTTGCCTTCATCGATGGGGAAGCGACCTTGCTGCGACCCGGTGCACTATCGATCGAGGAGCTCACGCGTGTGCTTGGCCGCCCGCCGCGGCCCGCCAGCGCGGACGCACCGCGCGCGCCGGGCACGCTCGCGACGCATTACGCGCCGCGGACGACGGCGCGACTCATACCCTCCCCGGAGCTTTCCGCTGCGCTGGCGCAACTTGCCCGTCCAGGCGCGCACATCGTGGTGCTCGCACATTCGGTCGCGCAGCCGCCCGATTTCGAGGGCACGTGGTTCGACGCACCGTCGCACGACACCGCCTACGCGCAGCAACTCTATGCGAACTTGCGCGCGCTCGACGCGCTTGCCGCGGATGAAATCTGGATCGAGGCGCCGCCGGACGGGCCGGAATGGCACGCCGTGCGCGATCGGCTACGGCGGGCCACCGAACGCGACTGATGATGCAACGATGCGCGAAAGTAGCACGGCCGGCGCCCAACGACCGAAGCGAATGATCACTCTTGTCATCGCTCCCGATTCCTTCAAGGGATCGATCCCGGCCGACGCCGCGGCAACCGCCATCGCGACGGGAATGCGCCGTGTCTGGCCCGACGCCGACCTGCGCCTGCGGCCGATGGCCGACGGCGGAGAAGGAACGCTCGACATCGTGCTATCCCGCGGTGGCATGCGCCGAACGGCGCGCGTGGCCGGCGCAGCCGGTGCGCCGCTCGACGCGGGTTTTGGCCTGATCGACAACGGCGCGACCGCAGTGATCGAGATCGCGCAGGTGGTCGGCCTGACCGATGCGGCTGCCGCAGCCGTCCCGGTCGAGCGCCGCAGCACGCGGGGCTTGGGCGAGCTCGTGCGTCTGTTGCTCGATGCCGGCGTGCGCAATTACCTGATCGGGTTGGGCGGAAGCAGCACCAACGACGGCGGCGCCGGCCTGCTCGCGGCGCTGGGGTTAAAGCTCGCCGATGGCAACGGACGCGACGTCGATCCGACGCCGGCCGGGCTTGCCGCGCTCGCCGAAGTCGATGCCAGCGTCCTCGATTCTCGGCTCGCCCACGCGCACATCACCATCATGTCGGACGTGGACAACCCGCTTTGCGGCGAGCGTGGAGCGACCGCGATCTTCGGCGCCCAGAAAGGTGTGCGCGCGGAGTCGGTCGCTGAGCTCGACGCGCGACTCGCGCGTTTTGCCGCGCTCACCGAGCGCGCGGTCGATCGCAGCGCGAAGGATCGCGCGGGCGCGGGCGCGGCCGGCGGATTGGGATTTGCGCTGCAATTGCTCGGCGGCCAGCTGCGCTCCGGCGCCCAGGTCATCGCCGACCTGCTCGGGCTCGATGCCGCACTCGAAGGCGCTGACTGGCTGATCACGGGCGAGGGCCGTTCGGATCGGCAGACGCTGCTCGGCAAGGCGCCGTTCGTCGCCGCCAAGCGCGCGGCCGCGAAGGGCGTGCCGGCAACGCTTATCTCCGGCGCCGTCGATCGCGACGCGCTCCCCGAGCTCGACCGGGTGTTCTCCGGCTGCCATTCGCTCGCCTTCGGCCCGGCAACGCTCGAGGATTGCCTCGCCAACGCAGCACAACTTCTCGCCGATCGCGCCCAACAGCTCGGCTTGCTCTTCGCGGCTGCGCGCGCGCGGCGCTAAGGAAGCCGGCGCGATCGGACTCGCCTCCGATGCGCGTTACGGCGCGGTTGCAGCGAGCGCCGGTTCGTATCCCGTCGTTGCGTGCGGCGCGCCGCCCGCAGTAACGCGAACCGCACAATACTTGAACTCCGGGATCTTGCCGAAGGGATCGAGCGCCGGATTGGTCAGCAGGTTGGCCGCGGCCTCGTAAAAGCAGAACGGAATGAAGACGGCTCCCCGCGGAGTGCCGTCGTCGGCCCGGGCCGCCAGCGCGATGCTGCCGCGGCGCGAGGCGACGCTGATGATGCCTCCGGGAGGCACGCCAAGCGAACGCAGATCTTCCGAATGCATCGACGCGACCGGCACGGGTTCGAGCGAATCGAGCACTTCGGTGCGCCGGGTCATGCTTCCGGTGTGCCAGTGCTCGAGCTGGCGGCCGGTGATGAGCACGAACGGATACGCGTCGTCGGGGCTTTCCGCCGGCGGGATGATGCTCGCCGGAACGAAGCGTCCTTTGCCGGTCGCGGTCGGAAATTGCTCGGTGAAGACGACGCGCTCCCCCGGATCATCGTCGCCGCTGCAGGGGTAGGTCACCGCGTGGTCGCGCTCGAGCCGCTCCCAGCTGATGCCGGCGATGGACGGCATCGCCTGGCGCATTTCGGCAAACACTTCGCGCGGATGAGAATAAGTCCACGCCAGGCCAAGCCGCTTGGCCATCTCGACGATGATCCATAGATCCTGTCGCGCTTCTCCAGGCGGATCGAGCGCCTGCCGTCCGAGCTGTACCGCGCGGTCGGTGTTGGTAAACGTTCCCGTCTTTTCGGGAAAGGCGGACGCCGGCAGTATCACGTCGGCGAGATAGCCGGTTTCGGTGAGGAAGATATCCTGCACGACGAGCATCTCCAGCTCGGCGAGCGCTTCGCGCGCGTGACCGACATCAGGGTCGGACATCGCCGGATTCTCGCCCATGATGTACATGCCGCGGATCTGTCCGGCGTGAACCGCGTTCATGATCTCGACCACCGTCAGCCCGGGCTCGGGATCGAGCGTTTTCTGCCAGAGCGCCTCGAAGCGGCGCTTGACGTCGGCGTTGTCGACGCGACTGTAATCCGGATACATCATCGGGATCAGGCCGACGTCGCTCGCCCCCTGTACGTTGTTCTGCCCGCGCAGCGGATGCAATCCCGTTCCCGGCCGTCCGATCTGCCCCGTCATCAGAGAAAGCGCGATCAGGCAACGCGCGTTGTCGGTGCCGTGGACGTGCTGCGAAATGCCCATGCCCCACAGGATCATCGACGCACGCGACTTGGCGTAGGCCCTCGCGACCTCGCGGATCGTCGCCGCCGGGACGCCGCACACCGGCGCCATCGCTTCCGGGCTGTAGCCTTCGACGTTCTTCCGCATGTCCTCGTAGCCGCTCGTTCGGCCGGCGACGAAGCTCTGGTCCACTAAGCCCTCTTCGACGATCGTGTGCAGCATCGCATTGAGCAACGCGACATCGGTATCCGCCTTGAATTGCAGGTAATGCGTCGCGTGCCGCGCGAGCTCCGAGCGCCGCGGGTCGGCCAGAATGAGCTTCGTGCCGCGCTTGACGGCGTTCTTCATCCATGTCGCGGCGACGGGATGATTGACGACCGGGTTGGCGCCGATCAAGAAAATCACGTCGGCCTGCATCACGTCCATCACCGGATTGGACACCGCGCCCGAGCCTATTCCCTCGAGCAGCGCCGCGACTGAGGATGCGTGGCATAGCCGCGTGCAGTGATCGACGTTGTTCGAGCCGAAGCCGGTGCGCACGAGCTTCTGGAAAAGATAGGCCTCTTCGTTGGACCCTTTGGCGGAGCCGAAGCCCGCCAGGGCGCGCGCGCCGTGGTCGTCGCGAATGTGCTTCAAGGTTCCGCCGGCGAGCTCGAGCGCCTCGTCCCAGGTCGCCTCGCGAAAGACCGACAGCGGATCGGCGGGATCCATCGTGAACTCGGCCGTCTTCGGCACTCCGGACTTGCGGATCAGCGGCTTGGTCAAGCGCTGGGGATGATGCGCGTAATCGAAGCCGAAGCGTCCCTTGACGCAGAGCCGTTCGTGATTGGCCGGCCCGTCACGACCCTCGACCCGTACGATGCGGTTGTCCTTGACGTGATACGTGAGCTGGCAGCCGACGCCGCAGTAGGGGCACACCGAGGCCACCTCGCGATCGACGGGGACGAGGTAAGCGTCGTGAGCGGGCGCCAGAGCGCCGGTCGGGCAGGCCTGCACGCACTCTCCGCAGGCCACACAGGTCGA
>JALYSM010000177.1 GCA_030854785.1 Pseudomonadota bacterium
ATGCACAACAGGTCGTCGAACCCAATGCAGACTCACAGGTGGCCCATGGTTTCAACCGCGATTTCCACCGAACGACTCGAAGCAACGCTAGCCGACCACGCGGTCGCAACGCCACGTGTGTCGCGCGCACCTTGGGGTGCACGCGGCTTCACGCTCATCGAGCTCTGTGCGACGCTGGCCGTGCTGGCGATCTTGTCCAGTCTTGCTGCAGTATCGATGAGCTCGACGCTGAGCAACAATCGTGTCTACGCCGCACAGAACGAATTCGTCGCCTACGTGGCATTCGCACGCAGCGAGGCGGTGCGCCGCGGTACGAACGTAATCGTCCGTGCCATAGCGCCTGTCACCGGTAACGGTTTTGGCGGCGGCTGGAACGTGTGGCTCGACGACAATGGCAACGGCGCTTATGACGTGGGCGAAACACTGCTGCGTACCCATGAAGCGCTCCCCCCCAATATCCTCGTTGGCGACGGAACGACCAACACGATCGCGTTCACCGCCATGGGCTTTCTGACGCCGGGCGCCGCAGTCGATGTCAAGGTCTGTCCCTCCGATACGGCGCTCGGCGGCGTCGACATCACGATCCAACCCAACGGCCTGACGGACGTCAAGGACGTGGCCAGGAATGTGGCGCCATGCAACTGATCATGCACCGACGCGCGCAAACGGGGTCAGGGTTGATCGAGTCGCTGATCTCGCTCTTCGTCGTATCGATCGGTTTTCTCGGCTTCGCGAGTTTGCAAATCAGCGGGCTCGCCGCCGCGAACGACTCGCTGTTTCGCAGCAAGGCCGTGTATTTGTCCTATGAGATGGCCGACCGCGTGCGGGCAAACCTTCCCGGAGTCCAGGCTGGCTCCTACGCCGATCTCGAAGGATCGGGGTCGAGCCCTGGTTGCATCGCCAGCAACTGCACGGCGGCAGAGATGGCGCAGAACGACTTCTACGAATGGAGCACCGAAGTGGCGGCGGTGCTCCCTTCCGGCGCAGGCGTGATCTGTCTCGACAGCACACCCGACGACGGAACGCCTGCCACCCCCACATGCGACGGTGCCGGCAGCGTGTTGAGCATCAAGCTTTGGTGGTCGGAGCAAGGCACGCAGCATCGCTTTGTCACGACGCTGCGACCATGAGCTCGCGGCGTCACGCAGGGATGGGGCTGGTCGAGCTGCTGGTGTGGACGGCCGTCAGCATGCTCATCATCATGGTCATCGGGACCATCTACGTCAGCAGCAAACAGGTTACTCGCGTCGACGACCATTTTTCGCGAATGCAGGAGAACGGCCGCTTCGCGATCCATCTCATCGACCGCGACCTCCGGATGGCTGGCTTTCGCGGTTGTAACAGTTCATCGGTGGCGCCGCGCAATGTTCTCAACTCGACCGCCTACTCTTATCAATTCGACATCGGGATCACCGGCTACCACGGCACCAGCGGGTCCTGGTCGCCGGCGCTCGACAGCAGCATCTCCGCACTGAGCCCGCCACCGGCAACCGGCGCGGACGTCGTGACCATCCGGCATATCGACGGCGCCGGCATACCGCTGATTGCAGCGATGACGAACACTTCCGCCGATCTGCGAGTCGGTCCCGGCAGCCCGCTCGCGGCAGGGGACGTGCTGATCGTCGCGGATTGCGCGGCGGCAGCGATCTTCAACGCCACGAGCGTCGACTCGATAAATGGGATCGTGGGACACGAAGCGGGCACCGCCGCCGTCCCGGGGAACAGCACCAAGGATCTTGGCCACGTGTTCGGCTCCGATGCGTCGCTGTACCGCCTGGTGACACGAACCTATTTCATGGCATCGAGCGCGCGCAAGCCCGGAACGAATTCGCTCTGGGCCAACAGCGTGCCCGCGTACGACGGACAACCGCAACCTGAAGAGATGATCGAAGGCGTCGAAGGCCTGGCGCTGCTGTTCGGTGAGGATCTGGACGGTAAGCACGCGGCAAACCGCTATGTATCCGCGGACGCGGTCGGTACATGGAGCAACGTGGTCAGCGTCAACGCGCAGGTTCTCCTTGCAACGGTGCGCGACAACGTAGCCACGTCGCCGCAACCGTATTCCTTCGCAGGCGTCTCAACGACGCCGACAGACCGACGCATGCGCTCGGTGCTGTCGTCGGTCGTTACGGTACGCAATCGAGTGCCCTGATCGCCATGCGCACACCATCGCCTTCCTCGTTTGCGACCGCTCAGTCCGGAATGTCGCTCTTTCCGGCGCTGATGTTCCTGCTCGTTCTGTCCGTGCTGGGCATTTCGGTTCTCAACAGCACATTGCTGCAGGAAAAGATGGCCGGCAACACCAAGGATACGAACGTCGCCTTCCAAGCCGCCGAAGCCGGGCTTCGCGACGCGGAAGCGGACATCGCGCTGAACATCACGTCCGGGACGGTGTTCACGTCCTCCTGTACCAATGGCCTGTGCACGCCGCCTTCCACGTGGCCGACACCCCTGTCGACCGACATCTCGAAGGCGATCGACTGGACGAGCTCCGCGAACACCCGGACTTACGGCAGCCGCACCAGCGCGCCCGCGCTGGCAGACGTCGCTGCGCCGCCCTTGTACGTGATCGAAAAACTGTCAAGTCTGCCGGTCGGGCCTGGCGGCAGCGTCGGAATCGGCGTGACGGCACCCAATTCCGGCGGAATCGCGTACCGGCTCACTGTCCTCGCTACCGGGGCGCGTTCCGAAACCCGCATCATCCTGCAGTCAACCTTTCTCGTGAGTGGCTCATGAACGTGTTCCGACGAATGCTTGTGGTGCTGATCGCTGCCCTGCTCGTGGAGCCACTGTCCGCAGCACCGTTGTCAATCGCCCAATACCCGCTGTTTCTCACCAACAAGACGCTGCCCAATGTCCTGGTCATCTACGACAACTCGGAGTCGATGGACGCTACGATGGCCGGCAAGTTGATCGCGGGCGACGATCCCACCACGCGCGGCAACATTGCGCGCAAGGTCATCCGCAACATGATCACCGCCTACTCGGGCCTGTTCAACTGGGGCCTCGAGGACTTCTACACGAGCTCGCCGGGCTTGTATTCGACGTATCCGTACTGGCTCGGCAACGATCAAACGATGGTGTTCACCGACGACTGCGTGCCCGGCGGTGCGGCAGGCGGGGTCTCCGCGTCGAACAGCGGTCTTCGCTGCATCGCAAATCCTCAGCCCTTTGCGGGCGGCAACTACGTCACGTACGACAGGGCGAGCGACGATCCCGACATCAACGACGTGCTCTACATCGGCTACTTTGGGCCCGGCGCCTGGGCGACCACCGCGGGAGGCGGAGCCTACAATTTTTATTTCGCCCACCTTCCAGGGATGGCGTTCGAAGCGAACATGACCGCTTATTGGGCGACCCTGAGCTTCACGCCGACCGACGCCGGCTATATTCCATTCAATCCTCCAATCTCGAGGCAGATGTACGCGTACCGCGCCTGGGGCTTCTATTCCGACGTCAACGGCTACGGCAACATCGTCGAGCCGGTCAAGGCCCCCAACGTTGCCGGTCATCTGACCAACCTGCAGACGCTGCTCGGCAACGAGACGCAATACGGGCCCGACATCAAGAACAGCGCGGTGTTCACGCCGCTCGCCGGCAGTCTCGCGACGGCGCAGCAATACTTCTCGGGCGGCATCGGAACGTCGCCGATTGTTCGCTCGTGCCAGAAGAACTTCATCATGCTGGCGACCGACGGCAACCCGACCGCGAGCATGTCCGGCTGGGATGCGATGTACCCCCTCTCGCAGCAGCAAAATGTCTATAACCCCGTTAGCAAGACGTGGACTTTCTCGCAGGCGGCCAACGACGTGTTCGGCCAGGTCAGTCCGCTGCGCGATCTTACCTTCGGCGGCAACCGCTACGACATCCAGACGTACGTCGTCGGGATGGGGGACACCGTTGCCAACCCGGGTTCGATCGCGACACTCAATCAGATCGCGACTCTGGGCGGCACCAAGGTAGCGTACCTCGCGGGCGATGCTGCGGCGCTCGCGACCGCGTTCCAGTCGATCGCGGTCGATATCGAGTCGAAGACCGCAGCCGCTTCCGCGGTCTCGCTCAATACCGGCTCATGGGGCACCGGCACCAATCTCTATCAGGCGCGCTTCAACAGCGGCGACTGGTCCGGACAATTGATTGCTTACGTCGTCAACGCGGACGGCTCCTTGGGCAGTCAGGTCTGGGATGCCGGTCAGGTGATCAACGGCCAGAACTGGGACTCCGGGCGAACGATCATGACTTACAAGCCCTCCACGACGCTCGGCAACCGCGGTATTCCGTTTCGCTGGCCTGCGAGTTACCCCGGGGTTCCCGGTACCGCGGAGCTGGACCTGGCGCAGTCGTCGCTGCTCAATTCCGACATGACCGGCACCGTGGACGGGTACGGCTCACAACGTGTGCAATGGATCCGCGGCAGTTCGGCCAACGAAAGCGGCACCTGCGGCACGTGCACCCCCTCGTTCCGCAGCCGCCCGACCAGCAAGCTGGGCGACATCATCCACTCCGCACCGAGCTACGTCGCGGTTCCGGCGTTCGGCTATCCGGACAGCATGGAAGCGGCGCCGTACAGCGCGTTCGCCGTGGCGAACAGCAACCGGACGCCGATGATCTATGTGGGTGCCAACGACGGCATGTTGCACGCCTTCGATGCGAGGACCGGCGTAGAGAAGCTGGCCTACGTGCCGACACCCGTCTATCGCAACCTGAGCGCGCTTCCGACGCAGAGCCTCTCATCTAGTCCAGGCGAACCGACCGCCCATCACTATAATGTCGACGGCTCGCCGACACTGGGCGATGTCTTCTATGCCGGCGCGTGGCACACAATGCTGGCCGGCGCGCTCGGCGCCGGCGGTCAGGGCATCTACACGCTCGACGTCACCGACCCGAGCAAGTTCAAGCCAGCGACTGCCGGCCCGATCGTGCGGTGGGAGTTCAACGACGCCGATGACGCCGATATGGGCTACGTCTTCGGCCAGCCTCTGCTGGTCAAGACGAACAACGGACGCTGGTCGGTCATTTTCGGCAACGGCTATAACAACACCGAGGCTGACGGCAACGCCAGCACGACGGGACACGCAGTCCTGTACGTGCTCGACGCCGAGACCGGCGCGCTACGCGCCAAAATCGACACGCAGACCGGCACCACCGCGACCCCTAATGGCCTCTCGGGCAGCATCGGCATAGACAGCAACGGCGACGGCGTTGCCGACGCCGTCTACGCGGGTGACCTTCAAGGCAATATGTGGAAGTTCGACCTGTCGTCATCAAGCCCGAGCGCGTGGAACGTGGCGTTCAGCGGGTCGCCATTGTTCAGCACCGGCGGCGAAGCGATCACGACCCGCCCCGATGTGACGCAATTTACGCAGGGCGGCTACCTGATCGTTTTCGGCACCGGGCGCTACATCGACCCGAGCGATATCGCGACGACGGGCGCGCAGACTTTCTATGGCATTCGGGACAAAGGTGCCGCTGTGAGCGGACTGTCGACGCTCGTCAGGCAAAGCATTGTGGCGACCGCGGTCGGCGCCGATAACAACACGTATCGCATCAGCACGCATGCCGTCGGCCCCGCAACTCTCGACGCGCCGCTGACCGGGGACAATGCCGTCGCCGCTTCGACCTACGACTCGTCGAAGAACGGGTGGTACCTCATTCTTCCGACTTCGGGCGAGCGTATGGTGACCGACCCGACCATACGGGCTGGCCGCGTCGTTTTCAATACGCTGATCCCTAATGTCGATCCGTGCGGCTTCGGCGGTAGTGGCTGGGTCATGGAAGTCGACGTGATGACCGGCAACCGCTACAACACGCCAACCTTCGACACCAACGGAGATGCCGCCATTTCGCTGGCAGATCTTCTCAGCGTCAACGGTGCGGCCGAAAACACCAGCGGTCGCCAGACCGCCAGTATTCCGGCGGCGGCAGGGTTCCTGCGTGCGCCGATTGTTTCGGGCCAGGCTCCGTTCGAGAACAAATATGTCAATACTTCGGCCGGAAGCGTGGACGTGATCGGTGAGACGGCGGGCCTGGGGACACAAGGGCGTAAATCCTGGCGGCAACTTCAGTGAAAGGCAAATGATGAAACGCAACGCACTCATTATCGGCATGCTGGCAATTTCGGCGCCCTGCTTCGCGATCATGCCAACCACAGTGCCGCCGGTTGTTCGCGGTGCTGCTCCGCCGATGGCAGCCGGTGCGCAGGCGACCCAGGCGACGCGCGACGACAGCTCGGGATTGCGCAAGGGCACCGTCGAGGCCGTGAGCGTGGCTGGTGGAACGTTTCACGTCTACGGCCAGCGCCTGACGTTCGACTCGAAACGAGTGAAGGTGTACGGCCGCGACGGCAAGCCCGCCAGCCTCTATGCATTGCGGAATGGATCCACCGTTCGGTTCACGCTCGATGCGACGGACCCGATGCATCGCCGTGTCGCGGTCATCTATCTCGACTGATATAAAGGAAGGCTGCTGTCATGCGCGCGCACGGTTTCTCCCTGATCGAGGTCCTGATCGTCTGCGTCATCGTCGGGATCCTCGCGGCGATCGCGTTGCCGAGCTATCAGAATCAGGTGCAGAAGTCGCGCCGTTCCGACGCGAAATCGGCGCTGGTCGGCGCAGCCGGTCAGATGGAGCGGTATTTCACCGAGCGAGGCACTTACGCGACAGCGACGCTGGGAAGCGGGGGCGTTTATCCGGCGACGACCCAGAACGGGTACTACGCCCTCTCGCTCGCTAATCTAACAGTCACTACCTACACTTTGCGCGCAACTCCTGCGGGAGCGCATACGGGCGATCCGTGCGGGACGATGACTTACACCGACCAAGGCGTGAAAGGCGTAACGGGCACCCTGTCCGTCAGCCAATGCTGGTAGGCGCCGCGGCCTCCTTGTACCGATTACTTCCTGCACACGCTAATCGCGTCGGCCTCAAGCGTCGATTCGCCTCGCGCGATCCCCGCGCACAAAATGCGCGGGGCCCCTCGCTGCGGGCTCACGCCGCTATACGATCAGGATATGCACCCGGAACGGGCCGTGCGCGCCGAGCACGATCGTCTGCTCGATGTCCCCGGTCCGTGACGGACCCGAGATCAGGTTGACGGCGCGCGGCAGGCCGCCGCGCTCGCGCCGTATCAGGGCGAACGCGTCCTCCATGCCGTCGACGATTCGCTCCGCGGATACGACGGCGACGTGCGTGTCGGGCAACAGCGCGGTCGCGGTCGGCGTATCGGCGCCGGCGAGAATAACCATCGTCCCGGTTTCGGCGATCGCGCAGAAAGTCCCGGTGATGCCGAGCCGATCATCCCCGGTCGTCGGCCGCGCCTCGATGGCAAGGCCGGCGCCCGTCCAGTCCAGGGCGGCGAATTCGGGCCAGCACACACCCGCGCGGGACTTCTGCGCGGAGTGCGCCGGAGGCAGCTGCAGTCCGTCGAGATAGCGCGCCACCGCGATCGGGATAGCCACGCGGTCGGCAATGCGCTCGACCGTACTTTCCATATCACGCGCGCGTTGCATGAAGCGTTCGACGCGATCGGAGGGAAGCCTGGGTCGGGGGCCCTGCGCGTGCCCGGCGATGATCGCCTCGGCCGCGGCGAGCCCGACGATGTCGCGCTCGCGCTTGCCGAGCGCGTTGCGCACGCGGCCAAGAACATTGTCGCGAGCCGCGCTCATCTAGGAGCTCCTGCCGCCCTTGCGCACAAAGGCGTCGATGCGCGCAACGCCGGCCTGGATCGCCTGAACGGACGCCGCGTACGAGAAGCGGATATGCTGGCCGTCGCCCGGAACGCGGCGGCCGAAATGGATGTCCGCGAGCACGGCGACACCCGCCTCGTTGAGAAGCCGCTTGCGGAATGCCTCCGAGTCGGCGCAACGCGTGCGCTTGCAGGCCTCGGTAACGTTCGGCCACGCGTAGAACGCGCCGCCCGGCGTCTTGCACGCGACACCGGGCACCTGGTTCAGCAGGCCGACGATCAGGTCGCGCCGCTCGAGAAACGAACGCCGCATCGCTTCCGCCGCGTCCTGCGGACCGGTGATCGCCTCGACGGCCGCCCACTGGCTGATCTGCGAGGCGCAGGATTCGGTATTGGTGATCCAGCGCGTGAATACCGGCGCCAGCGCCCGGTTGGCGATGTACCCGATGCGCCAGCCCGTCATCGCCCAGGTCTTCGACGCACCGTCGGAAATGATCGTGCGCTCGCGCATGCCGGGAAAAGTCGCCAGCGACACGAATTCGCCGTCGTAGAGCAGCCGCGAATAGATTTCATCGGCGAAGACCCACACCTGCGGATGCAGCTGCAGGATGTCGGCGATCGCCTCGAGATCGGCGCGCTTCAGGCTGCCGCCTGTCGGATTGTGCGGCGAGTTCAGGATCAGCAGCCGCGTCTTCGCCGTGATCTTGGTCTCGAGCTCGTGCGGGTCGAAGGCGAAATCACGCACTTCCCGCAGGTGAATCGGCACCGGCACCGCGCCGTTGGCAAGGATCTGCGATTCGTAGATCGGGAATCCGGGCACCGGATAGATCACCTCGTCGCCGGCGCCATGATCGGTGACCGATGCGATCGTATACGCGATAAAAGGCTTGGCGCCGGCGCCGACCACCACCTCGTCGGGCGCGATGTCGAGTTTCCGGCGCAGCCCCATGTCGCGCGCCGCGGCGGCGCGCAGCTCGTCGACGCCCGCCGAAGGCGTATACCCGTGCTTGCCGTCGCGGATTGCCGCGATCGCCGCGTCCTGGACATTGACCGGCGTCGGAAAGTCGGGCTGGCCGATGCAGAACGAGACGATGTCGCGGCCCTTGCGGACAAGCTCGTTGACCTCGGCGAGGACGACGAAGGCGTTCTCGGTACCGAGCGATTCGCCGCGACGGCTGATGCGCGGGACGATGTGCGGCGCGTTCACTTGCGCGCCTTTCCGACGTACAGGTCGCGGAACGTGTGTCCTTCCGGCGCGGGCATGTCGCGGCCTTCGGTCCAGGCGCCGGCGAGCGGCAGCTTGTGGAGCAGCCTCTCGTTGCCGCCCATCCAGCGCAGTATCCGGGCGCCGACGCGCGTGACCAACGCGTACAGGCTCGGATGCGACGCGAGCCATGACCACGCGCGCAAGCCGAATCGCTCCGTCCACGGTCTCAACCCGAGCTGGAACTGCTGCTCGCGCAACTTGCGCAGCAAGTCGGGCAATGGAATCTTGACCGGACAGACGACACCGCACTGGTTGCAGAGCGTCGACGCCTGGGGCAGGTCGAGCGTCTTCTCGATGCCGATATACGACGGCGTCAGGATCGAGCCGATCGGCCCCGGGTACACCCAGCCGTACGAGTGCCCGCCGATGTTCTGGTAGACCGGGCAGTGGTTCATGCACGCGCCGCAACGAATGCAGCGCAGCGCCTCCCGCAACTCGCTGCCGAGCACGGCCGAGCGGCCCGCGTCGACGACGATGAAGTACATGTGCTCGGCGCCGTGAAATTCGCCTTGGCCCTTGACCCCGGTCAGAATGTCGACGTAGTTCGAAATCGACTGCCCGGTCGCCGAGCGCGGGAGCAGCCGCATCAGCGTCGCCACGTCCTCGAGCGTCGGCACGATCTTCTCGATGCCCGAAATCGCGACGTGCACGCGCGGCAGCGTCGTGGTCAAAGTGGCGTTGCCCTCGTTGGTGACCAGGACGACCGACCCTGTCTCCGCGACGAAGAAGTTGCCGCCGGAGATGCCCATGTCGGCGGTCAGATAGTGCTGCCGCAACACTCCCCTCGCCTCCAGGCACAGTTCGCTGATCTCGGTCTTGCGCGGCGTCGCGTGCGCTTTCGCGAACAGGTCGGCGACCTCCTCCTTGCTCTTGTGCAGCGCCGGGCCGATGATGTGCGACGGCGGCTCGTAGTCGTTGATCTGCAGGATGTACTCGCCAAGGTCGGTCTCGACGACCGTGAGCCCCGCGGCTTCGATCGCCCGGTCGAGCTCGGACTCCTCGCTCACCATCGATTTCGACTTGATGATCTTGCGCGCGCCGTGGCGGTGCGCGATGTCGAGCACGTGCGCATTTATCTCGGCCGGAGTCTCCGCCCACAGCACGGTGGCGCCGCGCGCGGTCGCGTTGCGCTCGAAGATTTCGAGCCACACGTCGAGATCGTCGAGCGCGCGCTGGCGAATCGCCCGGCCCGCTTCGCGCGTGGCCTCGAAATCGTCGAGCTCGGACAACGATTCAAGCCGTTTGGCGACGAATTTGCCCTTGATCTTCTGCAGATTGCGCTGGAGCTCCGCGTTCGCCATGTTGGCGTGCGCGCGCTCCTTGAAATGCATCGAGGCAATCTGCATGGTGCTCCCGTCACCCCGGACCGGCCTCGCCGGCAAGGACCTCGGCGACGTGCAGCACGCGCGTCTTCATGTCACCGCGCCGGCGCAGCCGGCCTTCGATATTGAGCATGCAGCCGAGATCGCCCAGCACGACGGCATCGGCGCCACAGTCGGCAATGTGCTGGCACTTGTTGTCGGCAAGCCGCGTCGATATCTCGCCGAACTTGAGCGCAAAAGTGCCGCCGAATCCGCAGCACGTCTCGCATTCGACCATCTCGACCAGCTTGAGTCCGGGCACACGAGCGAGCAATGCCCGCGGCTGGCGCTTGACGCCCATCTCGCGTAGCCCCGAACAGGAGTCGTGATAGGTGACGGTGGCCGAAAGTACTCCCGGTACGGCGTCGAGCTTGAGCACGCGTTCGAGGAAGTCGGTCAGCTCGCAGGTCTTTGCCGCAAGCGCGCCCGCGCGCTCGAGCAGCTCCGGATCGTCGCGGAAGAGATCGGCGTAATGCGTCTTGATCATGCCGCTGCACGAGCCGGACGGTGCGACGAGATAATCGCAGGCTTCGAATTCGGCAACGACCCTGGCCGCCAGCACCCGCGCGCCGGCACGATCGCCCGAGTTGTATCCCGGCTGCCCGCAACAGGTCTGCGCGGCCGGAACGTAGACTTCCGCACCGCTGCCCTCGAGCAATCGCACCGCGGCGAAGCCGATCGACGGCCGCATGAGATCGACAAGACAGGTGACGAAAAGACCGACGCGCATGGAGGATGAACCGGACCCAGGAATGGTAGCATGGCGCCCCGCGGCGCGTTCAGTATGAGTGCGTCAGCGCGAGAACGCACCAGCCCATCAGCTTCTGCGGAAAGATGCCGAGCAACAGCAGTGCGAGGCCGTTTACCGACAGCAACAGCCGAGTGTCGCGGCGCGCAGCGATGGGTGGAGCTTCGACCGGATCATCGAAGTACATCAGCTTGACGATGCGCAGGTAATAGAAAGCGCCGATGAGCGACGCCAGCACGGCGACGACCGCGAGCCAGACCAGGCCGATGTCGACCGCAGCCGCGATCACCGAGAATTTCGCATAGAAACCGACCGTTGGCGGCACCCCGGCAAGCGAAAACATCGCCAGCAGCATCATGAACGCGTACCAGGGGCTCCTCTGGTTCAAGCCTTTGAAGTCGTCGAGCTTGTCGGCTTCGAAGCCCTCGCGCGAGAGTAACAGCACGACGCCGAACCCGACCAGCGTGGTCAGAACGTACGTAACCGTATAGAACATCGCCGCGCTGTAGGCGTCGCTCGTCGCGCCGAGGAAACCCATCAGCATGAAGCCCATGTTGGCGATAGTCGAGTAGGCCAGCATCCGCTTGATGCTGGTCTGGGCGATGGCAATGATGTTGCCGAGGAGCATCGACAACAGCGCCAGAACAAGGAGCATGCCCTGCCAGTCGAATGCCAGCGCCGACAGGGAACCGACGAGGAGCCGCATCGCAAACGCAAAGGCGGCGAGCTTCGGAGCGGTACCGATGAACAAGGTCACGGCCGTTGGTGCCCCATCATAGACATCGGGTATCCACATGTGGTACGGCACTGCGCCAAGCTTGAACGCGATGGCGGAGACGACAAAGACGAGCCCGAACACCAGGATCACCCGGTCGGCGGGCGCGTTGACGATCGCGTCCGCCACGCCGGTGATCTCCAGCGTCCCGGTCGCGCCGTACAGCATCGACATGCCGTAGAGGAGGAATCCCGACGCGAGCGCGCCCAGCACGAAGTACTTCATCGACGCCTCGACCGCGCGCTCGGACTCGCGCTGCAGCGCGACCATCGCGTACAGCGAGAGCGACATGAGCTCGAGTCCGAGATAAAGGGTCACGAAGCTGTTGGCCGAGATCATGACCATCATCCCGAGCAGCGACGTGAGCATCAGCACAAAGGTTTCGCCGCGGAACAGGCCGCGCACGGTTAGGTAGCCGCGCGAATAGAAAAGCGTCAACGACACCGCGACGTAGGCGAAGAGCTTAAGGACGTCGGCCAGCTTGTCGGTGACGTACATGTTGCCGAACGCGCGTACCGGCGTATCGTCGGGCGACGCCAGCGTCAGGTACGCCGCAACGAGCAGCGTGAGCTGCGTCAGCCAGTAGCTGATCCGGCGCTGTGACTCGGCAACGAACAGGTCGACGATCAGGATCACGCAGGCAGCGCTCGCCAGCACGATTTCCGGCAACCCGGCGGCGTAGTTGAACGCGATGTTCATGGCCGTGACCGAGCTTTCACTGTTTGCTCTTGGCGACGTGCGTCAGCAAGTCCGCCACGGAGGCGTGCATCACGTCGGTAAAGGGCTTCGGGTAGATGCCGAGCGCGAGGATCGCGGCGACCAGCGTTCCCAGCAACCAGAATTCCCGCGTGGACAGGTCTTTGAGCGCGGCCACCCGAGCGTTGGCGACATCGCCGAACCAGACTCGCTTGTACATCCACAACGTGTATGCCGCACCCAGAATCATGATCGTTGCGGCGAGGAAGCCGAGCCAGAAGTTGACTTTGATCGCCGCGAGTATCACCAGGAATTCGCCTACGAAACCGCTGGTGCCCGGCAATGCGGCGTTGGCCATCGCGAACAGCATGGCGAAGGCCGCGAACTTGGGCATCGTGTTCACCACACCGCCGTAATCACCGATCATCCGGCTGTGCATGCGGTCGTAGAGCACGCCTACGCAAAGGAATAGTGCAGCGGACACAAAACCGTGCGAGATCATCTGCACCAGGCCGCCTTCGATGCCTAGCTGATTGAACAGGAAGAAGCCCAGCGTCACGAAGCCCATGTGCGAAATCGATGAGTACGCGATCAGCTTTTTCATGTCGGGCTGCACCAGCGCGACAAAGCCGATGTAGACCACCGCGATCAGCGATAGAGTAATGACAAAGCCGGCGAGGTAGTGGCTCGCGTCGGGCAGGATCGGCAGGATGAAGCGCACGAACCCGTACGCTCCGACCTTCAGTGTGATAGCGGCCAAGACGACCGAGCCCCCTGTCGGCGCTTCGACGTGCGCGTCGGGCAGCCAGGTGTGTACGGGCCACATCGGCACCTTGACCGCGAACGCGACGAAGAACGCGGCGAACAACCATACCTGCGTCTTGAGCGACAGCGGCAGCTGATACCACTCGAGGATCGAGAAGCTGCCGCTGACCGTGTACAGGTAGATCAGCGCGACCAGCATCAACACCGAGCCCAGAAACGTGTACAGGAAGAACTTGAGCGCTGCGTAGACGCGGTTCGGGCCGCCCCAGACGCCGATGATCAGGTACATCGGGATCAGCATTGCCTCGAAGTAGACATAGAACAGCACCGCGTCCAGCGCCGCGAATACGCCGTTGATGAGCCCCGACTGGATCAGGAATGCCGCCATGTACTGCGCGACCCGTGTCTGGATCACTTCCCACCCGGCCCAGACGGCTAGCACGGTGATGAAGCTGTTGAGCAGGATCAGCAGCACCGAAATCCCGTCGACGCCGAGGAGGTAGTTGATGCTGAAGCGGGGGATCCATTCGACGGTCTCGACGAACTGCATCTCGGCGGTGCCGAGCGTGAATTGCGTATAGAGCGGAATCGTCACCGCGAATCCCGCGACAGCGCCGACGAGCGCCAGCCAGCGCGCCGCAGCCGCGTCGCGATCGCGGTTGACCGCCAGCACGAGAAGGCCGGCGACGATCGGCACCCAGATCGCCAGGCTGAGGTAGGGCAGCATCAGACCACTCTCAGCGTGAGCCACCAGAACAGGAAGACCACGACCCCCAGGACCATGGCGAAGGCGTACTGATAGATGAAGCCCGACTGGATCTGGCGCAGGACGGCCGATGTCGCGCCGACGAGCCTGGCGCTGCCGTTGACGAAGAAGCCGTCGATGATCGACCGATCGCCGACGTTGGAGAACAGCGTGCCCAAGCGACGGAAGCCTCCGGCGAAGAACCAGTCGTTGAAACGATCGATGTAGTAGTTGTTCAGAAGCAGCTGGTAGAGCACGCCTGACCGCTCACGGATCTTCGCCGGCAGATCGCTGCGCTTGATGTAGAGCAGCCATGCCGCCGCGACACCCGCCAACGCGAGCCAGAACGGCAACGTCGTCAGGCCCTGCAGGACGAAGGCCCAGGGCCCGTGCCATTCCTCGGTCATCGTCGCGAGCCCCGTGTGCTGCTGCGCGATCAGGATCGACTGGCCGAAGAAATTGCCGAACACCACAGGGTCGATGTACGCCCAGCCCGAGTAGATCGACGGAATCGCCAGCAGCACCAGCGGGACCGTTACGACCCCGGGACTCTCGTGCGGATCGCCGTGGCCGTGTGCCTCGTCGTGCCCGGTCTCCAGCAGCGAGTCCGCGGCGTGAGCATCGGCGTGACGGAAGCGCTCCTCGCCGTGAAAGGCCAGGAACAGCATCCGAAACGTGTAAAACGCGGTAATGAACACACCGATGGTGACTGCGAACTCCGCGTAGCGATGCCCGCCCACCGTCGAAAGCTGCACCGCTTCGATGATTGCGTCCTTGGAGAAAAAGCCGGCGAAAGGCGGAATCCCCGCGAGCGCCACCGAGCCGATCACCGCGGTCCAGTACGTGATCGGCATGTATTTGCGCAACCCCCCCATCTTGCGCAGGTCCTGTTCGTGATGCAGCGCGATGATGACCGAGCCCGCGCCCAGGAAAAGCAACGCCTTGAAGAATGCGTGCGTCATCAGGTGAAAGATCGCCGCCGAATACGCCGATACGCCGAGCGCGACCGTCATGTACCCGAGCTGCGAGAGCGTCGAGTAGGCAATGACGCGCTTGATGTCGTTCTGGACTACGCCGAGCAGCGCCATGAAGAGCGCGGTCGTCGCGCCTATGATCGTGACGAAGGCCAGCGCCGCATCGGAGAGCTCGAACAGCGGGCTCATCCGTGCGACCATGAAGATTCCGGCGGTCACCATCGTCGCGGCGTGGATCAGCGCCGAGATCGGCGTCGGGCCTTCCATCGAGTCGGGAAGCCACACATGGAGCGGCACCTGCGCCGACTTTCCCATCGCACCGACGAAGAGCCCGATGCAGATCGCGGTCAGCACCGACCATTGCGACAGGCCGACGTCCAGCGTCGTCCCTGCGAGCGCGGGCGCGCCCTTGAAAACGGTCGCGTAGTCGAGCGAGCCAAAATACGCAACGGTGAGACCGATGCCCAGGACGAAGCCGAAGTCGCCGACGCGATTGGCGAGGAAAGCCTTCAGGCTCGCGTAGATCGCCGTTGGCCGCGTGTACCAGAAGCCGATCAGGAGGTACGACACCAGTCCCACTGCCTCCCAGCCGAAGAAGAGCTGCAGGAAATTGTTCGCCATCACCAGCATCAGCATGCTGAAGGTGAACAGCGAGATGTACGAGAAGAAGCGCGTGTAGCCCGGGTCGTCGGCCATGTAGCCAATGGTGTAGATGTGCACCATGAGCGACACGAAGCTGACGACGGTGATCATCAATGCGGTTAGCGGATCGATCAGGAAGCCGAGCGTGAATCTGAGGTCGCCTGCCGTCATCCAGATATACAGGTCGCCGTTGAAAGTATTGCCCGCCAGAACGTCGCGAAGAATGAACGCGGAGGAAACCGTCGAGACGGCGACGCCGAGGATGCAGATCCAGTGCGAAGCGGCCCGGCCGAGCTTCGGGCCCCAGAGGCCGACGACGATCGCGCCGAACAACGGCGCGAGGGGGACGAGCAGGTAAAGATGTTGCATGGTCATCCGCGCTTCACCCCTTGAGCCGCCCCATTTCCTCGATGTCGATCGAACCGATGTTGCGGAACAGGAGGACCAGGATTGCGAGGCCGATCGCCGATTCGGCGGCGGCGACCGTCAGGATGAAGAAAACGAATACCTGGCCGGCGGTATCGCCGAGGAAGCGCGAGAAGGCGATGAAATTGAGGTTGACAGCGAGCAGCATCAGCTCGATCGCCATCAGCATGATGATGACGTTGCGCCGGTTGAGGAAAACGCCGATCACGCTGATCGCGAACAGGATCGCCCCGAGGATCAGGTAGTGGGACAACGTCGGCTGCGTCAGCAATGACAACTCGATCCTCCCTGCCCCAGGCGGCCGCGATCGGCAGCCGTTCAAGCTTCGTGGCTTTGTTCCACCGCGTGCTACGGCTCCCGCTTCTCCGCGGGAATGTCCAGGATGCGCAGGCGGTCGTCCCGGCGCACGCGCACCTGCTGCGCCGGATTCTGATACTTCGTTTCGCGACGCCGGCGATGCGTAAGCGCGATCGCCGCGATGATCGCCACCAGAAGGATCATGGCGGCGATCTCGAACGGATACGCGTAGTCCGTGTAAATCTGCAGGCCGAGCGCCTTGGTATTGCTGTAGCCGGCAGGGGACGCGGGTGGCGCCACGGTGCGCTCGCCCCCCAGATAGCCGCCGAGAAGCACCAGCGCCATTTCGACCAGAACGAGGATGCCGACCGTGGCCGCGACGGGAATATAGCTCTTGAACTTCTCCCTCAGCTTGTCGAAGTTGACGTCGAGCATCATCACCACGAACAGGAACAACACCATCACCGCGCCGACGTACACCAGCACCAACGCGATCGCCAGGAATTCGGCCTGCAGCAGCAGCCACACACCCGCCGCGCTGAAGAACGAGAGCACGAGCCACAGCGCCGCGTGCACGGGATTGCGCGTCGTGATCACGCGCAGCCCTGCGAAGATGAGGATCGCGGCGAAAGCGTAGAAGATGAACGTCTGAAAGGTCATCGGTACTTCGCGTCCTCGGCGCGATCGGCCGCGATCTGCGCTTCGTAACGGTCGCCCACCGCGAGCAGCATCTCCTTGGTATAGATCAGATCGCCGCGCTTCTCGCCGTGGTATTCGAGGATCCGCGTCTCGACGATCGAGTCGACCGGGCAGCTCTCCTCGCAGAAGCCGCAGAAGATGCACTTGGTGAGGTCGATGTCGTAGCGCGTCGTGCGCCGCGTGCCGTCGGCTCGCTCTTCGGACTCGATGGTGATCGCGAGCGCCGGGCATACCGCTTCGCACAGCTTGCAGGCGATGCAGCGCTCTTCGCCGTTGGGATAGCGGCGCAGCGCGTGCAGCCCCCTGAAGCGCGGGCTCATCGGCGTCTTTTCCTCCGGGTACTGCACGGTCACCTTCCGCGCGAACATGCGCTGCACCGTGAGCCATAGCCCCCTGCCGAGCTCGAGTAGCAGGAACGCGTTGAAGAAGTCCTTTATGCGCGCGATCATTGTTCGTTGCGAATAGGCTCTAATGAAACAGGTATGCCCAGCGCGTCTGCATCATCGCCGCGAGGAAAATGATCCATACCAGCGTCACCGGAATGAACACCTTCCATCCCAGCCGCATGATCTGGTCGTAACGGTAGCGGGGAAACGTCGCGCGGATCCAAATGAATATGAACAATACCGCGCAAACCTTCACGAACAGCCAGCCGATCCCGTCGCCTAGGGGATGCATTCCGAGGATCTCGACGTGGTTGAGCAGCGGCCACGGCGACATCCACCCGCCCAGGAACATGATCGAGCAGAGCGCCGCGATCAGGATCATGTTCATGTATTCGGCGAGGAAGAACACCGCGAACGCCACGCCCGAATATTCCACGTGAAAGCCCGCGACGATTTCCGACTCGCCTTCGGCGACGTCGAACGGATGGCGGTTGGTCTCGGCGATCCCGGAGACGAGGTACACGACGAACAACGGCAGCAGCGGCCAGATGTACCAGTGCGCGGCACCACCCTCCTGTCCGCGTACGATCTCGCTCAAGTTCAGGCTCGACGCCACCATCAGCACGCCGACGAGCGCGAATCCCATCGCGATTTCATAGGCCACGATCTGCGCCGCCGACCGCAGTGCGCCGAGGAACGCGTATTTCGAATTCGACGCCCAGCCGGCGAGTATCACGCCGTAGACGCCCATCGACGTCAGCGCAAGGACATACAGGAGCCCGGCGTTGATGTCGGACAGCACGAGCCCGTCGGCGAACGGGATCACCGCCCATGCGGCGAGCGCGGGGCCGATCGACAGGATCGGCGCGGTGAAGAAGAGATACCGGTTCGCGCCGGTCGGTACGATGATCTCCTTGAAGACGAGCTTGAACACGTCGGCGAACGGTTGCAGCAGCCCCAGCGGCCCGACGCGGTTCGGACCGATGCGGACTTGCATCCAGCCGATCACCTTGCGCTCGGCCAGCGTGAGATAGGCAACGGCGAGGATCAGCGGAACGGCGATCGCGACGATCTTGGCCACCGTCCACAGCAGCGGCCACCAGGTTGGACCGAGCGCGCTTTGCATCGCGTCCATCACACGCCTTCCACCGCGACGGAACCGAACATTGGGCCGAGCGTGCGGGTCGCTGGATGCGCCGCGGCGATGCGCACGCAACCATCCGGCACGCCGGCGTCAAGCGCGAGGGTCAGCATCGCTTCGCCTCCGCCCTGCCGCACGCTGACGGCGGCGCCGTCCGCCAGCTTGAGCCGCGAGAGCGTCGCCGCGTTCATGCGGGCGGCCGGCGGCTTGGCATCGCGGGTCTTTTGCAGCGACGCCGCGCGCCGCACGAGCGGATCGGCAGCATAGATCGGGACGTCGGCGATGCGCTCGAGGCCGTTAGCACCCAAAGGCGCGCGCGGAGCCTCGAGCGGCGTCTGCGTCGCGTTCGACAGCCAGTTGCCGATCTCGTCGGCCTGCGGCAAGTCGGCCCGGATGGCGTCGATGCTTTCGTAGTCGAGGCCGGGAATCGACAGCAGCGTACCCAGCACGCGCAGCACTTTCCATGCGGGCCGCGTCTGGCCCAGCGGCGGCACTACGCCGCTGAACGCCTGCGCGCGGCCTTCGCAGTTGATGAACGTGCCCGCCGTCTCGGTAAACGGCGCCACCGGAAGCAGCACGTCGGCGTGCTCGAACGCGCCCGACTTGAATGGCGACAGCGCGACGACCAGCTCGGCGCTGGCCAGCGCGGCGCGCGTCACGGTCGGATCCGCCGTATCGAGCTCCGGGTCGGTATGCAGCAGGAGGTATGCCTTGCGCGGTGCGGCGAACATCGCCCTGGCATCAAGCCCGGCCTTGCGCGGAAACGCGCCGGCAACGGTACCGCCGATGGAATTCGCGGCTTCGGTGAGGAAACCGAGCGCAGCGCCGGTCGACTCGGCGATCGCCTTCGCCAGCGCGTGCAGCTGCGCCGCTTGCGGATGCCATTCCGCGAAGCTTCCGAGAAATACGCCTCGGCGTTGGCCGCTCGCGAGCGTGGCGGCGATCTCCTTGGCGAGCGGCGAGGCTTCGATCCCGGCCATCGCCGCCGGGACCGTCTCGCCGGCGGCTGTCGCCGCGGCGACAACGATTTCCGCCAGCATGCGCGGCAGCGCCGACGGCGCGACGATCGCCTTGTGCGCGAGCGGGAGCAGCAGCTCGTCGTCGGCGGTATGGACCAACGCGATCCTGGCGCCTTTTTTCGCCGCCTGGCGCAGCCGCTGCGCGAGGAGCGGATGATCCTTGCGCAGGAAACTGCCGACCACGAGCACGCGGTCGAGGGCGGCGAACTCGGCGATCGACATGCCGAGCCAGGTCGTACCCTCGCGCTTGCCGTCGGTGCTGAAATCGGACTGCCGCAGGCGAAAATCGATGTTCTCGCTGCCGAGGCCGCGCACGAGCTTCTGCGCGACGTGCATCTCCTCCAGCGTCGAATGCGGCGATACCAGCGCGCCGATGGCTGCGGCGCCATGCTGTTCGCGGACGCGCTTGAGCTCCCGCACGACGTGCTCGAGCGCCGTCTGCCAGTCGGTTTCCTTCCACTGGCCGTCGCGCCTGACCATCGGCCGGGTAAGGCGGTCCTCGGAGTTGAGTCCCTCGTAGGAGAAGCGATCCTTGTCGGACAGCCAGCATTCATTGATCGAGTCGTTCTCGAGCGGCACGACGCGCATGACGCGATCGTTCTTGGCCTGCACGACGAGATTGCTGCCCAGGCTGTCGTGCGGACTCACCGATTTCCGCCGCGCGAGCTCCCAGGTCCGCGCCGTATAGCGGAACGGTTTCGAGGTCAGCGCGCCGACGGGACACAAATCGATCACGTTCCCGGAAAGCTCGGAATCGACCGTCTTGCCGACGAAAGTGATGATCTCGGCGTACTCGCCGCGACCGATCATGCCGAGCTCCATCACGCCGGCGATTTCCTGGCCGAAGCGAACGCAGCGCGTGCAATGGATGCAGCGCGTCATGTCGGTGGAGATCAGAGGCCCCAGGTTCTTGTTCAGCACGACGCGCTTGGGCTCCTGGTAGCGCGAATTCGACGCTCCATAGCCGACGGCAAGGTCCTGCAGCTGGCACTCGCCGCCCTGGTCGCAGATCGGACAATCGAGCGGATGGTTGATGAGCAGGAACTCCATCACGCCCTTCTGCGCGTCGACGGCCGCGTCGGAGTTCGTCCATGCCTTCATGCCTTCGGTGACCGGCGTCGCGCAGGCCGGAAGCGGCTTGGGTGCCTTTTCGATCTGCACCAGGCACATGCGGCAGTTGGCCGCGATCGAGAGCTTCTTGTGCCAGCAGAAGTGCGGCACGTAGATCCCCAGCTTGTGCGCGGCGTCCATCACCGTGCTGCCGCCGCGCACCTCGACCGGCTTGCCGTCGACTTCCAGTTTGACCATCGTCATGGTTGCGTCACACGTAATCCGGCACCAGGCAACGTTTGTGCTCGATGTGGTACTGGAACTCTTTGCGAAAATGCTTGATGAAGCTCTTGACCGGCAGCGCTGCGGCGTCGCCCAGCGCACAGATCGTGCGCCCCGCGATGTTGTCCGACACCGAGATCAGGACGTCGAGATCCTCGTTCCGGCCCGCACCGTGCTCGATGCGGTCGACCATGCGCCACAGCCAGCCCGTGCCTTCGCGGCACGGCGTGCACTGGCCGCACGACTCCTCGAAGTAGAAATACGACAGCCGCAGCAGCGAGCGCACCATGCAGCGGGTATCGTCCATGATGATGACCGCGCCGGATCCGAGCATCGAGCCCGCCTTGGCGATCGAGTCGTAGTCCATGTCGGTGGCGAGCATGACCTCGCCCGGGAGCACCGGCATCGACGAACCGCCTGGAATGCAGGCCTTGAGCTTCCGCCCGCCGCGCACGCCGCCGGCCATCTCGAGCAGCTGCGCGAACGGCGTGCCGAGTCGTACCTCGTAGTTGCCCGGGCGCTCGACGTCCCCCGATACCGAGAAAATCTTGGTGCCGCCATTGTTGGGGCGGCCAAGATTCAGGAATGCTTCACCGCCGTGGCGAAAAATCCAAGGCACCGCCGCGAAGGTCTCGGTATTGTTGATCGTCGTCGGCCTGCCGTAGAGACCGTAGCTCGCGGGGAACGGCGGCTTGAACCGCGGCAGCCCTTTTTTGCCTTCGAGCGACTCGAGCAGCGCGGTCTCCTCGCCGCAGATATACGCGCCGTAGCCGTGATGGTTGTACAGATGGAAGGAAAAACCGCTGCCGAGAATATCGTCGCCAAGGAGACCGGCCCGGTACGCCTCCTCGAGCGCTTCCTCGCAGCGCTCGTAGACATCCCAGATCTCGCCATGGACATAGTTGTAACCACGCTTGCAGCCCATGGCATACGCGGCGATCGCCATGCCCTCGATGAGGATATGAGGGTTGTAGCGCAAGATATCGCGATCCTTGAACGTTCCCGGTTCGCCCTCGTCGGAATTGCAGACGAGATACTTCTCGCCCGAATACTGCTGCGGCATGAAGCTCCACTTGAGACCGGTCGGAAACCCCGCGCCGCCGCGCCCGCGCAGCGCCGATTTCTTCACCTCGGCGGTGACGGTCGCCGGCGGAGTCTTCTCGGCGAGGATCTTTTTCAGCGCTTCGTAACCGCCACGGGCGACGTAGTCGGCGAGCCGCCAGTTTCGGCCGTCGAGCCCCACCATGATGATCGCATCGGGCCCGTAATCGAGAAATTCGGACGGCGCGTTCATTGCGTGCCTTGCGCGGTCAACTCGGCGAGCAGGGTGTCCAGCGCTTCGGGCCGCATCCAGCTGCACAGACGTTTGTTGTTGACGAGCAGCACCGGCGCGTCGCCGCACGCGCCGAAGCACTCGCCTTCCTTCAGCGTGAACAGGCCGTCGGACGTCGTCTCGCCGAAGCCGATGCCGAGTTTCTGCTTCAGATGCGCGGCCGCTTTCGCAGCGTCCTGGAGAGCACACGGCAGGTTGGTGCACAGCGTCAGCTTGTACTTGCCGGTGGGCTCCGTGTTGTACATCTCGTAGAACGTGGCGACCTCGTACACGGCGATCGGCGGCATGCCGAGGTACGCCGCCACGAAGTCCATCGTCTCGGTCGCGAGCCACCCCTTCTCGTCCTGCGCGATGGCGAGCGCCGCCATCACCGCCGACTGCTTCTTATCGGCCGGGTACTTGGTGATCTCTCGATCGATTTTATTCAGTGCGTCAGCGCTCAGCACTCGCCGGTCCAGTAGTCCAGGTGATCGCCTGCGCGAGTCATGTGTCGCAGTCCGCCCTCGCCGTAAGCGCCTACCTTATTCGAATCCGGGTATTCGCATACCTCCGCCGCCATCATCGTGCTGACGGACAGATAGGCGAGCTCGGCGTCCGAATCGTTGACGATCTGGTGCGCCGTTTCCGGACCTCCAGTCGGGCAGCAGATGACGTCTCCCGCGCGGATCTTGCGTGTGTCGTTGCCGTAGCGGAGCGTCCCGGTGCCCTTCACGATGAAGAACATCTCCTCTTCGGCGCGGTGGCTGTGGAAAGGGCAGGAGCGCTTGCCCGGAGGAACGACATCGTATGAAAAGCCGAGGTCCTTCGCGCCGAGGAGCGGGCCGATGCGTACGGCATCGCACTCGAACTTCTCACCCTTCGCGAAGTGCTCGAGCTTCAATTCGTCGATGTTAATGACTCTGGAGTCGATCACGCTCATTGGATCTCCACGCTCGCCGCCTCATTGAGCCATTCGGCCACTACGCTACCCCCAAAGGGGGCGCACCCGCGCCTTGGCGCGCCGGCGCTCATCGGTCTATCTCCCCGAAGACGATGTCCTGCGTGCCGATGATCGCGACGACGTCCGCGATCATGTGGCCGCGCGACATCTCATCGAGCGCCGCGAGATGCGGGAATCCCGCGGCGCGGAGCTTCAGGCGATACGGCTTGTTGGCGCCGTCAGAGATGATATAGACGCCGAATTCGCCCTTGGGATGCTCGACCGCAGCGTAGGCCTCGCCGGGCGGTACGTGCATGCCTTCGGTGAAGAGCTTGAAATGGTGGATCAGCTCTTCCATGTTCAACTTCATGCTTTCGCGTGACGGCGGCGTGATCTTGTGGTTGTCGATCATCGTCGGGCCGGGGTTCGTGCGCAGCCATTCGATGCACTGGCGGATGATCTTGTTGGCCTCGCGCATCTCCTGCACGCGGACGAGGTAGCGGTCGTAGCAGTCGCCCTTGGTCCCGACCGGAATGTCGAAATGCATGCGGTCGTAGACTGCATACGGCTGCTTTTTGCGCAGGTCCCACGGCACGCCCGAGCCTCGCAGCATCGGGCCGGTGAAACCGAGCGCCATGGCACGCTCGGGCGCGACGACGCCGATACCGACGGTACGCTGTTTCCAGATCCGATTGTCGGTCAGCAGCGTCTCGTACTCGTCGACGTTGGCGGGAAAACGGTTCGTGAAGTCCTCGATGAAATCGAGCAGCGAACCCTGGCGGTTCTTGTTCATCCGTGCGATCGCTTTCGCGTCGTGGATCGGCGAGGCTCCGTATTGCGGCATCCGCTCGGGCAGGTCGCGGTACACGCCGCCGGGGCGGTAATAGGCCGCGTGCAACCGGGCACCCGACACCGCCTCGTAGACGTCCATCAGGTCCTCGCGCTCGCGGAAACAGTAGAGAAAGGGCGTCATCGCCCCGACGTCCAGAGCGTGCGCGCCCAGCCACAGCAGGTGATTGAGGATTCGCGTGATCTCGTCGAACATCACCCGGATGTATTGCGCGCGGATCGGCACCTCCACTCCGAGCAGTTTCTCGATCGCCAGGCAATACGCGTGCTCGTTCGACATCATCGACACGTAATCGAGCCGATCCATGTACGGCAAGGACTGGAGGTAGGTCTTGTATTCGGCCAGCTTCTCGGTTGCGCGGTGCAGCAGGCCGATGTGCGGATCGGCGCGCTGGATGACCTCGCCATCGAGTTCCAGCACCAGTCGCAGCACGCCGTGCGCCGCCGGATGCTGCGGGCCAAAGTTCATCGTGTAATTGCGAATCTCCGCCACGCCGTCAGCCCTTGAGGAATCCCTCGTTCTCCGCGTAGTTCTCCTCGCGGATGATCCGCGGCGTGACCTCGCGCGGCTCGATGGTCACCGGTTGATAGATCACCCGCCCCTGCTCGGGGTCGTAGCGCATCTCGACGTGACCGGACAACGGAAAATCCTTGCGGAAAGGGTGGCCGATGAAGCCGTAATCGGTGAGGATCCGCCGCAGGTCGGGGTGCCCCGCGAAGACGATGCCAAAGAAGTCGAAGGCTTCACGCTCGTACCAGTTGGCGGACGGCCATACGTCGATCACCGACGGCACGACCGGAAATTCATCGTCGGGGGCGAACGCGCGCACGCGCAGTCGCCAGTTGTGGGCGAGCGAAAGCAGGTGATAGACCACGCCAAAGCGGCACCCGGGCGGTCGCGCCGTGAGATGTTCGGGAGGCGTCGCATCGGAACCGAAGTCGGCGAAGTCGGCGGGTTCGCCGGCGTACGCGGAGTAATCGACGCCGCAGAGATCGAGCAGCGTCTGGAACCGCAATTCGGGACGATCGCGCAAGCTGCGCATTACACCCGGGAGCTCGGTGGCCGCGACCACCGCGGTGATCTCACCGAGGGCGATGGTGAGCTTCCGCAGCCGGTCGCCGAGCGCCGCGGGCAACGCGGCGGCAAGCGTCTCGATCTTCGTCGCCATCAACGTGCGATCGTGTTGGTCCGCCAGATCTTGTTTTGCAGCTGCAGGATGCCGTACAGGAGCGCCTCAGCGGTCGGCGGACAGCCGGGGACATAGATATCGACGGGAACGATGCGGTCGCAACCGCGCACCACCGAGTACGAATAATGGTAATAGCCGCCGCCATTGGCACACGAGCCCATCGAGATCACCCACCGCGGCTCGGCCATCTGATCGTAGACCTTGCGCAGCGCCGGCGCCATCTTGTTGCAAAGCGTCCCGGCGACGATCATCACATCGGATTGGCGCGGACTCGGACGGAAGACGACGCCGAAACGGTCAAGGTCGTAGCGCGCAGCTCCGGCGTGCATCATCTCCACCGCGCAGCAGGCCAGCCCGAACGTCATCGGCCACATCGAGCCGTTGCGCGCCCAGTTGATCAGCGCGTCGAGCGACGTGGTTACGAAGCCTTTTTCGAGGATGCCTTCAATCGACATGAGCAGTCATTCCTGGCCCCTCGTCGCTATTCCCATTCCAGCGCACCTTTTTTCCATTCGTAGACGAAACCGACGATCAGGATGGCGAGAAAGATCATCATGGACCAGAAGCCGAACGCGCCAATGTCGGGCAGTACGATCGCCCAGGGGAAGAGGAACGCGATCTCCAGGTCGAACAGGATAAACAGGATCGCGATCAGGTAGTAGCGAACGTCGAATTTCATGCGCGCGTCTTCGAATGCCTCGAAGCCGCACTCGTAGGGAGAAAGCTTTTCCGGGTCGGGTCGGTTGGGCGCGACCAGGCTGCCGAGCGTCAGCATCAGCAGGCCCACACCGACGCCAACGAGGATGAAGAGCAGGATGGGAAAGTACTGTTCCAGCATGATCGGATGAATCCTACCCCTCAATGCGCCGGCTGCGCTGCAGTCAGTCGCTGCCCGCGTTGCCGGCGCGGTGCGTCGAGCGGGTGCCGCTTTCGCCTCTCCAGTTCTTGGTGCCGACGGTGAGACTCGAACTCACACGGCTAACGCCACTGCCCCCTCAAGACAGCGTGTCTACCAATTCCACCACGTCGGCGTCTGTCACTTCGGTACATCGCTCGGTTTCGAGTTGGTCTCCTTCGGCGGCGCGCTGGGGGTCGCCGGCGCGGCGCCCTGCGGCACGTCGGCCGGCTTGCTTTCCTTGGCGGCTGGCGCGGTTTCCGGCACACCCTGCTTCATTATGTCCGTCGGCGCGGAGCGAGTGGCGCCGAAATACGTGAGGCCGAGGCTCGACAGGAAGAAGACGGTCGCCAGTATCGCGGTCGTGCGGGAAAGGAAGTTCGCCGATCCCGCCGCACCGAAAAGGCTGCCCGAGGAACCGCTGCCGAACGCCGCGCCCATGTCCGCGCCCCTGCCGTGCTGCAAAAGCACGAGGCCGACCAATGCGGCTGCAACCAGCACGTGGACACCCACCAGAACCGTTTCCCAGATCATCTCGCCAATCCCCGTGGCGCCCGTCCAGCCAGATTAGGCATGGGCGATCGCCAAAAATTCATCAGCCTTGAGCGACGCCCCGCCGACCAAGGCGCCGTCGATGTCCGCACCGGCGAACAACGCCTTCGCGTTGTCGGCCTTGACGCTTCCTCCGTACAGCAAGGGCACTTCTGCAGCCGCGGCATCGACCTCGCCGAGACGCTTGCGCAACAGCCGGTGCACCGCCTGTGCCTCAGCGGGACTCGCCGTCCGGCCGGTGCCGATTGCCCACACCGGCTCGTAAGCGACGACGACTGCACCGATCCGTGCGCCAAGCCTGGCCGTGACGGCGTCGAGCTGCCGCAACACGACCGCCTCCGTCGTCCCGGTTTCACGCTCCGCCAGCGTCTCGCCGACGCACACGACGGGCGTCAAGCCCGCCGCCAGCGCCGCAGCCGCCTTGGCCGCGACGACAGCGTCGCTTTCGCCGTACAGCGCGCGCCGCTCGGAGTGGCCCACGATCGCGTAGCGACAACCGAACTCGGCCACCATGGCCGCAGATACCTCGCCGGTAAATGCGCCACCGGCGTGCTCGCTGACGTTCTGCGCACCCCAGGCGATCGCCGAGCCCGACAGCGCGGCCTGCGCCTGCCCAAGGTACGGATAGGGTACGCACACCGCGAGCTCACGCGTCGGCCGCGCCGTCCATCCGACGCGCAATTCCGCAAGCAGTGCGTCGTTTTGCCGCAGGCCGCCGTTCATTTTCCAGTTGCCGACGACGAGCTTGCCGCGCATGGCGCACCCGAGAAAACCGTTGCCCGCGACTCACGATGGCGGGCACGCGTCAAAACCGTGCGATTTTACCCCGCCGGCTCCGTCGGGGTCAACGCGCTGCGGCGCAACATCATGGCGCAGTCGGGCTATGCGGCCTTTCCCACGCCGGCAAGTTGGCGCAGCCGGCGCAGTAGCAGCGGCAGGAACCACACGGCGAGCGTCATCGCCCCGAGTGTCGCGGCGACCGGCCGGCTAAAGAACGCCAGCAGATTGCCCTCCGACTTGATCATCGACGTGACGAAATTCTCCTCCAGCATTCCACCCAGAACGACACCCAGGATCGCCGGCGCAATCGGAACGCCGTTGTCCTCGAGCACGTAGGCGACGAAGCCCGCAATCAGCATCACCGTGATGTCGAAGGCCGTGTTGTTGATCGCGAACGCGCCGACGACGCAGAACAGCATGATCACCGGCATCAGCACGTTGCGCGGGACCTGCAGGATCCGCTTGGCGACCTTGATGCACAGGAAGCCCAGCGGAATCATAATCAGGTTGGCGATGATGAACAGCAGGTAGACCGCGTAGATGTTCTGCGGATTGTTGATGAACAGCGACGGCCCCGGATTCATGCCCTTCATATACAGCACGCCGATCACGATCGCCGTGATCGAGTCGCCGGGAATGCCGAACACCAACGCGGGAATCCACGCGCCGGCCAGCGCGCTGTTGTTTGCCGAGCCGCTCTCGACGATTCCCTCGACGTGCCCGGTGCCGAACTTTTCCGGTTCCTTCGAGAATTTCTTGCTGACCGCGTATGACATCCATGCCGCGATGTCGGCGCCCGCCCCCGGCAGCGCCCCGACCAGCGTGCCCAGCGCGCTGCCGCGCAGGATCTGCAGCGGGTATTTGACCGTCAGCCGCCACATACCCTTGAACACGTTGCCGATCGGCTGATCGACGATCATCAGCGGCGGGTTCGTATCGACCGCATAACGGATGATCTCGGAGATCGCGAACATGCCGATCATCAGCGGAATCAGGCCGATGCCGCCCATCAGCTCGATGCTGCCGAAGGTGAAGCGGGGAATTCCAGCCGGATTGCCCAGGCCAACCGTCGCGACCAGCAGGCCGAGCAGCAGCGAGACAAAGCCCTTCAGCGGCTGTTCGGAGGTCAGGAATACCGCGCAGGTGAGGCCCAACAGCACCAGCCAGAAGTATTCGAACGAGCTGAACTTGAGCGCAAACTCGGCCAGCGTGGGCGCCCCCACCATCAGCACCGCAGTGCCGAACAGCCCGCCGATCGCGGAAAAGACCAGGCCGGCGCCCAGCGCCAGCTCTGCCTGGCCTTTTTTAGTCATCGCATACGCTTCGTCCGTATAGGCGGCCGATGCCGGCGTGCCGGGCATACGCAACAGGCATCCCGGGATGTCGCCGGAGAAGATCGCCATCGCGGTCGCGGTGACGATCGCCGCGATCGCCGGGATCGGCGCCATGAAGAACGTCACCGGGACCAGCAACGCGGTGGCCATCGTCGCGGTCAAGCCCGGCACCGCACCCACAAAGAGACCGAACAACGACGCGCCCAGCATCACGACGATGTTGTACGGGTCAAGCACCAGCGAGAAGGCCTGCGCCCAGGCACCGCTCATCGATAGGCCCCCACGCTTGCGGCTATTGCCGCTGCGCTGCCCCCCGAGGGGGAGCAATTCGCGCCTTGGGGCGGCCCTGCGGCGCTCATCGCGTCTTCTCCGTCCGCGGCGCCGCTACCAGATGAAACCCTGCAGCAGGCCCCACGGCAGCGGCACATGGAGCAGCTTGTAGAAGGCAGTGTGGATCGCCAGCGTCAGCACGATGGCGAGCGGGATGATCCATCGCGGGCGCACGCCGAACACCGCAAACAATGCCGCCAGATAGATGACGCCGGTAACGATGAAGCCGAGCCGGTCGACGAGCAGGATGTAGAACACGTTGACGCCAATGGTCAGCGAGAACGCGAGCACGTGCCGGCGCGACCGCGTCCAGGAATCGAACTCGATCCACCGCGCACGCTCGTGACCGTGCGTACGGGCCGCGAAGCCCTTGAGGACAAGCAGGACCGCGCAGATCGCGAGACCCACCGCGATCACGCCCGGGAACAGCGCCGGGCCGTACTGCTGGCCGGGTATCGTCGCAAAGCGCTGAACGTGGACCAGGATCGCAGCCGCGAGCAGCAGCAGCAGCGCGCCCCAGACGGCATCATTGATTTTCATGCGAACCTAGAAGCGAGTCGTCCCGGCGCAGGCCGGGACCCAAGTTCATACCGGTGGCACAATCTCACGACCCTGGATCCCGGACCTCGCGCTGCGCGCTCGCCCGGGATGACGCATCCGTTGCCAATCGCGGCCCGCGCTTGTGCCGGGCCGCTCTTGGACGGATGCGTCACTTAACGATGCCGACCGCCTTCATCGTCGCTCCGAGGTCGGTATCCGACTTGGCCATGAATTTGGCGAAGTCGTCCGGCCCGGCATAGATGACGCCGTAGCCCTGTTTGGCCATGAACTCGGTGTAGTCCTTGCCGGCGACGATCTTGCGGATCGCGGCGACCAGCTTGTCGCGCGCCTCGGCCGGGATGTTTTTCGGTGCGGCGATGCCGCGCCACGCGGCCATCGTCCAGCTGCTCCCGGTGGCCGCTTTTAGCGTGGGCACGTTCGGATACAGCGCGGCGGGGGCGTCCGCCATCACTGCGAGGCTCTTGACCTTGCCCGCATCGATCAGCGAGCGCGCCTCCGGCAGCGAACAGGGGACGATCTGGACACCACCGGCAACCTGGTCCAACAGGCCCGGCGCCGCACCGTTCGAGGGCACCCAGGGCACGCTCGCGGGATCGACCTTGAGGTCCTGGAGCATACCCGCGATCGCGAGATGCCAGATGCCGCCTTGTCCGGTGCCGGACGCCTTCAACTTGCCTGGATTCGCCTTGATCGCCGCAACGAGATCAGTGACGGTCTTGTACGGTGCATCGGCCGCGACCTGCATGCCCGCCGGGTCCGCATTGACGAGCCCGACCGGCGTATATGACGCGCCGTTGAGTTCGGTCAGCCCCTGCCAATGCATCATCCCGATTTCAACGGTGATGATTCCGATCGTGTAACCGTCCGGCGCCGCCTGCGCAATAGCGCTGTGGCCGACGACGCCGCTGCCGCCCGTGCGGTTAATGACGTTGACGGGCTGCCCTAGCTCCTTCTCGAGCAGCGTGCCGATGATGCGCGCGGTCGCGTCGGTGCCGCCACCGGCACCCCAGGGAACGATCAGCGTGATCGGGCGTTCGGGATACGCGGCAAGCGCAGCGGGTGAAACGAAGCCGAGCAGCGCAAGCGCCGCGGCCGCGAGGGCGCGCAGAAAAGAAGCGTTCATGTGATTCCTCCTAGGTGTGGAACGCGCATCGGGACTCGAGTCGGCGCGCCACCTGGCCGGCGGCTACCGCTGCGGTCGGCGTCAAAGTAGCAAGCGGTTGCCAAGCGGTCAACGGGTCAGGCCAATCGCTGTTCTC
>JALYSM010000179.1 GCA_030854785.1 Pseudomonadota bacterium
GGCGCTGCCCGCGCAGGAGATCTGGCTGGCACTGGCGGCCACGCATCTCGCGCGCGGCGAGCGCAAGGAGGCCGGCGCCGCGATCGAGCAGGTACACGACGTGGCCAAGAGGCTCAAAGCGACGGGCGCGGCCGCTGCCGCGCGCGACTTGCTCGAGCGCTGCGTCGCTCTCGCGCCCGACGATGCGAACCTGCACCTTTCGGTGGGGGCCGCCAGCCTCGACGCCAACCGGCCCGAGGAGGCGAAGCGACAACTGGAACGCGCGGCGGCGCTGGGCGCACGAGGCGGCGCGGTCTGGGACAACCTTGGGCTCGCCCACCGCTTGCTCGGCGACGAAGAGCAGGCTTTGCTCGCCTTCGAGCGGGCCGTCGCGGCTGAGCCGTCGCTCACTCCGGCGCTCGCCAATCTCGTCAACGCTCGCTACACGCTTTGCGAATGGGATGGCCTCGAGGCGCACGAGCAGCGTCTCATCGCGACGCTCGCCGATCCGGCGAGCGATCCACGCTGGCCGCCCTGGATCGCGTTGTCGCTCCCAACATCGTCGGCGCAGCAGCTCGCGGTGGCGCGCCGCTGGTCAAACGCGATGTTGCCCGCGCCGGAGCCGCGGCGTTCCGTGGCGCCGCGCCAGGGCCGCCTGCGCATCGGCTACCTTTCCGGCAACTTCCGGGATCATCCAACGGGCCGGCTCATGGCCGGCCTTTTCGAGGCGCACGATCGCGGAAAGTTCGAGATTATCGGCTACAGCTACAGCAGGGACGCCGGCGGCGCGATCGGAGCGCGCATTCGCGCCGCGTTCGACCGCTGGCGCGATGTCTGCGACGTTGGCGACGCCGAAGTCGCCCGCATGATTCGTGACGACGGTGTCGATCTTCTCGTCGATCGCCACGGCTATACACTCGGCGGCAGGCTGTCGATCCTCGCCTCGCGCCCCGCGCCGGTGCAAATCCATTACATGAGTTTTCCGGGAACGCTCGGTTACGATGCCATCGACGGTGTCGTCGCCGACGTCGAAGTGGTTCCGCCCGGCGAGGAGAGGTTCTTCCACGAACGCGTGTGGCGCCTGCCGCGTTGCTACTACGTCAACGACCGTCGGCGAGGGCTTCCGACGCCGACGCCGCGTTCCGCCAACGGCCTGCCCGAGGATGCGCTCGTGCTCGCCTGCCTCAATCAGAGCCACAAGTTGCGCCGGCCGCTGTTCACGGCGTGGCTCGCCGCGCTGCGCGCGCGTCGGGATGCCGTGTTGTGGCTGCTCGCGGGATCTTCGCGGCAGGTGAAGAACCTGCGTTACGAGGCCGAACGCGGTGGCGTGGACCCCGACCGGCTGATCTTCGCGCATCCGGTCGCGCAGGACGCGCACATCGCGCGGCTCGCCTGCGCCGACCTGGCGCTCGACACGTTGCCGTACGGAGCGCACACGACCGGTTGCGACGTGTTGTGGACCGGCGTCCCGATGCTGACCTGTCGCGGCGCAACGTTTGCGGGGCGCGTCGGCGCGAGCCTCCTCAACGCCGCCGGCCTGCCGGACCTGATCGCGGATTCGCCGGAAGAGTATGCCGCACGGCTGCTCGAGCTCACATCCGCGCCGCAGCGGCTGCGTGAATACCGCGACTATCTGAATCGCACGCGCGAGACCAACGCGCTGTTCGATACCGCCGGCTTCACGCGCGACTGGGAGGCGTTGCTGGACGAGATCTACTACGCCGCTGCGCGCGGCGCGTAGCCTGGGCGGAGCCCGCAGGGCGATGCCCGGGACGGCGTGCATGGAGCGCGGTAGAGCCGGGTCCCCCGGGATTCCCCCGGATCAAGTCCGGGGTCATCCCGGGCTACGGCCTCCTTGAGCGCGCGGCATTTGGCGCACAGTTATCGCGTCGGCCGTGTGCGTCTCGGCCTCCTTACTCGGTCGCCCGAGGTGAGTCGCCTTGCGTCGGCCTCAAGCGGCGACTCGCGGACGCTCGACCCCCGCAAGCGGGTCCCCTCTCGCTGCTCGCGCCGCCACTCGCCTCGCGCGATCCCCGCGCACTCTGGGCGCGGGGCCCCTCGCCGCGGGCTCGCGCCGCTACTTCCGTTCGATCAGCTCGATCTTGTAGCCGTCGAGATCCTCGACGAAGGCGATGACCGTCGTGCCGCCCTTGACCGCGCCGGCTTCGCGCGTGACTTTTCCGCCGTATTCGCCAACCGCAGCGCGCACCGCGGCGCACGCCGCTGCTGCGTCCGGCACCTCGATGGCGACGTGACCGAAGGCGGTGCCGAGGTCGTACGTGCCGACGCCGTAGTTGTAGGTGAGCTCGAGCACCGCGTGCTCGGATTCGTCGCCGTAGCCGACGAACGCCAAAGTGTACTTCTGCTCGGGGCGGTCGGTTGTGCGCAACACCTTCATGCTAAGCACGTCGGTATAGAAGCGGATCGAGCGCTGCAGATCGCCGACGCGCAGCATCGTATGCAGGATTCTCATCGCCTGTCCTAGAATTCGACCAGCTCGTAATCCTCCTTGCGTGCACCGCAGTCCGGGCACGTCCAGTTCGGCGGTACGTCTTCCCATTTGGTTCCGGGCGCGACGCCGGTATCGGGGTCGCCGAGGGCCTCGTCGTAGATATGGCCGCAGATCAGGCACATGTATTTCTTCATCAGAGCGTAGGCGTTTGCGTTTGGGGTAAAATCGAATTCTACCAAGTTCACCCGGGCCGGGCTGACGCGCAGGCAGTCCCAACGCTGCACGATAAGATTCCCGCGCGACTCGCCGGATCCGCATCCTCATATGCCTTCACCCGCTCAGCCGGCGACCGATTTCCCGCCGATCGTTCTTGCCTTCGCCGCGTCGGACCCGAGCTGCGGCGCCGGCATCCAGGCCGACATACTGACGCTCGCGAGCATGGGCTGCCATCCGTTGTCGGTGCTCACCGCGATCACGGTGCAGGACACATTGGGCGTCGAAGGCGTGCAACCGCTCGACGCCGAGTGGGTCGCCGATCAGGCGCGCTGCCTGCTCGAGGACATGCCCGTCGACGTATTCAAGATCGGCGCGCTCGGCAGCGTGGAGAACATTGCCGCCATCGCCGAGATTCTCGCCGACTACCCGGACGTGCCACTGGTGCTCGACCCGGTGCTGGCGTCGGGTCGCGGTGACGAGCTCGCGAGCGACGAGATGCTGCTTGCGCTGCGCGAGCTGTTGTTGCCGCGCACGATGATTCTCACGCCGAACAGCACCGAAGCTCGGCGTCTGGCCGACGCCGAAGACGACGAGGAGCCCTCGCTCGCCGTCTGCGCGCAGCGCCTGATCGAAAGCGGATGCGAATACGTGCTCATCACCGGCACGCACGAGCCGACCGAACAGGTGATCAACACCCTCTATAGCAAGGCCGGCGTGGTGCGCAGCGACAGCTGGGACCGGCTTCCCGGGAGCTATCACGGCTCGGGATGCACGCTGGCGTCCGCGATCGCGGCGATGCTCGCCAATGGGCTCGAGCTGCCTGAAGCGGTGCGCGAGGCGCAGGATTACACCTGGCATGCGCTGGCGAAGGCCTATCGGCCCGGGATGGGCCAGTTTCTTCCCGATCGTCTGTTCTGGGCGCGCGACGACGACACGGAGCCGCCGGTCGAAGAAGAGCGCGCACTGCGCGCGCCGAACCTGCATCGCCATTGATGGCCACGATCGCCGGGCTGTACGCGCTCACGCCCGATCTCCTGGACACCGACGAGCTCGTTGCGCGGGTAGCGGCCGCGATCGCCGGCGGCGCGGCGGCGGTCCAGTATCGCAGCAAGATCGCCTCACCGCCGCTCAAGCGCGCGCAGGCGCTCGCGCTGCGCGATCTCTGCTCGGCGCAGGGCGCCACTTTCATCGTCAACGACGACGTCAACCTCGCGTACGCAGTCGACGCCGACGGCGTGCACTTGGGCCGCGACGACTCGCCGCTCGGCCACGCGCGGCAACGCCTCGGATCGACCGCGATCATCGGCGCCTCTTGCTACGACTCGCTGCAGCGCGCCGAGGCGGCTGTCGCGGCAGGGGCAGACTACGTCGCGTTCGGCAGCTTCTTTCCTTCGACGATCAAGCCCGATGCGGCGCGCGCGGAACCTTCGCTGCTCACCGCCGCGAAAGCGCGCTGGAACGTTGCCGTGGTCGCAATCGGCGGTATCACGCCCGCAACGGCTCCATTGCTGATCGCCGCGGGCGCCGATGCGCTGGCGGTCATCACGGCGGTGTTCGATGCGCCCGATGTGGCCGCGGCGGCGAAGACTTTTCGCAATGCGTTCGACGCCGCGACTCCAGCGGCGCGGCGGCGGGCCGGAATGGCCTGAAGGTGCTCGGCCAGGCAAAGAGCGAGCGGATGGGCAGGAACGAAGAGCTGTTCGCGCGGGCACAGCGCACGATCCCCGCAGGCGTCAATTCCCCGGTGCGCGCGTTCCGCTCGGTCGGTGGCACGCCGCGCTTTTTTACGCGCGGCGAGGGCGCCTACCTCTGGGATGCCGACGGCAGGCGCTACATCGATTACGTCGGCTCGTGGGGGCCGGCGATCCTCGGCCATGCGCATGCCGACGCGGTGCACGCGGTGCAGGAGGCCGCGCGCCACGGCCTGTCGTTCGGCGCGCCGACGGAAGCCGAGATAGCGATGGCGGAAATGCTGACGCGCCTCGTGCCTTCGCTGGAGTTGGTCCGCCTCGTGAGCTCGGGGACCGAAGCGACGATGTCGGCGCTGCGGCTTGCGCGCGGCTACACGGGGCGGTCGAAGATCATGAAGTTCGAAGGCTGCTATCACGGGCACGGCGACAGCCTGCTCGTGAAGGCAGGCTCGGGCGCGCTCACCTTCGGGCAGCCGTCGTCGGCAGGGGTCCCGTCTTCGATCGCCGGCGAGACGCTGGTGCTGTCGTACAACGATCTCGATCAAGTCGAAGCGGCGTTCAGGAGGCATCCTGACGATATCGCCGGCATCATCGTCGAACCCATCGCGGGCAATATGAACCTGATCGCCCCGACTCCGGAGTTTCTTCCGGGCTTGCGCGCGCTTTGCGACCGCTACGGGGCGGTGCTTATCTTCGACGAGGTGATGACCGGATTCCGCGTACATCTTCAAGGCGCGCAGGGACTCTACGGCGTGCTCCCCGACTTGACCGCGCTGGGCAAGATCATCGGCGGCGGCATGCCGGTCGGCGCTTTCGGCGGCAGGCGCGCGATCATGGAACGGATCGCGCCGCTGGGACCGGTGTACCAGGCGGGAACGCTGTCGGGTAATCCGGTCGCGGTCGCCGCGGGCCTGGCGACGCTGACCGCGATCCAGGCTCCCGGGTTCTACGAGCGACTTTCCGAGCGGACGCGAGCGCTGACCGACGGCCTGGCGGCGACCGCGGCGTCGGCGGGCGCGACCTTCTCCGCGCAATCGATCGGCGGCATGTTCGGCATCTACTTCGCCGCAAAGGTGCCGCAGAGCTACGCCGAAGTAATGACCTGCGACAAGGACGCGTTCAATCGCTTCTTCCACCGCATGCTCGATGCAGGCGTCTATCTCGCCCCGAGCGCGTTCGAAGCCGGATTCGTGTCGGCGGCGCACGCTGCGGCCGATATTCAGGAAACCGTGCGCCTCGCCGACGAGGCCTTTCGCCGGCTCGTTTAGCGTCGCGGGCGCCGACGGTTGAGCTGACCAGGGGCGCACCATGTGCGCGACCTCGAGGATGCGATGGCGCGCATGTGGGCGAGCACGCTAGAGCAGCTTCTCGGCCAGCGGGCGATCGCGCTCGGCCCCCATGGCGGCGAACGCATCGCGCGCGCGGACGGCGTCGGCGCGCGCCGTCTCATTCTCGCCGCGGTTGAGTCGCAGCGCGGCGCGGTGATAGGGCGCCCGCGCATGCTCGAGCCGGCTGCCGGTCTGCTCGAATGTCGCAATCGCGTCGTCGAATGCGGAGAGCGCATCGTCGTGCCTGTCCTGCGTCACGAAGATCTGACCCTGCACGCGGCGCGCGACCGCGTGAAAGTGCGGCGCCCCGGCGAGTATCGCGACTGCGATCGCCTGGTCTGCGAGGCGCGTCGCGTCATCGACCCGGCCCGAGCGCAGGAACGCTTCCGCAGCGCGTCCCAAAATAAGGTTCCGCGCCACGCCGTTCTCGGTGTCGCGCACCAGCGGCACGTACTTTTCGTACCATTCGAGCGCCTCGCGAAAATCTCCGCGCTGCATCGCCGCGTAGCCCAGCGCGCTGAGCGCCCACGCCGACAACAGCAACTGATCGAGCTGCTTGGCACGGGACCAAGCGCGCTCTGCGTGCAAGCGCGCCGCGGCGTCGTCGCCCATGTCGGCCGCAATTACCGCCCCATCGGCCCGAGCCACGTCGCCAGCCGTTCTGCCGATTTGCTCGCACAGGCTCAACGCCGCCAGCGTAGCGTCCCGCGCCTGAATCAATTCGCCTTTGCCGTGAAGGCACTGCGCGAAGCAGAACCCGCTCCACGCCACGCGCGCCAGCGACCCGATCTTCCTGCCGTACTCGCGATGCTCGCTCGTGCCCAGCGGTCGCTATCGTCGTACAGCAGCAGGTGCTGGTGCGCGCCGGCGAGGAATGTGTAGACGTTGGCAAGCGTAGCGGCGTCGTCGAGCGGCTCGGCGAGTTTTCGCGCCCGCTCGAGGAATTCGATCGCCTTCGTGTGCTCGGTGCGATAGTGGTAATAGCGGCCGAGCAGCGCCGTCGCGAGGGCGAGCGCATTCGTCTGCGTCGTCGGATCCAGCTCCGCGACTGCTTGCTCGAGATACGCCAAGCCGCGCGGGTCGCCGATCGGCACGTACGCATTGCCGGCCTTGGCTTTGAGCGCGGCGCGTGCCGCGGGCGTTGTCGCCCTGGACAGCGCGCGCTCGTAGCTCTCGACGGCGGGTTGGATCAATCCGCGCGCCTCGTGGATGTCGCCGATGGCTTCATCAACCGCGGCGATTTCATCGACGCGATTGAGCGCTTCGGCGGATTCGCGCGCTTGCTCGAGGAATTTCAGCGCCTCGTCGTGCGCGAACACGCGCTCGGCGTTCTGTGCGGCGCGGCGCGAGTAGGTCAACGCCCTGGGAAGATCGCCCGCCAGCGAAAAGTGGTAGGCGAGGTCCTGGGCGTGTTCGTCGGTTCGTGCGCCGGAACCTTCTGCGATGAGAACGGGCGAGCCGTAGAGCTTCTCCAGCGTTTCGCCGATGCGCTGGTGCAGGCGCTGGCGGCGAATCGGATTGAGCTCTTCGTACAACACTTCGCGAATCTTGTCGTGAGTGAATGCGAAGCTGTCGTCGCCTCCGGGCGCGGCACCCGCGCTGCTGTGGGCGCGAATGAGCTGCGCGGCGCTCGCTGCGTCGAGCGCATCGAGCAGCGCGTCCTCACCGGCGGAAGATACGGCCGCGAGCTCGCGGAATGAAAATATCTTCCCGAGCGCCGCCGCGGTCCGGAGCGCGTCCATGGCCGGATCGCTCAGGCGATTGAGTCGCCGTCCGATCGCTTCCTTGACGCTCTGGGGAATCGCCAGCTCATGTGTTTCCTCCCTGACCCAGCGCCCTTCCTCGCGGTAGATCTGCCCTTGCTCGATGAGCGACTTGATGACTTCCTCGATGAAAAACGGATTGCCTTCAGTCTCGCGGTAAAGCGCCGCCACGAACTCGTCGGATACGCTCTCCTGTCCGAACAGCGTGGCGAGCAACGCGCCCGTGTCGGCGCGGGACAGTCGGCCGAGTGCCATGCGCGTGGCCAGCCGCTCGCGGTTCCAGTCGACGAGCGCGGAGGCCAGGGGGTGTGTACGGTCGAGCTCGATCTCGCGGTATGCCCCGAGGACCAGCACACGGTCGTTTTTCAGTCGTCGCAGGAGGTAGTGCAGCAGCGACAGCGTGCCCTGGTCCGCCCAATGCACGTCGTCGATGAAGACGAGCAGGCCGCGTTCCGCCGCGAGCGACTGCAGGAAACGCGCGGTGTTGTCGAACAGGCACAGACGCTCCTCGCTCGGAGAAAGGGGCGGATTCGCGGTGAGTCCGCCGAGCTCGGCCTCGATTTCCGGGGCGAATTTGGCGATCTCCGGCGCGGTCGTGCCGAGCGCGCTGCGCAACTGCTCGGCGCTCTGCCAGCGCGCCCAATCGCGAAGCGCCTCGACGACGGGAAGGTAAGGCGTCGTGGCTGCGTACTCGTAACAGCCGCCGCGCAAGACGATCGCACTGCTCGTCTGCGCGTGCGCAATCAACTCCTGGGCGAGGCGGGTCTTGCCCACGCCCGGCTCGCCCGAAAGCAAAACGAGATGGCCGCGTGCCTGCTGCGCGTGGTCCCAGTGCTGCCTGAGCTGCTGCGACTCGGCCTCGCGTCCAACGAGCTTGCCGCGCACCAGCTGCTGCAGCGGAGCCGCGGATACAATCCCTCCATCTTCGACGCGCAGCGGCGGGAATTCCGATGGCAGGTCCGCCGCGACAAGCTGGTGAATAGTCTCGGCCTCGGCGAGCCCGCGCAGCTTGTGCGCGCCGAGGTCGCGCAGCGTCGTCCCACCGGGCAGCGCAGACGTCACGCGCTCCGCGGCGGCGGACGAAAGCAGCGTTTGCCCTCCGTGGCCGGCCGACGCCACGCGCTGTGCGCGCGCCAAGGTGAGCGAGGATGCATATTCGCCATCGCGCGCTTCCGCGATGCCGGTGTGCAACCCGATCCGCACGCGCAGCGCCCCGATCTCGCCCCAGTTTTCCCGATGCAGCGTACGCTGCGCGTCCAGCGCTGCGGCGAGCGCGTCGTCGGCGTTTTCGAACGCCGAACAAAATGCGTCGCCGACGACCTGGAACACGTGTCCGCGATGCGCACCGATTGCGCTTTGCAGCAGGGTGTTATGGCGTTCCAGCGCGCGCTTCATCGCATCGGGATACTGCTGGATCAGCCGTGTCGAGCCTTCGACGTCGGTGAACAGAAAGGTGACCGTGCCGTCGGGCAGATTATTCATGCCTCGTGCCTGCTTACCGTTCCGGTAGCCCGTTGTCGACCATATCAGGGTACATCGCCGTCACTTCTTTGCCGCATCGACGTCCAACCGCTTCCGTTTATCCACCGGTGCCGGGAGGCGCAGCTTCGACAGGTGCTGCGCCGGCGTCGAACCGTCGGGCATCTTGCCGAGGAAGTAGTAGCGCTGCCATGCGTCTTTCAACGTCTTTGGGTCTTTGGCATTGAGCTTGCGCATGAATTCGTCGCGCCGCTCCTTCCAATCCATTGTCTGCTGCTTCACCTCGGGTACGCTGTCGAGATCGATGATCTCCGGCTCGATGTCCTGCAGCGAACCGTGCGGCACGGGAAATACCATGCACACCGGCTCGTCCTTCTCGAAGCGCACCACGCCAGGCCGTGTCATCTGCCAGTTCATCGTAAACGGGTAGGGGAGCCAATCGGTCTCGATTACGCCGGTCAGCGGCGCGATGCCGTCCTTGGTACTGTTCAACGATCCGGACGCGAAGAGATCCCATCCGGTTTCGGTACGGAACAGGTATCCCAAGTGAAACGTGATGATGCCGTATGCAAAGTGCGATACCGCGAACTGCGGCAGATGCGCATAGCCGTCCAGCGCGCGCAGCGTGATCGCGTTCGCCGACCTGCCACCGGACCAGGTCGCTTCGAACGCGCACGGCGAAAGTATCTCCCACCCGTGGCTGTTGGCGATGTTGAGCGGCAGGCAGCGGTACGCGTGATTGTCGTTTATCCTGTCCATCCACGCGCGCGTCGTCGGCGCGGCGCGGATCGCCGGCGGATCGGGCTTGAGGGCATAGCAGATGAGCTTCATGGAAGCGTCGGCTCGTTCGGTCGTGGCGGCAAGGAACTCGATGGGTGCGAAGTGACGGCGGCCAGCAACGCCGGGCGATCGCCGACCGCTTGCTATTATCCGGTGAAAGCTCGCCGCGGTCGAAACACAAGGCGCGACGCCTTTCGGCACCCGAGCGAGACGACGATCGGGACCGGTCAGACGGGGTCTGCGCGGATCAGGCCTGTCTGTCGCCCGGGGCCCGGAGTCAGCGCGGCAGAACGACGGTAACGTGCGCCTCGCAGCGCTTAATCGCCGGGTTGCACGAGATCGAGCTCGTCTCGACCTGCCAATTGCGCACGTTGTAGTAGTAGACGAATCCCGGCGTCAGGCCCGTGCGGCCGCCGGATGACGCGCCCAGGACGATTTGATCGCTCGGCCCGAGGCCCGCATCGCGCATCAGCGGACCGTTGTTGCCCGAAGGATCGACTGCCCGGAAGTCGCAGGGAACGCGCGAAAGCGTTACCTCGCGCGCTGTCGGCGGGCCGCCAAACTCGACGAAATCGATGCGGCCAGCGCGCATGCCGGAAGCGCTCACCGGCACCGTAAATTTCACAACCCAGACTCCATTCCAGGCGAAACCGGGATCGTCGACGAAATCGCGCGATGCAACGGTTGCATTCGACCAGCCCTCGTCGGTGTACAGGAAGCTCGAGAACTGCGAGCACAAACCGGGCGGCGCCGAAGGACTCGCCTGCCAGTTGACGCTCGCGGATGCGGGCGGCCCGGCGCCCGCCGCATTGCTCGCGCTGACCGAGTACGTCTGGAGGCCTGCGGCTCCCGAGCTCGTGTAGCACTGGCTGGCAACGCTCGCACAGCCCGACCAGCTATAACCGCTAGGCATTGGGCTGCACGACGCGGTGAGCAGAATGTGATCATTGACGGTCGGCAAGTCGCTGTTCGCCGTCACGAGCACGTTGCAGACCGGAACCGAGGGCAGGTTTCTCCAAGTCACGCTGAGACTTGCCGCTGCGCCCGTGCCGCTTGCGTTGCTCGCCACGACGCTGTACGTCTGCACCCCCGAAGCCGACGCGGTGGCCGAGCATTGTCCGGTTGCGCTCGCGCACCCGGTCCAGGTGAAGTTTGTGGGGCTACCGGTGCAATGCGCGAACACCGTGATCGTCGTGCCGACGTAAGGTGCAGTATCGCTCGCGAACGGGGTGCAGACCGGTGCCCCATTCCAGGAGGTCCCGCCGGGCGAGCACATCGCGGTGGGCATCGCGCCCGGGCCGTAACCCTCGGCGAGGTAACCCTTGGCGATCATCGCGTGCTGAACCGCCGGATCGGTCGTGTAGCGATGGTTGGAATCAGCGCGGTTGTTCCATGAACGGTAGATCGGAATGGTCCCGGCAGGACACTGGCCAGTCGCGAAGTGAGGCAGGACGACTTCGAAGACGTTATCGCTTTCGAGAAGCCACGCCGCCGCGAACTTCTGCTTGACCGCATCGCATTCGGCCGCCGACCCCGAGTAGAAGTGCGAATCCAGCGCGGCCTCGGGCCGACCATAGAACCGACAAACCGGTACGACCCCGAACGACGCAGTGCTCGCGTCGTAGACCTGGAAGCTCAGTCCGGTGCGTTGCCAGCCGGGGAATTGTCCGCGGTCCAGGGCGTTGATTTCGACCTGGAGGGCGGTGACGAAATAATGGTCTAGCCCCGGGTCGTAGTACTCGATCGCGTCGACCAGCGCGGCACGCGCCGATCCGGTTAGGCTCGCGAGTAGCAGCGCCAGCGCGAAACCACGCATACGCCGCAAGAGTAAAGTCCGCATGATTGTTCCGTCGCGCCCAGCCAAGGGACTCGCGCCGGCGTGCGGAGTTCCCTCCGCTTTGGCCGCGATGCCTGCGTGGTCCTGGGCAACAGGAAATGCTCGACCGGATCATCGTTCTTGTCGCCTCGGCCGATCAACGCTAGCGCGTCTGGCACTCGGGATGGAAGCCTTATGACTGGACGTGTAGCACGGATCGATCAGCCACCGCTCTGGAGTAGTGCAGTCCAAAAGGCGATGAGATCACGTTCGAACTGTTGGCGGTTGTAATTCAAGGCTGTCGCCTGCCCTGCTGCGCGCTTCGCATGCAGCGACGGGCTTGCGTTCGGGTCGCGCAACCCGGCGACGGTCTGCTCGATCGCTTCCGCCAAGGCCCAGGGATCCTCGTCATCTACCCAGACGCCGTTCTCGGACGAGGCGTAATCGACCCCGCCCCCGCCCATGAAGCCAACGACCAGGCACCCGGCCGCCATGGCTTCGAGGGGCGGTAGTCCCAAGCCTTCGCGCACGCTGGTGGATACGTATATGTGCGCGTCCTGCAACCGCGCCGCAACCTGTTCTTTCGGAAGGCCGTCGATCTCACACCAGATCAGCTCAGCCCTGTGAGAAAACCCGTCTGAAGCCAGCAGGCCTTGCACGAGGCGAAGGTTGTGGACGCCGCCCTTGCGCGGCATGCAAGCAAGCCTGATCGGGGAATCGATCGGTTTGACCCTCTCGCTGAAGTAAACTCGGTCGATGCACGGTCTCACAATGCTTGCGCTAACGTCGAACCACCGTTTCATTACCTCTCGGATCGGAGTCGATACGCAAAGATAGTCGGTAAACCCGAATTCGCGCCAGGATTCTCCCGGCGCGATGCCCTGAAAAACAAGAAAATGGTTTTGGCAGAAGAGCACCTTTCGACATCCGAGATCGCGGCACGCTTTGATGACCGGCGCGTAATCCTCGGGGACAACTAGAACATCGGTCTTCAGGATCTTGAAGCTGGAGCCCGCGTGCAGCACTGGCACATCACGCTGGGCAAATGGATACCGAAAATCCTTGGTGGCGTGCACGATGAAGGCGTCGAACCCATTCGCGCGAAGCGCGGCAACGTGGTCATACAAAACGCCAATCCCACCGCGGGGCTGGTCGACATCGTGGCTAACATAAAGAATCCGACTCATTGTCGGATTTCGGTCGGTAGCATCGATGGCAACGAGCTTTAATTGACTTTCACTTTACCATGCGGCGTTGTCGAGCTCTTAATTCACCGAAGCTTAGCCGGCTCCGCCGCCTCGTTCTCGGCCGGGCCTCGCAGGGCGCTCCGTGTCGCTTCGAGATAGCCGCGACCGAGTTGGCGGTCCGGCTCGAGGTAGCAACCCTCCCCCCACTCGTTCCAGGCGTTGATGAACACGAGACGTTCTTCCGCCGGCTTGGTCTGCCGCGTCTGCGCGATCATCGCCGAAAGCCAGCGGCGGTAATTTTCCGGATGCGTGTTCACGAACACGTGGCCGTTGTCCTGCAAACGCGGCGTGTTGTCCCAGCCCACCATGACGCCGCGAAACAGCGGAAAGTCGGGCAAGGCGCGCGCGATCGCGTAGCGAGCCGCCGAAACGTAATCCCAGACATCGCCGACGAAATTCGGATTGAGCTTCTCGATGTGCTCGGTCAAGGGATTTACCTCGGTCGAATGCGGCGGAAACTCCACTCCGGCGTCGAATCCCCATTCGCCCGGCGGCGGCATTCCCGGCACGTGCACCATGACGAGGTATGGCTCGGTATCGCCCGCCGCGCGCGCCACGCTGCGGAAGATGTCTGTTGCGCGCCGCGGCTCCGGCAGAAGGTTTGCGCGATAGACGAGCACCAGTGGGCGGCCCGC
>JALYSM010000001.1 GCA_030854785.1 Pseudomonadota bacterium
GCGATGTCTGCCGCGAGCATCGCCGGTTGCGTGTTCACCGTCTGGTTGAGCGCCTCGTCCGGGCCGCCGTCGACCAGTGCCCACAGATCCTCACCGAGGGCGGTCGACGCCTCGGCAAAGGTGTCGCGAACGACGGGAAAGGCTTCGTAGCGGCTCATCATCCCCACCGATTGCGAACCCTGCCCGGGAAAAACCAGCGCGAGTTTCATCGGTGCACATCCTCGTGCAAATGGGTGACAGCCCATTTGCACCACAAATCTCCCCTCGCCCGCTTGCGGGAGAGGGGCGGGGGTGAGGGCGAAGCGGTGTCACGCATATGGACGTCGCTCATGGGCTCACCATCGCAACAGCACCGATCCCCATGTGAATCCGCCGCCAACGCCGAGCAGCATGACGTGGTGCCCGGACCGGATGCGTCCGTCGCGCACCGCGAGATCGAGCGCCAGCGGTATCGAGGCCGCCGACGTGTTCGCATGCCTGTCGACCGTCGTCACCATCTTTTCGAGCGGAACGTGCAGCTTTTTCGCCGTCGCGTCCATGATACGGATATTGGCCTGATGTGGTATCAGCCAGTCGATCGCGGAAGCCGTCAGCCCGTTGGCCGCCAACGCTTCCTCAGCGACTTCCGCGAGCACCTTGACCGCGAACTTGAAGACCGCGTTGCCCTCCATCGTCAGCAGCGGTGATCCGCTCACCGCGCCGTGCGCGACCGTTCCGGGTACGGCGAGGATGTCGCGATAGTGGCCATCGGCGTGCAGATGGGACGAAAGGATACCGGGTTCGGTCGCAGGCGCCAGCACTGCCGCGCCGGCACCGTCGCCGAACAGCACGCACGTACCGCGGTCATCCCAATCAAGAATGCGCGAATAGATTTCCGCGCCGACGACGAGCGCATTCCTCGCCTGCCCGGTCTTGACCATCAGGTCGGCCAAACCCAGCGCGTAGACAAAGCCGCTGCACACCGCCTGCACGTCGAAGGCCGGTCCGTTCCGCGTGCCGAGCTTGTCCTGCAGGATGCATGCCGTCGAAGGGAACACCATGTCCGGCGTCGTCGTCGCCAGCACGATCATGTCGACGGCCGCGGGCTCGAGGTCCGCGGCGTTCAACGCCTCGCGTGCGGCCGCGAGCGCGAGGTCGCTGGTCTTCTCGTCGGGACCCGCGATGTGCCGCTGGCGGATGCCGGTGCGGGTGCGGATCCACTCGTCACTGGTGTCGACGCGCTTCGCCAGCTCGGCATTGGTCAGCACCTGCGCCGGCAGGTAGCTGCCTGTGCCGACGATGCGGCTATGCATCGCCGGAATTAACCGGGGCGGCCGCCACCGCGCTCGAAACGGGCACGGGCGTCAGCGCAAGCCGCTGGGTGATCCGCTCGAGCACGCCATGCGTCACTTCGGCGTACGCTTTCTTCAACGCGTAGCGGAACGCAAGCGGATCCGCCGAGCCGTGGCTCTTGATCACTACGCCCTTGAGCCCGATCAGCGTCGCGCCGTTGTAGCGGCGCGGATCGACGCGACGCTTGAAAGCGTTGAGCACTGGGAGCGCGAACACCGCCAGCAGCCTGCGAAGCATGTTGCGGGTGAATTCCTCGCGCAGAAAGTCCGCGAGCATCAGGGCGAGCCCTTCCGAGGTCTTGAGCGCAACGTTGCCGACAAAGCCGTCGCAGACGATCACGTCGGTCGTGCCCTTGTAGATATCAGTGCCTTCGACGTTGCCATAAAAATTAAGCCCGGAGACCTTGAGCAGCTCCGCCGTCTGCTTGACCACGTCGTTGCCCTTGATGTCCTCCTCGCCGATGTTGAGCAGGCCGACGCGCGGACGCTCGACGCCCTCGACGGCGGCGACCAGCGCGCTGCCCATCACGGCGAATTGCAGCAGCTGCTCCGGCGTGCAGTTGACGTTGGCACCGAGATCGAGCGCCGTCGTGACGCCCTTGCGCGTCGGCAGCTGCGAGGCGATCGCCGGCCGGTCGATTCCCGGCAGCGTTTTGAGGACGAAACGGGAGATCGCCATGAGCGCGCCGGTGTTGCCGGCCGAAACGCAGGCTTGCGCAGCGCCTTCCTTGACGAGATCGATTGCGATGCGCATCGACGAATCCTTCTTCCGGCGCAGCGCATCGGCTGGAGGCTCGTGCATTGCGACGATTTCGCTCGCGGGCCGGATGCTGATACGGTCGGCGGCTGCGCTCTTCGCAGCGGCAAGCGCTTCCCGGATCGCGTCTTCGTTGCCGACGAGGACGATGCGCGCATCGGGCGTTTCATCGAGAAACTGGAGCGACGCCACAACGGTGACCGGAGGACCGTGATCGCCACCCATCGCGTCGACGGCAATAGTTACGTGCATTTACGGAACCTGTGACCCGTCCCTCGCGGATTACCCGACAGAGACGCGGCTTTGCGGGCGGTCTGCAAAGGCTGGCGCCCGATTTTTGCCCGGGAGCGAACGTTCCCGGCGTGACGGGATGGCTACGTGTCAGCCTTGGTTTTGACGACCTTCTTGCCGCGATAGTAGCCGCTGGGACTGATGTGATGGCGCAGGTGCGCTTCCCCGGTTACCGGCTCGACGCCGAGCGACGGCTTGGTCAAAAAGTCGTGCGCGCGGTGCATGCCGCGCTTCGATGCCGATTTCTTGTTTTGCTGGACAGCCATGGTCTATTGCTCCTCAAGTATTCCTATCGGTCGCCTTTCGCAGCGCGGCAAGGCGCGCGAACGGGGAAGTTATTGCTTTCACCGCCGGCGCCGCGTCAGGCCCGGAACCTGCTGCGGCTCCCGCTGGACACAGCCCTTCGGGATGCCGCGGCGCGAACGGCAGCGAGAGCAGGATCTCGTCTTCAACCAGCGTCATCGCGTCGAGCGGCGCCGCTGCCTGCAGAACTTCCAATTCCTCGGCATCCAGCCGCTCAAACTCGTCGTCATCCCGTGCCAGGAGCAACTCCGAATGCTGCGCAATCGGCGCATCGAAGGGCTGCAAACAGCGTTGGCATACCAGCGGCAGGTCGCCTTCGACAGTCACCGTCAGCATCGGGCGATCGAGGGCGTCGCGCGCCCCGTCGATCCGCCAGGCGATCGGCGCCGAGATCGTTCCCGGCGCCAGCCGGTCGGCTACGCGCGGCCGCCGCGATACATCGACATCTCCGGCGAGCGCTTCGCCGCGCGCCGCCAGGTCGAGGGCATCGAAGCGTCCCGCGCCCTTCGACCCTGCACTCCGTTTCACCGTCATTTTCCGTGCCATCGTTGCCGGGCCGGCTGTATTCGGCGCGCCTTACCGATTTGCGATACTTAGCGCGGTCGAAGCAAACATAGCATAATAGCCCGCAGGGTGCGTACTGTCAAAGAAAACCGTCAAAACAATGACTTCGCAATGACCTCACCGCTGATTCCCGCACTCATTCTCGCTTCGAGCTCCCGCTACCGGCAGGACCTGCTGCAACGCCTCGGGCTGCCTTTCAGGGTCGTCCCGCCGGAAATTGACGAAACGCCGCGCCCTGGCGAGCCGCCCGCAGAAACGGCAATCCGGCTGGCGGAGGCCAAGACACGCGCGGTCGCGCCGAAGCATCCGGAGGCGCTGATCATCGGTTCCGACCAGGTTGCCGAATTTCATGGCAAACCCGTGGGCAAGCCGCACGATCGGGCGCACGCGCTCAAGCTTCTCCAGGCGATGCGCGGACATACCGTCATCTTTCACACCGCGGTCGCGCTCCTCAATGCGCGCACGGGAGTGTGCCGGAGTGCGCTGGTCGACGTCGTCAGCACTTTTCGCCATCTCGATGCCGCGGCTCTCGAGGCCTATCTCGAACGCGAAATGCCTTTCGACTGCGCTGGCTCGGTCAAGTCGGAAGGGCTGGGGATCGCGTTGTTCACGCGCGTCGCGAGCGACGACCCGACGGCGCTGATCGGCTTGCCGCTGATTCGCCTCATCGACCTGCTCGCGGCGGAAGGCGTGCAGCCGCTGCCAAGGAATTAACCGCGTGAACACGCTGCAACGCTAGCGCATGCCGCAGGGACGACTCTACGTCATACCCAGTTTGCTCGGCGTCGTGCCGCCCGAGGCCGCCCTGCCCCGGCGCACGATCGATATCGCACGCGGCCTGGCGCATTTTGTCGTCGAGACGCCCAAGGCCGCGCGGCAATTCCTCAAGGCGCTTTCGCCGGAACGGCCGTTGCAGTCGATCGCGTTGGCGGAACTCAACGAGCACACGCCCCCTGACCGGGCGACGGAGCTGCTTGGACCTGCGCTCGACGGCCATGACCTCGGCTTGATCTCGGATGCGGGCTGTCCCGGCGTCGCCGACCCGGGAGCGGTGCTCGTTGCCGCGGCGCACCGCGCCGGCATCCCCGTCGTCCCGCTGGTGGGCCCCTCCGCGGTGCTGCTGGCGTTGATGGCGTCGGGAATGAACGGGCAGTCCTTTGCATTCCACGGTTACCTGCCGACAAAACCCGGGCCGCGCACCACCGCGCTCCGCACGCTCGATCAGGCGATCGCGCGCTCCGGAGCGACCCAGCTTTTCATCGAGACGCCGTACCGCAACGACCCGCTCGTCGACGCGGTACTCTCGGCGTGCCGTCCGGAATTGAGGTTCTGCATCGCCGTCGATCTGACGCTGCAGACCGAGCAGGTGCAAAGCCGCGCGATTGCGGCATGGCGTGCGGCGCCGCGGCCGTCACTCGGCAAGCGGCCGGCGATTTTTCTCTTGGGCCGCGACTAGCGTAACCCGGATGAGTAGCCCGGGATGAGCAGTGCGAATCCCGGGTTTCCCCGGATCAAGTCCGGGGTCAACCCAGGCTACGAACCTGATTCGCCTTATGGGCTCTCGCCGTCGGGCCAGCTCTTGATGTAGCTCTTGAGCATGCGGTTCTCGAAGCTCTGCTCTTCGTAGACGGCCTTGGCGACGTCGTGGAATGAGACCACGCCGAGCAGCGTGGCGCCTTCCTGAACGGGGACATAGCGGGCGTGGCGTTCGAGCATGACGCGGCGCAGCTCCATTACATCTAGGTGAGGCGTCGCGACCAACGGGTCGCGCACGTAGATATCGCTGACTTTCAATTCGTCGAGCTGTCCCTGCCGCTCCGCCAGAGCCTCCAGCACTTCGGCAAAGGTCAGCATCCCCGCCATCCGTCCGTGATCCATGACGACCAGCGACCCGATGTCGTGTTGCGCCATCACCTTGACCGCTTCGAGGACCGTGCCGTTCGGCGGCGTCGTGAACAGGGCGTTGCCCTTGATGCGGAGGATCTCGCTGACCAGCATCGGTTACTCCTCGCACCGATTAGAGGCTGAGGTTACTCCCGGACACCCTACACGCGCAACCGAGGTCAAGCCTTCTTTGCGGCCGGCTTTGGCCCGAAGTAGTGGTTATAGGCCAGGCTGCGGTTCACGTAGGTATCGAGGTCCCAACGCACGGTCCGCTCGGCGAATGCCCTCTGCGATTCGATGATTTCCTTAAACAGCGGGATGTCCGCTGACTTCTTCTGGGTAACCTGATCGAAAACCTCGAGCTGCCTCTGGAGGATCGAGTCCGGCGTCTTGTAGAATTTGACGCGGTCCTTGGTCTGCAGTTCGACGTAGTCCTTCGAATACCGGTCGATCGACTTCCACATCATGTCGGCGGAGGCGGCCTCGACGCCGTTGGCGATGATTGCCCTCAGCTTGTCGGGAAGTGCATCGTATGTCGTCTTGTTGAAGATAATTTCTAGTTGCTCGGCGTTCTGGTGAAAGCTCTGCAGCATGCACACCTTGGAGACGGCGGGAAGGCCGAGGATGCGGTCGGATGTCGCATTGTTGGATTCGGTCGCGTCGAGCAGGCCCCGTTCCATCGCCGGCACGATCTCTCCCTCGGGCAGCGCGCTCACAGCCGCACCCATCCCGGTAAACAGTTCGATGGAGACGCCCACGGTCCGATACTTGAGGCCCTTGAAGTCGTCTACCTTGGTGATCGGCTTTCTGAACCAGCCGAGCGCCTGTGTCGGATGCGGCCCGTAGGGGAAGGACACCACGTTGGCGCCGATCGAGGCATAGATCTTGTTGAGCAGCTCCTTGCCGCCGCCGTACTTGTGCCACGCGAGCAGCGTATTACCGTCCATGCCGTAGGCAGGACCGGAGCCCCAAAGCGCGAGCGCGTTCTGTCTTCTGTAGTGGTAACCAAGCATTCCGTGGCCACCGTCGAGCGCGCCTTTGGACACGGCATCGAGCAGACCGGACGCATGCACGACTGCGCCTGCAGGAAGCACGTCGATCCTGAGGTCGCCACCGGCCATGTCGTTTATTTTTTTTGCGAAGTCGAGCGCGTACTCGTGGAAAATGTCCTTGGTTGGCCACGTGCTCTGCCAGCGCATGCTGATCGGCCTGGCTTGCGCTGTGGCGAGCATCGGAAAGCCGAGTGTCGCAGCGCCGGCGGCTGTAGCCGCTTTGAGGAACCTGCGACGAATGTCCACCGCGACACGAGTCTCGGTCTTCCGGGAAGGCAATCCGAATTTAGAGTTCATGGACAGCTCGTCGTGCAGCAGCGGGGTTCGCCCCACGCCTTCGCCAGCTCAGATCGCGGAAGCATGAAGGCGGTCAGTCGTCCTTCGACTTGAGCGAGTGCCAGATGTCGGTGACCATCAGTGCCAGCCCGACCAGCACGACGCCGCTGAGCGCGACATCCTTGAGCTTGACCACGACGGGGCTGATGAAAAGGATCAGCAGTGCCGCTGCGACAATTGCTCCTGCGATCTTGAATCCCACGTCGAACTCCTTCGTATCTATTCAGTCGGTTTCAACCCGAGCCGCGAGCCAACGCGCGGTGCGCAGCAAGCGCGCGTCGTCCCCATGCCGTCCCACCAGTTGCACCCCCATCGGGAGCCCGTTATCACCCTGCATCAGCGGCAGGCTGAGTGCGGGCATTCCGCATAGTGTCCACAGGGTGCAAAACGCGGGGTCGCCCGTGAAGTCTAGACCCTCCGGCGCGGTCCCGGGCGCCGCGGGCGTGATGATCGCGTCGCAACGCTCGAAAATCTCCCCGAAGCCTTCGTTGAGCAGGGGTATACGGGCGCACGCGCGCTGGTAGTCGAGTGCCTTCACCTCGCGCCCGCGGGCGAGCTGGTCGCGCAGCGACGGCGAGATCCGCTCGCGCCCTTTTTCCCATTCGAGGTCGAGGTTTGCGGCCATCTCGGCTTCCATGATCGTCCGGTGCCAGTCGAGCGCCTGGCGTGCGGAGTCCGGCAGCGCGATTTCGATCACGCGATCGGAGAGCGCCGAGACGAGCTCGGCGAATGCCGCTTTGGTTTCCTCGCCGGCGCGATCCCATACGGGACCCTTGACGTACGCGAGCAGCGGCGGGAGCGGGGGTTCCTCCGAAGCCGTGGCGACGAGAGGAGAGCGGGCTTTCGGCCGCGTGTCCGGGTCGCGCTCGTCGTAACCGACAAGCTGTTCGGCAGCGAGGGCGACGTCCGCCAGCGTGCGCCCGAAGACGCCGACCTGGTCCAGTGTGCGCGAGACCCTCAGCACGCCGCTTCGCGGAATGAGTCCGAAGGTTGGCTTGAAACCGTACACGCCGCAGAACGCCGCGGGCCGGATCAGCGAACCATTCGTCTGGGTCCCCAGGGCGAGCGGGACCATCCCCGCGGCGACGGCCGCGGCTGAGCCGCTCGACGAGCCGCCGGGGGTGTGCGCGGGGTTGTGCGGATTTCGTGTCTTGCCGGGCGAATAGGTCGCAAGCTCGGTCGTCACGGTCTTCCCCATGATGACTGCCCCAGCCGCGCGCAGCATCGCCACGACGGCCGCATCGCGGGCGGGTCTGCGTCCGGCGTGCAGAACCGTGCCGTCCTCGGTCGGCATGTCCTCGGTGTCGAAAATGTCCTTGATGCCGACGGGAATGCCGTGCAGCGGGCCCACTGGCCGGCCTTCGCGCCGGTCTCGATCACGCGCGCGCGCCTGCTCGAGCGCGTGCTCCGGGTCGAGAAAAGCCCAGGCCTGCACCTGGGCATCCGCCTCCTGCACCGCCGCGAGGCAGGCTTCCATCAACTGCTCGGCGCTGAGCGTGCCTTCGCGGATCGCGCGCGCGGCGTCGGTCGCCGAAAGCCAGTGGAGCCGGGCAGTGTCCATGACGGGCTCAGCCGCCGTAGAAGAGATTCGGCAGCCAGAACATCAAGCGCGGGAAAAAATGCACCAGGAACATCGTAATGAACACCATGCCAAGGAAGGGGAAGCAGCCCATGAAGATGGTCCACAGCTGCACGAAGGGGGGTGCGATGCCTTTCAGGTAGTACGCCGACATCGCCATCGGCGGGGTCAGGAACGACGTCTGCAGGTTGAGCGCCACCAGGATGCCGAAGAACATCGGGTCGACGTTGAAGTGCGGCAGCAGCGGCAGAAAGATCGGCACGAAGATGATGATGATCTCGGTCCATTCCAGCGGCCAGCCGAGCAGGAAGATGATGACCTGCGAAAGAATCAGGAATCCTTCCCGGTTGAGGTCCAACGCGAGCACAAAATTCTTGATCATGCCCTCGCCGCCGAGGTACGAGAACACCGAGGAGAAGGTCCAGGAGCCGACGAACAGAAAGCACACCATCGCCGAGGTGCGCGCGGTAAGGTAGACCGCCTCCCGGAGGCGCTGCCAGGTGAGGGCCCGGTAGGCCGCGGCCAGCGCCAGGCTGCCGAGCGCGCCCACGGCCGCCGCCTCGGTCGGCGTCGCCAGCCCGAACAGGATCGAGCCCAGCACCGAGGCGATCAGCACAGCGAGCGGCACGAAGGCTTGCGCGAGCAGCAGGAAAGCCTTGGCCCACGGCACGTCGCTTTGCTCCTTCGGAAGCTTCGGCGCAAGCTTCGGATTGATGACCACGCGCGCGATCACGTAGACGACATAGAGCCCCGCGAGCAGGAAGCCCGGGATCATCGCCGCGGCGTAGAGCCTCACCACGGAGACCGAGGCGGCTGTCCCGTACACGATCAGCATGATCGAGGGCGGAATCAGGATGCCGAGCGTGCCGCCCGCGCAGATGACGCCCGCCGACAGCCGTTGGTCGTAGCCCGCCTTCAGCATCACCGGAAACGCCAGCAGCCCCATCAGCGTCACCACGGCCCCCACGATCCCGGTGGCCGTGGCGAACAATGCGCAGGTCAGGAGCGCCGCGACTGCCAATGAACCCGGGATGTGGCGCAGCGCGACCTGCAGGCTGTGGAACAGGCGATCGAGGATGTTGGATCGCTCGATGACGTAGCCCATGAACAGGAACAACGGCACCGCGACCAGCACGTCGTTGCTCATGATGCTCCAGACGTTCTGCGTCAGCAGGTAGAACAGCCTGCTGTCGAAGAACTCCTGTCCCGGCTGGTAGTAGGCGTAGAAGCCGAATCCGACGGCCATCCCCATCAGCGTAAACGCGATCGGAAAACCCAGCAGGATGAGGAAGATGAACAGCCCCAGCATCATCAGGGCGATGGCCGGGTCGCTCATTTTGCGCTCCCTTGTTTCGCCGCTTCCTCGGCGGCGTGCTGCTGGATCAGCACGTTTTCCAGCTCCTCGACGTCGTGCAGACGCGGCGGCCAGCGGTTGTCGCGGATGCATTGAATGCAGCGCAGCACCTCAGCGACGCCCTGCAGGGCGAGCAGCCCGCCGCCGAACGGGATCAGGAGCTTCAACTGCCATATGGGGATACCCGCCGGGCTGTTGACGCTCACCTCCCGGAGCCTGAACGCCTCGATGCCGTATTGCCATCCGGCATACACGAGCGCGAGCACGCCGGGAAAAAAGAACAGGATGTAGAGCGACAGCTCCACAATGCCCTGAGTCCGCGGACGCCACATGCGGTAGAGGAAATCACCGCGCACGTGGCCGTTGCGCGACAGCGTGTACGCCCCCGCCATGAAGAACAGCGCGCCATACATCAGATAGCTGAAGTCGAACGCCCAGCTCGTCGGATTGTTCAGCACGTAGCGCACGAACACCTCGTACGACGTGCCGAGCGTCAGGATGATGATGCACCAGGCGAAGGCGTGCCCGACCGTCCTGGAGAGCTGGTCGACGCCGTAGATGAAGCGGCTGATCATTCTGCGAGCCCCCGCGCGCGATCGCGCGCCCCGACAGAAAACGGGCGGCGCAACGAGCGCCGCCCCGGTTGAATCTCCCGATGTCGCGTACCTTTAGGCCGTCGGGAGCTTGGTCTTGAAGACGTGCTCGTAACCCATCTTGAATTCCGCATCGTTCAGGAACCAGTAGTAGCAGACGTCCTTGGCCCACGCACGCTGCGAGTCGACTACCCGCTTGAAGAACGGATCCTCGTCCGAAAGCCGCTTCGTCAGCGTATCCCAGGCCACGAGCTGCGCCTGGAACACCGATCGCGGCGTGCGAGTCACGTTGACCTTGTCCTTGTGGATCAGGTCCTGCAGGTCCTTCGGGTAGTTCTTCATCGCTGTCCAGTAGTTGGCTTGCGACGCCGCCTCGACGCCGTAGCGCCAGATCGCCTGCAGATCCTTCGGCATCGCGTCCCATTTCTTCTTGTTGATGACGATCTCGAAGAATTCCATCGCCTGGTGGAACGAGCCCAGCTCGTAATTCTTGATCACGTCCGCGGAGCCGAAGCGCCGGTCCGAGGTTGGGTTGTTGAACTCGAACGCATCGATCACGCCGCGCTCCAGCGCGGGAATGATTTCGCCGCCCGGCAGCTGGGTCACCTTCGAGCCCATCTCCTGGAACAGGTCCGCCGCGAGACCCACGGTCCGGTATTTCAGTCCCTTGAGCTGGCTGGCGTCGGTGATTGTCTTCTTGAACCAGCCGAGCGGTTGCGTGGGCATCGGCATAGCGAAGAAGCCGACGTAGTTGAGGTCGATCTTGGTCAGCAGCTCGTTGTAGAGCTCGAGGCCGCCGCCGCGGTAGATCCAGGAAAGGGTCTGGAACGCGTCCATACCGTTGATCGGTCCGGAGCCGAACAGCGAAGCGACCTTGGACTTGCCGTACCAGTAGACGGGCACGGTGTGCCCCGCATCGAGCACCCCCTTGCTCACCGCGTCGGTCACCTCGAACGCTTTCACCACCGCGCCCGCGACGAGGTAGTCGACCTTCAACCGCCCTCCCGACATCTCGTTGACCCGGGTGACGAATTCCATGGCAAATTCATTGAAGATATCGGTGGCGCTCCAGGCGCCCTGCATCTTGATGACGATCGGCGCCTGCGACTTGGCGATCATCGGGAAGCCCAGCGCCGCGGCACCTGCGGCGACGCCGGTTGCCGCCTTGAGGAACTTGCGGCGCGTTCCGGTGCCCGATTCCGGCTGCTTCACCTTCGACTGCAATTCGCTGCTGCGATTCATGACTCCTCCTTAGGAATGGCATGGCGCTGCATCTGGGGAGGATCTCGCGTGGAAGTCCCCCACCGCTCCTGGCCGCGGTCAACGTCCCTCGCCGCGATCTGCGACCGATTATACTCACCACGCCCGAGCCGTCCACTCTGGCATGCCTCGGGGGCGTCAGGCCAGGGCGCGGCGGTCGCGCAGCGCCTGCGCCAGCGTGCCGCTGTCGACGTATTCCAGCTCGCCGCCGACCGGCACCCCTCGAGCCAGTCGCGTTGCGACGAGGCCGCGCGCGGCGAGCAACTCGCCGATGTAATGCGCGGTCGCCTCGCCCTCGTTGGTAAAGTTCGTCGCCAATACGACTTCGCGCACGACGCCGTCCAGCGCGCGCTTGAGCAGACGGTCGAGGCGGATTTCCTTCGGGCCGATACCATCGAGCGGCGACAGGCGTCCCATCAGCACGAAATAGAGTCCACTGTAAGCCTGCGTGTGCTCGATCATCAACAAGTCGGCCGGAGTTTCGACGACGCAGAGCAGCGCCGGGTCGCGCTTGGATGAACGGCATAGCGCGCAGAGCTCGCCTTCGGTGAACGTGTTGCAGCGCTCGCAGTGACGAATCGTCTGCGTTGCCGCGTCGAGCGCGCGCGACAGCCGCTGCGCGCCGTCGCGGTCGTGCTGCAGCAGATGCAATGCCATCCTCTGTGCCGCCTTCGGGCCGACACCGGGCAAACAGCGCAGCGCCTGGGTCAGTTCCTCGAGGCTCCCGAGCGGCTCCATCAGAAGGGCAGTTTGAACCCCGGCGGTAACGGCAGACCCGCGGTGAGGCCCGCCATCTTTTCCTGCGAGGCCGCTTCGACCTTGCGCACGGCATCGTTGACCGCAGCGGCCACGAGGTCCTCGAGCATGTCCTTGTCTTCGCCGAGCAAACTGGGATCGATGCTCACGCGCCTGACGTCGTGGCGGCCGGTCATCACGACCTTGACCATGCCCGCGCCCGCCTCGCCTTCGACTTCCATCGCGGCAATGGCCTCCTGCGCCTTTTTCATGTTGTCCTGCATCGCCTGTGCCTGCTTCATCAGGCCGGCCAGCTGGTTTTTCATCATCGTTGCCAACTCCGTTCGAGTCAGACCGGTTTGATCGAATTGGGCTTGATACGCGCGTCGAAGCGCGACAGGACATCCTGGACGAACGGATCGTCGCGGAACGCGGCTTCAGTCTTCGCCTGCGCCGCATCGCGCTCGCGCTTTTCCTGCGCCGCCAGCGTCGTCGCCGCGGCGCCGCCGATCTCGAAGCGCAATCGCACGCGGCGTCCGAGAACCTGCTCGATCGCCGCCTTCAGCTTGTCGGCGTATGCCCTGTCGGTCAAGTGGCGCGACGGTTCCGGAACGGCCAATACAAACTCATTGCCGACGACCGCTTTGAGCTCGGTTTGTGCGGCGAGTTGCAACGCCATGCCGGACAGTTTCATGCCGGTCACGAATGCCGGCCATGCGGACGGTTCCGGCGCTTCCGTAAGCACCTGCGCCGTCGGTGCCGCAGAGAGCGCGATTGCCGGATCGCGCGCGCTTGCGCTCATGGCAGACGATTCCGTCTCCGTCGGCGCGTTGTCTTGCCGCGTCGCGGGCGCGGCACGCGGTGCGGCCACGGTGTCCACGTTCGACTGAGCCGCGGGCTCGAATGCAAGCAAACGGAGGAGTGTCATCGAGAAGCCGGTTGGCTCGTCGGGAGCCAAGGCGAGATCGGCGCGGCCCTGCACGCAGATCTGATACGCAAGCTGCACCGATTCGGGCGCGAACGCCCGCGCCAGAGCCGTTAATCGTGCCGCGTCGGGGAGTGCCTCGGCCGCTTCGGGCACGGTGTGGCAGACCGCGATGCGATGGAACAATGCGGCCAGCTCCTCAAGCGCGTTGCCAAGCGATACGCTGCGTTCAGCAAGCGCTCGCGCTTCGGCCAACAGCGCGGGCCCATCGCGCGCGATCAACGCATCGGCGATTCGGTAGACATAATCGGCATCGGCCGCACCGAGCATCGTGCGCACAACGCCTTCGCGCACCTCGCCAGCACCGTAGGCGATCGCCTGGTCGAGCACCGACAGCGCGTCGCGCATCGATCCGTGCGCGACTCGCGCAATCAAGGCTAGCGCCGCATCCTCGAAGGACACCTCCTCTGCGCGCAGGATCTCGGCCAGCCGTTTCGCGATCAGCGGCGCCGGCAAAAGCTTGAGATTGAACTGGAGGCAGCGCGACAGCACCGTTACGGGAATCTTCTGGGGATCCGTCGTCGCGAGGACGAATTTCACGTGCTCCGGCGGCTCCTCCAGCGTCTTCAGCATCGAGTTGAAGGCCGCCTTCGACAGCATGTGCACTTCGTCGATGAGATACACCTTGTAGCGCCCCAGCGTCGGCGCGTAGCGCGCGTTGTCCAAAATCTCGCGCATGTTGTCGATGCCGGTATGGGACGCCGCATCGAGCTCGAGCAGATCGACGAAGCGGCCCGCATCGATGTCGACGCACGCCGGACAGACGCCACAAGGCGTTGCCGTAACGCCTTTTGCGCAGTTGAGGCTCTTGGCGAGGATGCGGGCAATCGTCGTCTTGCCGACGCCGCGCGTTCCGGTGAGCAGATACGCATGGTGCAGCCGTCCGCGCTCGAGCGCGTTCGAAAGCGCCCGAACGACGTGCTCCTGGCCCGCGAGCTCGGCGAATGTCTTCGGCCGCCACTTGCGGGCGAGGGCCTGATAGCTCATTGCACAGTACTTTTCAGCCGAACTGACGCGAAAGAGGGGCGGCGAGCCGTACCCCCGGCACTTGCGGAGATTGGCTATGGCTGCTTCCTTCCGGACCTGACCAGGTTTACCACCATGCAATGCGGGGCGGCCCGCCGTTGTTCGTTGCCACTGCGAGCGGACATGCGCCCTCATTATCTGCGAACGACGCCTGTGCGGCAAGCGCAGTATTGCCCGCGCAGGATATCGCGCAACCAGAGGTCGATGCGCATCCGAACATGACACCGTGGCGACGCCTATAATCGCATCGAGCGCGTCTTGCATCAGGCCCGGATTGCGTAAGAACCTCTAACACAGTGAAACGCGTGATGCGCTGGCACGATTTGGGCTCAAGTGCGCGAAGCAAGCCACGCCGCTTGGTAGGCCCCAAGCAAGTGGCTTGCGACAAAGCGATGGGGCCCAAATCGCGGCCAGCCCTTCGGGTTGCGGCCTCATTTGCCAAGTTAGCGGCCGCTGGCGTTGTTGCCGGGCTTGCGAATAGGCTCCACTATTCGCTGCGCCCTGCGTCGTGCCAGCGGCCGTTTGTGGCCAGCAACGCATACGTGCTTCACTGTGTTAGAGGTTCTAAATTCATCCTGTGGAGCTGCATCGGCGCCCTGACCGCATGCGGTCCGCCTCCTGCGCCGCCGCCGCAAAAGCCGACGCAGGAGCTGGTGATCGCGATGCGGCCGGGCCCGACGACCTGGTTCATCGGACCCGAAGGCGTCGCGGCGGGCCTCGATCGCGATCTTGCCGGCCTGTTCGCCAAGGAGCTCGGACTTGCGCTCAGAGTGATATCGGTCGAGAACCCGTGGCAGTTGATCGCCGAAACCTCGAACGGCGAAGCGCATATCGGTGCCGGAGGTCTTTACCGTCCCGCGAACAGCAGCGTGACCGGCGCGGCGCCGCTGATATTCACCCGCGGCTATTACGCGATCGAGCCCGTGCTCGTCTACAACAGCGACGGTTTCAAGCCCGAATCCTGGAGCGACCTGACCGGCGAGATCGTGGGCATCGTCGAAGGCACAGGGCTCGAAGCAACGCTCGCGAAAGTGCGCGCCGATCACCCCGACGTGCAATGGCGGCCACTGGGTTTGCCGGCGGCGGACGGACTGATCGAGCAGGTATCCGAAGGCTCGCTGGGGTATGCGGTGGTCGCGTCGAACGAGGCCGCGGCCGCGCGCAACGTGTTCCTGAACGTCGAGACCGCGTTCGCAGTCGGTCCGAAACAGGACCTTGTGTGGCTGTTGCCCGCCGCGCAGGCGGCGCTGCGCGACAAGGCCGATGCCTTCTTCGAGCGACTGCTCAGGGACGGAACGCTACAGCGGCTCATCGATCGCTACTACGGCTATGCGCGTCGCGTCGAGCGCATCGACGCGGCGGTCTTCCAGGAGCGGATCCGCACCGTGCTCCCGGCTTACGCCGCCATTTTCCATCAGGCGCAACAGCAAAGCGGCATCGAGTGGCGGCTCGCCGCGGCAATCGCGTATCAGGAATCGCACTGGAATCCACAGGCGACAAGCGAGACCAACGTCCGCGGAATGATGATGCTGACCGAGGATACCGCCAGGCGATTGAGGGTCGTCGACCGCCTCGACGCGCGGCAAAGCATCACCGCCGGCGCGCGCTACCTCGCCGACCTGAAGCGCGGCTTGCCGCAACGGATCGCCGAGCCCGATCGGACCTGGATCGCGCTCGCCGCATTCAACATCGGCATCGGCCATCTCGAGGATGCGCGCGTGTTGGCGGCACGACGAAAGCTCAACCCCGACTCCTGGAGCGACCTCAAAAAAACGCTGCCACTGCTCGCGCAGGCCGATCTCGCCGACGATACCAAGCACGGCGTTGCGCGCGGCGGCCAGGCGGTCGTATTCGTCGAAACCGTGCGTGCGTATTACGACGTGCTGCTGCGGCTGGAGCAGCCGTACTACGGCGCGCGGCTGCAAGCCACGCCTTAGAAGCCATTCAGAATCTACTGCGCGCCCCAATCGCTTTGTCGTGCTCAGTTGGCAAATGAGGCTCGCCCCTCGCCGTACGTCTTAGGTACTGTCTCCGGGCTCGCTCCGGGCCCTCATTTGGCAACTGAGGCGCTTGGGGCTGCTCGTAACGATTCTGCGATGGCTTCTACGCTGTCAATATGACGGGGCAATAGTGGCGATGCCGCTCATATAGGGTCGTAACGCCGCCGGGACATCGATGCCGCCGTCGGCGCGCTGGTAGTTCTCCATCACGGCGACGAGCGTGCGGCCGACCGCGAGCCCGGAACCGTTCAAGGTATGCACCAGCTCCGGCTTGCCCTGCGAACTGCGGAAGCGCGCCTGCATGCGCCGCGCCTGAAAAGCCTCACAGTTCGAGCACGAGGAGATTTCTCGATACTTGCTCTGTCCAGGCAGCCACACCTCGAGATCGTAGGTCTTCGCCGCGGCGAAGCTGGTATCGCCGGTGCATAGTGTTACCACCCGGTACGGCAGTTCCAGTTTCTGCAGGATCCGCTCGGCGTGACCTGTCATCTCTTCGAGTGCGTCGTACGACTGGTCGGGATGCACGATCTGCACCATCTCCACCTTGTCGAACTGGTGGACGCGAATCATGCCGCGCGTATCCTTCCCGTAGCTGCCTGCCTCCGAACGAAAGCACGGGGTGTGCGCAGTCAGCTTCAGCGGCAGTCTTTCACGCGGCACGACCTCGTCGCGGATCAGGTTCGTGAGCGATACCTCCGCCGTCGGAATCAGGTACATGCGCGCTTCGTCGGGTGCGCCGCCCTTGATCACCCAGAACAGATCGTCCTCGAACTTCGGCAGCTGCCCGGTGCCAGTCAGCATTTCGGCGTTGACGATATAAGGCACGTAACACTCGGCGTATCCGTGCTCGGTCGTATGCGTGTCGAGCATCAGTTGCGCCAGCGCGCGGTGCAGGCGCGCAACGGGACCGCGCAACGTATAGAAGCGCGCGCCGGAAAGCTTCGCCGACGCCGCGAATTCGAGACCTCCGACCGCGGCGCCGATAGCGACGTGATCCAGGGGCTCGAAGTCGAACGAGCGCGGCGCGCCCCAGCGCCGCACCTCGACGTTGTCCGTCTCGGAGTGCCCGATGGGGACGCTCGCGTGCGCCAGATTGGGCATGGCGAGGAGCCAGTCGCGCAAACCGGCCTGGATGTCCGCGAGCTGACGCTCCAGTGCGCTCAGCTCATCGCCGATCGCGACGACCTCGGTCATCGGCGCCGACGTGTCTTCACCCCTGCCCTTCGCAGCGCCGATCTCTCTGGACAGAGCATTGCGCCGGGCCTGCAGCGCCTGGGTTCGGGTCTGGATCGCCTTCCGTTCCGTCTCGACCCGCTCGAATTTTTCGGTGTCGAGCACATACCCCCGGTCGCGCAGGCGAAGAGCAACGCCGGCAGGATCTTTGCGCAGCAGCTGAATGTCGAGCATGCGCAAATTCTAGCAAACGGCCCCAACACGCGTCGCGAAACTCATGACGATCGCGCCAGGATCCTGCGCCGTTTACGGCTTGCCTTCGTCGTCGTTTTGCGCTTTTGCGTCGCGCTTACGCAGCGCTGCGAGCTTTTCGGCGATCTTCGCCTCGAGCCCGCGCTCCGTCGGCACGTAGAAGGAGACTTCGGGCATACCGTCGGGCAGATAGCGCTCGCCGGCGGCATAAGCGTCGTCTTCGTCGGGAGCGTAGCGATACCCCTTGCCGTAGCCGAGAGCCTTCATCAGCCGCGTCGGCGCATTGCGTATGCGCAGCGGCACCGGTCGCGATCCGTCCTCGGCGATGAAGGCGCGCGCCTTGCCGTAGGCGACATACACCGCGTTGCTCTTGGCCGCGCAGGCCAGATAGATCACGGCCTCGGCGAGCGCCAGCTCGCCCTCCGGCGTGCCGAGGCGCTCGTAGGTCTCGACCGCGTCGAGCGCGAGACGCAGCGCGCGCGGATCGGCGAGCCCGATGTCCTCGCTCGCCATGCGGATCATGCGCCGGCCGACGTAGAGTGGATCCGCACCACCGTCGAGCATGCGGCATAACCAATAGAGCGCCGCGTCGGGGTCGCTGCCGCGCACCGCCTTGTGCAGCGCCGAAATCTGGTCGTAGAACGCCTCGCCGCCCTTGTCGAAGCGGCGCAGGCTGCGCACGATCGTTGTTTCGACGAACGCAAGGTCGACGTCGCGGCGACCGGCCGCGGCTACGCCCAACTGCTCGACGAGATTGATGAGCCTGCGACCGTCGCCGTCGGCGTAGGCGATGATCGCGTCGCGGGCCGCCGCCGCCATCGCGACGCCCGGCATCACCGCCGCAAGCGCCCGGTCGAGCAACTCTTCCAGCTCGTCGGGCTTGAGCGCTTCCAGGACGTACACCGCGGCGCGCGACAAGAGCGCGCCGATCACCTCGAACGAAGGATTCTCGGTCGTGGCACCGATAAACGTGATGAGACCGCGCTCGACGAAGGGAAGAAACGCATCCTGCTGCGCCTTGTTGAAGCGATGCACTTCGTCGACGAACAGGATCGTGTGCCGCCGCGACTGCGCGAGAGTCGCTTCGGCGCGCGCGACCGCGTCGCGGATATCCTTGACCCCGGCGAGGACCGCGGAAATGGCGATGAACTCCGCGTTGAACGCGTCGGCCATCAGCCGTGCGAGCGACGTTTTTCCCGAACCGGGCGGTCCCCACAGGATCATCGAGTGCGGCTTGCCCGATGCGAACGCGACGGCCAGCGGCTTACCTGGCCCCAAAAGATGGCGCTGCCCGACAACCCCCTCGACCGTTTTCGGCCGCAGGCGCTCGGCAAGCGGCGTCGCGGGGTTGGCAACCGAAAACAAATCAGTCGCCGACGACATCGGCGCCCTTGGGCGGGGTGAACTTGAACAGCTCGGCAGCCAGCTGCGGATTGCGCTCGAGCTGCGCGAGCCTGATCAACGTGCGCTGCCCGAAATTGTCGAAGATCTCCAGCGCGGCCAGGCCGGAGGCATCGAAGCCGAGGCGGATGTCGCTGAAGCTCGATTCCTTGTCTTTGGGTGTGGCGCCCAGCCAGTCGAGGCCATCCGCCGGAGGTAGCTCACGCCAGTCGAACGCCCGCTCCACGTCGTCCTTGCCGGCGAGCAATGCCGCAGGCGTCGTGCCCAGCGCCTTGTCGTTGCGGCGCTTGACCACCTGGTTCAAGTCCGCGTCGTAAATCCACACCCGTTCGCCGTCGCCGACGAGCAGCTGCTTGTACGGCTTCTCGACGTTCCAGCGGAACTTGCCGGGGCGGGCAATCGCAAACTCTCCGCTCGCCTGTTGCACCATGCGCCCGTTCTTGTCGGTGACCGTCTGCGTGAAATTCGCGCGCGCGGTCTGCGTATCGTGGACGAACGCGCGCAAACGATCCAAGTTCGCTCCCTGCGCTAGCGTTGGGAGCAAGCACAGCGCGCCAATCGCCAAGCTTATCGAGAGCGCCGGAAGCCGTCTCAAGAGCGTCGCGAGCAGCCCCAAGCGCGCGAAGGCCCGCAGCGAGCCCCGAGACAGTACAGAAGGGGTACGGCGAGGGGCGAGCCTCATCTGCCAACTAAGCACGACAAAGCGATTGGGGCGCACAGCAGCTATTGAGATGGCTTCTATTCCTTGCCGACGGGCACGAGGACCTCCCGATTGCCATTGGTCTGCATCGCGGAAACAAGGCCCGCGCGCTCCATCTGCTCGATAAGCCGTGCAGCGCGGTTGTAACCGATGCGCAGGTGGCGCTGCACCAGTGAGATCGATGGCCGCCGCGTCTTGAGCACGACCGCAACCGCCTGATCGTACATCGGGTCGGCTTCGGCGTTGCCGGCGTCGATGCCGATGCCCTCCTCGCTCTCTCCGTTCGCCGCGCCGTCAAGGATGCCGTCGTGATATTGCGGACCGCCCTGAGCCTTGAGGTGCTCGACCACCCGGTGCACCTCGCCATCGGACACGAACGCTCCGTGCACCCGCTGCGGATGGCCGGTTCCGGGCGGCAGGTACAGCATGTCACCCTGCCCGAGCAGCGTTTCGGCGCCCATCTGATCGAGGATGGTGCGCGAATCGATCTTGCTCGCGACCTGGAACGCGATGCGCGAGGGAATGTTGGCCTTGATTAGACCGGTGATGACGTCGACCGACGGTCGCTGCGTCGCGAGGATCACGTGGATACCGGCCGCGCGCGCCTTTTGCGCGATCCGCGCGATCAGCTCCTCGATCTTCTTGCCGGTCGCCATCATCAGGTCGGCTAGCTCGTCGATCACCACGACGATCAGCGGCATTTCCTCGATCGGCTCGGGATTCTCCGGCGTCAGCGAGAAGGGGTTGGTCAGCGGTTTCTTCGCCTTGCGTGCTTCGACGATCCGCGCGTTGTAGCCGGCAAGGTTGCGCACGCCCAGCGTCGACATCAGCCGGTAGCGCCGCTCCATCTCTCCGACGCACCAGCCGAGCGCATTGGCGGCAAGCTTGACGTCGGTAACGACGGGCGCGAGCAGATGTGCAATGCCTTCGTAGACGGACAGCTCGAGCATCTTCGGGTCCATCAGGATCAGCCGCACCTGGCGTGGCTCGGCCTTGTAGAGCAGCGACAGGATCATGGCGTTCAACGCGACGGACTTGCCCGACCCCGTCGTTCCGGCGACCAGCAGGTGCGGCATGCGTGCCAGATCGACGATTACCGCTTTGCCGGCAATGTCCTTGCCCAGCGCCAGCGACAGCGGACTCGGGAGATCGTTATACGCCGCCGACGAGAGCAGTTCGACCAGCCGTACCAGCTGCCGGCGCGGATTCGGCAACTCGAGCCCCATGCAGGATTTGCCCGGTATGGTTTCGACCACACGGATACTCACTACCGAGAGCGCGCGCGCCAGGTCCTTCATCAGGCTGACGATCTGGCTGCCCTTGACGCCGATCGCCGGCTCGATTTCAAAGCGCGTGATCACCGGCCCCGGATACGCGGCGAGCACCTTTACCGCAACGCCGAAGTCGGCCAGCTTGCGCTCGATCAGCCGCGAGGTGAACTCGAGCGTGTCCGCACTGATCTGTTCCTGCGCCGACGGCGCTTCCTCGAGCAGAGCCAGCGGTGGCAGGGGCGAATCAGGCAAATCCTGGAACAGCGGCTTCTGCCTTTCCTTGACGACGCGTTCGGACTTGGGCACCTCGACCACGGAGGGCACGACGACTACCGGTTCGCGCTCGTCGTCGAATTCGCGCGCGGCCTCGACAGCGTGCTCGCGCAACTCGAGCGCGGCGGCGCCGATCTGCCGGTCGCGGCGATCCTCGCGGCGTTTTCGCGCCCAGACGATTGCCGCTTCGACGCCGCTGCCGATGCGCTCCATCAGCTTTAGCCAGGACATTCCCGTGAGCAGTGTCCAGCCGATCGCCAACAGCGCGATCAGCAACAGCGTCGCGCCGTTGAACCCGAGCACGCGGGCAAGGCCGTTGCCGATCAGGTCGCCGATCGCGCCGCCTGGCTGCTGCGGCAAGGTAGCCGGCAGGCGATACAGCCGGAGCGCTTCGAGCGCCGCACTGGCGAGCAGCAGGACGACAAAGCCCGGCACGGCAAGCCACGGATGGTGACGGCCTTCGACCTCGGCGCGGGCGGGCGCGACAATCCGCCGGTAACCGGCGACCACCAGAACGATCCCGGCAAAAACCCACCACCACGCCGAAAGACCGAAAAGATAGAACACGAGATCAGAAAGCCAAGCGCCGACGACGCCGCCCTTGTTCTCGATCGTCGCGCCGGTACCTGAATATGACCACCCGGAGTCGGACTTGTGATATGTCGCGAGCGTGAGCGTAAGGAAGGCGAGCAGCGCGACGACGAGCAGCCACCAGGATTCGCGGACGAGGGCGGCAGTCTTGGGCGAGCGCGATGGCTTCGGGCGGCTCGACCGACGGTTTTTCACGACACTATTTTGCTTAAAAATCATCGGATTGTGGAGCGTACTTCACGCCGCACATTATACATGGGCCGGGTGCGGGGGCGCACCAGGTTGGGCTCCCGGAGGAGCACCCCCACATCGGTTAGAATCGCTCGAATTTTGGCTGCGATGGCGCTCCTCGAACAGCAGCACCCATGACTCCCAAGCACGCGCGCCTGCTAATCCTCGGTTCCGGTCCGGCCGGGTTCACCGCCGCAGTATACGCTGCGCGCGCTAACCTGAAGCCCGTGCTGATCACGGGTCTGGCGCAGGGCGGACAGCTTATGACGACCACCGACGTCGACAACTGGCCCGCCGACGCCGTCGGCGTCCAGGGCCCCGACCTGATGGCGCGGTTTCAGCTGCACGCCGAGCGCTTCGAGACCGAGATCGTATTCGACCAGATTCACTCCGTCCGGCTCGACGAGCACCCGTTTCACCTGGTCGGCGATTCGGGGACGTACAGTTGCGATGCGCTGATCATCGCCACTGGCGCGTCGGCGCGGTATCTGGGGTTGCCGTCGGAGCAGGCGTTCATGGGCAAGGGCGTGTCCGCCTGCGCGACCTGCGACGGCTTTTTCTACAAGGGTCAGGACGTCGTCGTCATCGGCGGCGGCAATACCGCGGTCGAAGAGGCGCTGTATCTGTCGAACATCGCCCACCGGGTGACGCTGGTGCATCGCCGCAACAAGTTCCGCGCCGAAGCGATACTCATCGACCGCTTGCTGGCCAAGACTCGCGAAGGCGGCAATGTGCAGGTGCTCTTCGATCATGTACTCGACGAGGTTCTCGGCGATGGTTCGGGAGTCAAGGGTGTACGCGTCAAACACGCAGGCAACGGCGCGACGCGCGACCTCGAAGTGCAAGGCGTGTTCATCGCGATCGGCCACACTCCCAACACGCAGTTGTTCGAGGGCCAGCTCGAGATGAAGAACGGCTACATTAAAGTTACCGGCGGCAGCCAGGGCAACGCTACCAGTACGAGCGTCCCCGGTGTTTTCGCCGCAGGTGATGTCGCTGATCATGTCTATCGCCAGGCGGTCACCAGCGCCGGAACGGGCTGCATGGCCGCTCTCGATGCCGAAGCGTATCTCGAATCGGTTGCGTAAGAGGCGCGGCCCGTGGCCAAGCTAAGCGAGCTCAAGGCGCTGCTGGCGACGGCGCGGAAGGCGGCGCCTGATTCGGGCAAGGCGACTCCGCCTTTGGCCGCGGCGCGCAACGTGGCGCGGCCCAAGCCCGCCGATCCCGACATCGATCTCTCCCAGGCGTTCGCCGACGTCAAACCGTTGCGATCTCGCAATCGAGCCTCGGTCGTACGCACCCGCCCTGCGAGCCTGCCCGCGAAGCGCCTTGCCGATGAAGCCGAGGCGCTCGCTATGAGCAAGCATGGGGTCGAGTCTTCGCCGGCCACCTGGGATGTTGGCCAGGAGATCGAAGCCGAGCAGACGTTTCTGCGCAAAGGCCTCGCCAGCGATGTGCTCGCGCGGTTGCGGCGCGGCCATTGGTCAGTGCAAGGCGAACTCGACTTGCATCGACTCAACCGCGACGAGGCGCGCGACGCCCTCGCGGATTTCCTCAATGATGCCCGCAACTACGGCTGGCGCTGCGTACGGGTGGTTCACGGCAAAGGACTGTCCTCGCCTAACCGCGAACCCGTGCTCAAAGGGAAGGTACGGCGCTGGCTGACGCAGCGCGACGAGGTCCTCGCGTACTGCGAAGCTCCGCGTCACGCGGGCGGCGCCGGCGCGGTGCTGGTGCTGTTGAAGGCCTCGAGCGTTAGCCGCAGCTAGCCGTAGCCTGGGTTGAGCCGAAGGCGATACCCGGGAAATCACAGAAACCCGTGCTGCAGCGCCGGCAGGTCACGCCGTACCTGCGCGAGCCGCTCGGGGTCGATGTCGCCGATGACGATGCCGGGCCCTTCGTCGCGCTCTGCGACTACAACGCCCCAGGGATCGATGAAGATGCTGTGTCCATACGTGCGGCGACCGCCGGGATGCAGCCCGCCCTGTGCAGCGGCGAGCACGTAGCACTGGTTCTCGATCGCGCGCGCCCGGAGCAACACATGCCAATGCGCAGCGCCGGTGATCGCGGTGAACGCCGAAGGCACGACGATCAGCGCTAGGTCGCCCAGGCGCCGGTAGAGCTCGGGAAAGCGAAGGTCGTAGCACACCGACAAGCCGACGCGGCCGCAGGGCGCGTCGAATGCCACGACCTGCGTTCCGGGCTCGATCGTTTGGGCCTCGTCGTAGCGCTCGTCGCCCTGGCTGAAGGCGAACATGTGCATCTTGTCATAGCGTGCTACGCGCCGCCCGTCGGGCGCGAAGACGAGCGATGCGGCGCGCACCCGCGCCGCATCGGCAATCGCGATCGGGACCGTGCCGCCGATGAGCCAGATGCCGCATTGGCGCGCGACGCGCGTCAGGAACGACTGCTGCACCCCCGCGCCTTCGACTTCGCGCGCGGCGACCTTGTCGGTTGCCCGCGCGCCAAAGATGCCGAAATACTCGGGTAGCACGACCAGCCGCGCGCCCTGGCGCGCAGCCTCGACGATCAACGGCTCGATCGAGCGCAGATTGGCATCGACGTCGCCGCCAGAAAGCGTCTGCACCGCCGCGACGCGGACACCCTCGCGCGTCATCGACTGCCGCCCTCCGCCCCGGGCCCGACGACGGTCGCTGCCTGGCGGCCCGTGCGCTCG
>JALYSM010000002.1 GCA_030854785.1 Pseudomonadota bacterium
CTAGCCCGTCTGCAGTGACGACCCTGGCACAGAGTTGGTTAAACGCGATCGGCAACGGTTCGACGTTTGCGCCCGGGTGGACGCTCTACGAATTCGTCAGCACTAACACGCCGCTGTCGCAGAACTACATTTCGGTCCAGCACTCGGGACCCCTCCAGCTGGTTCCGGAGCCGGGCATGCTGCTGCTGATTGGCGCCGGCGCTCTAGCGGCGTGGGGCACGTCAAAGCGTCACCGCAAGACAGCATAGACTCCTCTGCTTGCGTTTTTGCGACCGCACGATTTGTGCGGCCGTTTTTTTGTCGCGAGGTTGATCGGTAGCGGGTTCGACGTCGCGCGACGGGCCCGCGCCCGTGCAGCGCGAAAGCGGATCAGCTCCACAGTCCGCGAATCCGCGCCGCGACATCGATGACCGGCCTGTCGTCCGATGCCGGCGTCGGTAAATCGTCCCCTCGACCCTCCTCGGCCGGCCAGACACAGCAATCGAACAGGCCGGCGATACTCTCGGGAATGAAGCGCGAGCGCGCAGCGTAGACGTGCCGGTCGCCGTGCGCGGCCTGCGAATGCACGTAGAATCGCTGCGGCACGAGGAGGTGCAGGTGGTCCTTCGCGCGCGTCATCGCGACGTACAGCAGGCGGCGCTCTTCCTCGATCTCTTCGCCCGTTCCGGTGCCCATATCCGAGGGAATACAGCCGTCGACGACGTTCAAGATATGCACCGTCTTCCACTCCTGTCCCTTGGCCGAATGGATGGTCGAGAGGATAAGGTAATCGTCGTCGCGTCCCGGCGCCCCCGCTTCGTCGCTGGTCGCGGCAGGCGGGTCGAGGGAGAGCTCCGTCAGAAAGCGCTCGCGCGACGGATAAGTGGCCGCGATCTGCTGGAGTTGCGCCACGTCTCGCAGCCGCACGAATGCGTCGTCGTACATGCGCTGCAGATGCGGCTCGTACCACTGCGCGACGAGCTCCATTTCGGCTGGCCACGGAGACTTCGCCCGCCGCAGCAGAAGAAAAACGTGCAGAAATCGCGCCCAATCTTCAGCGACCGCCGGGGGAGCGACGAAGGCTTGCATGCCCGCTGTCGGGTCCGCGTTCGCCGCCATCGCATCAAGCAACCGTGTCGCCGTCGCCGGCCCGATGCCCGGCAGCAGGCGCGCCACGCGAAATCCGGCCATGCGGCTGCGCGGATTCTCGGCCCAGCGCAGCACGCACAGGACATCCTTCACATGCACGGCTTCGAGGAACTTGAGTCCGCCGTATTTGACGAAGGGAATGCCGCGCCGTGCCAGCTCGAGCTCCAGTTGCACACTATGGCTCGAACTGCGGAACAGCACCGCCTGTGATTTCAGCGCGGTACCCGATTCGTGGTATCCAAGGACCCGCTCGGCGACGCACCGCGCCTGGTCGCCTTCATCGCGGACCGCTACGAGCTGCGGCTTTTGCGCCGACTTGCGGTCGCTCCAGAGATTCTTGCTGAAGCGCTCGCTCGCGAGCCCGATCACCGCATTCGATGCGTCCAGTATCGGCTGCGTCGAGCGATAGTTGCGGTCGAGCGTCACCACACGCGCCGACTGCTGGAACTGCGCCGGAAAGTCCAGAATGTTGCGCACCGTCGCCGCGCGGAAGGAATAGATCGACTGCGCGTCGTCGCCGACCACCGTCACGCCTCGCCCGTCGGGCTTTAGCGAGAGCAGGATCTGCGCCTGCAGGCGATTCGTGTCCTGATATTCGTCGACGAGTATGTGATCGAAACGCGCCCCCATCTCGCCGGCGAGCGCAGGGTCCGCGGCGGCGTGCGCCCAGTACAGGAGCAGGTCGTCATAGTCGAGAACGTTCTGCGCCTGCTTCGACGCCGTGTAGCCGGCAAAGAGCCGCCCCAGCTCGTCTTCCCAATGCGCGCACCACGGGAACGCGCTTCGCAGCACATCGCCGAGCGCTGCCTGAGCGTTGACGACGCGCGAGTAGAGCGCGAGACACGTCACCTTCCCGGGAAAGCGGCTCGCAGTTGCGGAAAAGCCCGCTTCATGGCGGACGATCGCGAGCAAGTCTTCGGAATCGCTCCGATCGTGAATGGTGAATGAATCGGAGAGACCGATCCGCTGCGCATACTCGCGCAGCAAACGCGCGCCGACGCTGTGAAAGGTGCCCGACCAGGGCAACGCCGGCAGCTGCGCGGCGCCCGGAAGATCGAGCACCCGATGCAGAATCTGGCCGGTGCGCCGCTCCATCTCGGCGGCGGCGCGCCGGGAAAAAGTGAGCAGCAGGATGCGCCGGGGATCGGCCCCGCGGCAGATCAGATGGGCCACGCGGTAGGCAAGCGTGTTGGTCTTGCCCGAGCCAGCGCCCGCGATGATCAACAACGGTTGGTTCTCGCTTCGCGATACATCGCACTCGTGCTCGACGGCGCGACGCTGCTCGGCGTTGAGGGCGTGTAGATAGTCGAGCGATGCAGCGCCCGCATCGTTGCGCAGCGAAGTTTGCGAAGCGATTGCTTGGTGATCACGAGGCATCGGCATGCGACCGGCGCTATCGAACGAACGTTCGACGAAGCTTACCACGACACGTGGCGGCGGTGCGACCGCACAACGCCACATCGCACAACGCCGGAGCGAACAGCGACGTCCGCTTCGCCGTCAAAGCCGGTCGCGTGATATCGTCAAGAGTTGCCTGTTACTTCATGAAATTCGGGTAAAGCTGGCGCCATGAGCTAGCGGCCGGTACGCGAGTGCACCGCGCGATGCGCGGCGGTCGAACAGAAAGCGCCGCGATCGCCCAGACTCAATCTCAGGGGATTCGTGTCGACCATGCAGACCGTTTTCGGTGCCAGGCTCAGGCACCATGCATCGAACGCGCGAGCATCGCCAGCTTTGGCGATGCCGGGGTGCGAAGTCACCTACGCCGAACTTCTCGGCCGCGTGCAACGCTGCTCGGCCTGGCTCGCCCATGAGCGGTACCTGCCATCGGAAGTGGTCGGCATCACGATTGCCGATGAGATCCCGCACCTGGTGGCAAGCCTGGCGCTTCTGTCGCTCGGCGTCCCGCACGTGTGCCTGCCGACGCACGACCCCGTTTCCATGAGATTGCATTTGGCGGAGAGGCTCGCGGTAGATCACGTTGTCGTGGTCGACCCGCAACACGCCCTTCCTGGGCGCAAGGCGCTGCTGCTGACACCAGAACTCTTTGAATCTGCAGCCAGCAATGCCTTGCCCGATGCATTCCTCGCCGATCCGGATGCGCCGGCAATCTACTCTACGAGCTCGGGCACGACCGGAGAGCCCAAAATCTTTGCGCTGAGCCAGCATGCGTTGGCGTGGCGGGCCGGACGGATGGCCGAATCGGAGCGGATCGGATCCCGGTTCCGGGCACTGACGCCCGTTCCGATCGAAGATTCCATTGCGAAGAACAGGCGCCTCACATCCACGTATCTGGGCTTTACGAATGTTTTTCCAAACGGTCGATCTTCCCCGCCTTCGTCGCTGCGGGAGCTTTGCGCGAGCCTCCATGTAACTTGTCTCGAACTAAGCGCCCTGCAGGTATCGAGCCTCGTTCTGGACGCTGGCGACCCCCGCCCGCTCCCTTCCCACACCACGGTGTACACGGCGGGTTCCACAGTGCCGGCGAGGTTGCGTCAACAGTTCAAGTCTCGCTTCGGTGTGCCGTTGTTCATCCATTATGGCGCCCGGGAATTCGGCCGCATCACGTCCACATTCCTGGGCGGCGACGATGACGACGTCGAAACGGTCGGGATTCCCGTTCCATGGATCGATCTCGAGATCGTCGACGGCGATGGCAAGGCGCTTCCGCCAGGCAAGATCGGCGAGGTGAGGGTCCGCTCCGAGTGCATGACGCGCGAGTACTATCGGGATCCGGTCGCGACCTCGCGGCACCTCAGGGACGGCTGGTTCTACCCACGGGACCTGGCTTCCCTGACTCGCGGGGGAGCGCTGTGCCTGCACGGTCGCGCGGACGACATGATGAACCTCAACGGCATCAAGATCTTTCCCGCGGAGATCGAACGCGTGCTCGAAGAGCATCCGGCGGTAAAGGCTGCCGCTGCATTCGCCAAATCCTCCGCTACGCACGGCGACATCCCCGTCGCCGCGGTCGAGCTGCACGCGTCGGCGGCGGTCGGCGTCGACGAATTGATGGCCTGTGCCCGGGGTCGTCTCGGCGTGCGTGCGCCAAGAAAAATCTTCGTGCTCGACGCGCTCCCGCGAAACGCCGCAGGCAAGATCGTGAAACGAGAGTTGGCGGGCCTCATTGCACCGGACAAGTGACGCGGCCGATGGAAATCTCCCGATCGCGGCAGGCCATATTCGAGGCACTGAAGGCTGCCACACCGCACACCTTCAACGACGAAATGCGCCGATCGTTCCTGGCGGATGGATTGAATCTGAACCTGGCGGATCTCGACATGGACAGCCTGGCGCAAATGGAGTTCTGCATCGAAATCGAGCTCGCGACGGAGATAACCATCGTGCCATCGCAGCTCGCGGAGCTTGCTTCGACGGATGCGATTGAGCGTCGCCTTCAAAAGACCTTGGGTAGTTGATACCTGCACAGATGAGCACCTTCGCGACGCATGGCATTGGGCCATGGAACTTTCAACGCGACGCGTCTTCGTTCACGTACGCGATCACAAAGCCATCGTGACCTTTGCTCCCAACGGTCTGAATTGCCGTCGCGCTCAGGCGCGGTTCGTTGGAAAGCAATTCCAACATCCAACGCATACCTTGAATGCCTGGAGCCGCATTGTCGGCATCTATTACAGCCCCTGCCCGCACGACGTTATCCACGACAATCAGAGTGCCGGGTCTGGATAATCTGAGCGCCCATACGAGGTACTGTGGGTTGTTGACCCAGTCGGCATCCATGAATATCAAATCGAAAGGTCCAAGCCCTTCCGCTTCGATTACTGGCAGAGTATCGAGAGCCCGGCCGACGCGCACATCGACGAATTGTTCGAATCCAGATTGCGCAATATTCTTTTGGGCGACCGCAGCGTACCGTGCGCTCCTCTCCAGCGAGATCAAGCGGCCGCCGCTCGGCAAGGCACGCGCAAGCCAGATTGTGCTGTAGCCGCCGAGCGTACCGATTTCGAGGATCATGCGTGCCCGAGAAAGCCGTGCAAGCAGATGCAGAAGCTTGCCTTGGAGGGGCGAAACATCAATTCGCGGCAGTTTGGCGGCCGAATTTGCAGCTAAAGCCGCATCGAGTACGGGATCGGACCGAACGAGCAGCTCGGTCAGATATCGATCTACCGCATTCCAACATTCCGCGGTCATGTTGTCCTCTCCCGTTAGCGGGTCGACTTGCATCGTTCGCTCGCAATGGTGTTCTTGGGTAGCCGCTGCCCCTCAGCTTCGACCCAGTCAGACATGTACACCGTCGGCATGATTCCAGTGACTGAGTCCGGAATTTCGAGCCGATCATTCCTGGGAAGTGGCTCGGGTTGGTAAAGGGAGCGGGGTGAATGGTGCTGCTTGAATTCGTGCGGGGTCAAGTAGTCGAGGGTCCGTATCGCGCTCGAGCTTTCCCCAGAGGTGACGCTGCTGCCCTCGCAACTTGCGGAACTCGCCTCGACGGATGCGATTGAACTCCGCATTCGACAGACGCTGGGGTAATCGACAGGTGCACGGATGAGCGCGAGTGCCTCGGGAAATCGAGCAGGCGTCTTGCGCTCGACCTCGCTCGAGTCAAGCCGGATGGAGCGCGCGATCCGCCTCTATCGAAAGCGCATCAGTCGCTGTCGCACCGAGAATCAGGTAAATCTTGTCCATATCGCGCTCGAAAACTATATAACGCCGGATGAGGTGCGCTATCTCGGCGCAGCGCTCGCCGATGACCCGGCGGATTCCCCCAGCGGGCGGTGGATCGCGCGGCTCAGGTACTTCATGCCGACCGAAGCGGTCAGGCCCGTCGAGTTCGAACGACGGGGCGTGCGCAAAGGCATGACCCGATACACGGCGGACATTGGGTCCCCGGCGCAGAAAACGCTGATCCTCGGCTTTGCCAGCAAAAGTCACCGCCTGATGTTGCCCATGCATTGTTTGCTCGGTTGCCTGGACCCGGCGCTTTACGATGTGATCGTGCTGCGCGATTTCTCGCGGCGCTTCTTCAGCATGGGGATCCCGGGGCTGGGCGAAGATTTTTTCGAGACCCTGTCCAATCTGCGACACCATGCCGACTTGAGCGCGTATCGAAATTCCATTGCGCTCGGGACCAGCTCCGGCGGCTTGCCCGCGTTGCTGGCGGCGATCCAGCTCCGACTGGACCGAGGGATCTCTATCGGCGGTGTCGATTTCCCGCAGCTTGCCGCGAGGCTGAGACGTTACGGCGTAAGCGAGGAACCGTACGCAGAGCTGCTCGCGTCGAGACCCGATCCTTTTCCGGAGCTCCTTCTGGTGTACAGCGGCGGTTATGCGATCGATGAGGCGGCCGCGAGCGCGCTGCACCAATGCGTGCCGTCGCAACTGTGGCCGGTGAAGAACTCCGAGGGACATGCGGTGCTCGCCTGGAAATTCGCACAGCGACGTTTGCCGGCATTTCTGTCGAACCTTCTGGGCCAGAGCGTGGAGCACCGCGATCCGCCGGAAGCAATCAATCCGAAAGGCCGAACTCATGATCGCTGACCCGCGAACTGTTCGCGCGAGATTGCGGCAACTCGTCGTTGGTGCCGCAGCGGCATGCGTCGCCGCCGGCGCCATCGGGTGGACCCTCGCGGCGCAGGCCGCGGACGCCAGGACCTATCCCAACCGGCCCTTACGAATCGTCGTTCCGTTCGCCGCGGGTAGTCAAATGGCCAGCGTGGCGCGTCTCGTCGGCGGCAAGCTCGCGGAAGCCATAGATCAGCCGGTGCTCATCGAGAACCATCCCGGTGCGTCGGGCAATATCGGCAGCGACGTCGTGGCCAAGGCGCCGCCGGACGGATACACGTTGCTGATGACCGGTCGCTGATCACGCTGCTGCCCAGCACGATGGGTTCCCGCGCGGTCGATCCGGTGGCCTCTTTTGCACCGATCAGCAAACTGGCGGAGCCGCCGCTGTTGATCGTCGTGCACCCGTCGCTCGACGTGAAGTCGCTTCCCGAGCTGATCGCGCTGGCGCGGCGCCAACCGGGAAAGATCGCCTATGCGACGGCGGGAGTCGGCACGGTCCAGCATCTGACCGCGTCGATTATTGCGCAGAAGGCCGGCGTCGACCTGCTGCACGTCCCGTACGCCAACTCCGGGCAGGCTCTCCAGGATGTTTTGACCGCCGAGGTGCCGGTCTATTTCGCGATTCTGGGTCCGATCGACGCATACTTGCGCAGCGGACGCCTCAAAGCTCTGGCCGTAGCGAGCGACCGGCGCATCGGCGCGTGGCCCGATATTCCGACGGTCGTGGAACTCGGCTACAAGGAGGCCGCCTCCACTCCCTGGACCGGTGTGCTCGCACCCGCGGGAACGCCGCCGGAAATCGTCGATGTCCTGTATCGCGAATTCGCCCGCATCGTGCAACAGCCCGACGTGCGCGAGCGATTTGCACAGATGGGTATGGAGCCTCTGGCCACATCGCCCGATCAGTTCAGCGCCGAGATCAGACAAGCCGTTCGGCGCTGGCCGCCTGTTGCCGAGGCGGCCAGCGTTCGGCCGGAATAGCTTGACGGCGCGACGATTTCCCGCCGTCGGTGGTTACGGGCGCGGATACGGTTCGGCCACGCGGTCCGCGGCCAGCAGCTCGACCGGATGCCCGGCCGCAAGCCATGCGTCGAGCCCGCCGAGCAACGGCCGCACGCGCACGAAGCCGCTATTCATCAGTAGCTTGGCAACCTGCGCTGCGGACGCTTCGTTCGGGCAGGTGCAATAGAGGATGATCTCGCGATCTCGCGGCAGCTCCCGGATGTGCTCCTCGAATCCCTGCAGCGGCAGGTGCAGCGCGCCGGGAATGTGTCGCGGCTCGAGCATGCGCGCCGTCTGCGATCGCACGTCGACGATTAGCGGAGCCGCTCCGGCGTCCATGAGTCGGTGCAGCTCGTCAGCGCTGATCCGCGCCATGCGCAGCATCGCATAGAAGCGTTGCCGTTCCCACCATTTGAACGCGATGTATGCCGCAATCAGCGCGCCGATGAGAAAACCTGCGGAAGCGCCGTAACGTTCGAGATACTCGAGCAGGCGCTCGATCTGTGAACCGAGCAACATACCGCCGCCCATTCCGGCCGCCACCCACAACGCTCCGCCGGCGGTATTGAAGGCGAGGAACGGCAGCCAACCGATGCGCGTGGCACCCGCGAGCGGCGGCGCGAGCAGCGCGATGCCGGGAATGAACTTCGCGATGAGGAGCACGTTGATACCCCACCGCTCGAACTTCTCTTGCGTCTGGCTCACGCACGAGTCAGGCGTAAGCGAGATGCCGCACAGGATCCTCATGACGCGGTTGCCGTAATACCGCCCGGCGACGTACCACGTGACGTCGGCGATGACGCAGGCGACGAGCGCGACCGCGAAGACCGCGAACACGGACATCTTTCCGCCGGCAGCGAGTGCTCCGGCGACGACCAGCGTCGGAATCGCCGGTACCGGAACCCCGATCTGCTCGACGAATACGTTGCCGAAGACAATCGCCAATCCGTACTGGCTGACGACAGACGCGAGGTCGTTGCTCATCGACGTACGAGCCTGTCAGGCATGCCGAGTATGCGCGACACGCGAAACCCGCAGATCAGCGCGAGCATAGTCGCCGCCGGCGCAGTCCCAAGGGGTGTCGATTCGGACCGTTGTCGAGTTTTGACTCGGCGTGAGTCATGCTGGCCTCACCCTGATTCCTCTCCTTGTGTTTCAATTTCCGCCGGTTTAGACTTTGAGGTAATCTAGGATAGCTTGTATTTCCTGAGTTCGTGCCGGTCGCGTTTCGCGATAACCAGAACCCGTGGCAAGCCCCGAGCAGAAACGGGTGATTCGTCTGTGTGAAATTTTGGATCAACGAATCGAAGAGGAGAAAAACATGAAACGTTCGCATCTATCCTGTGAAGCCTTGCTCGTCGTAGCGGCGATTTTGGGCATGAGCGCGCCGGTCATTGCAGCAGACATAGACTCGCAGCGCCTGGCCAACGCTGACAAGAACCCCGCCGATTGGTTGACCTATCACGGATCGTACAAGTCCTGGCACTACAGTGGCCTCGACCAGATCAACGCCGACAACGTCAAGAACCTGAAAGTCGCGTGGAGCCACGCGATGCCACGCTCCACGCGCGGGCTGCAGTCTTTCCCACTGGTCGCCGACGGCGTCCTGTACTACTCCGGCTCGTACAACCAGGTTTACGCGCTCAACGGCGCGACCGGCGAATTGAAGTGGGCGTACAAGCAAAAACTCAACGAGGACCTCGTCGCGAAGCAGACGCACTCGCCGTACAACCGCGGCATCGCAATAGGCTTCGGCAACGTCTACATGGGCACGCTCGACGGCAAGCTCGTCGCGATCGACATGCAGACGGGCAAGCAAAAGTGGGAGACGAAGCTCGTCGAATCGGAAAAGCTGACGGTTGGCTTCACCGGGGCACCGCTGCTCGCGAACGGCAAGATCATCATCGGTTCGCAGGGCGGCGAGTGGCCGTATCGCGGGCCGATCTTCGGTGTGGATGCGAACAGCGGCAAGCTGCTGTGGACTTTCTTCACCGTCGGCGGCAACGACGAGAGCGATCCCGCGATGAAGACGTGGGGCGGCGATTCCTGGAAGACCGGCGGCGGGGGAGGCTGGATGGCGGGCGGCTACGACCCGAAGAGGAACACCGTTTACTGGGGCACCGCGAATCCGGCGCCGCTGTACGACTGGGGCGGCGCGGAGTGGAAGACCAAGGGGGCCCGGCCAGGCGACAACCTGTATACGACCTCGGTCCTCGCACTCGATCCCGACACCGGCAAGCTCAAGTCGTACTTCCAGGAGCTGCCGCACGACGCCTGGGACTTCGACAGCGCGGTCGGCGAGTTCGTGATGATCGAGCGCGACGGCAAGGAATATGTCGTGCATGCCAACAAGGGCGGGTTCGTGTTCGTCTACGACCCGCAGCTCAAGGTGCAGAACGTCTGGCAGGGCGTGAAGAACATCAACTTCGTCAAGAGCATCGATCCCAAGACCGGCCAGCTGATCGGCAGGCGCGACATGGCCGAGGGCAAGCACCAGGCGCTTTGCCCTTATATCGCCGGCGGCTACAGCTGGAACGCCGGATCGTACAATCCGGGCACCGGGCTCTACTACAAGGTTGGCAACGAGTGGTGCATGGACCTCGAGGTGATCAAGACAACGCCGGTCCTCGAACCGATGGCGCAGCTCAACATCGGCTCGAACTTCACCGTCAACAAGACGACGCCCGACGGCGGCAAGGCGCGCGGTCACGTCAGCGGGCGCGATCCGATCACCGGTGCGGTAAAGTGGCAGGTCGAATACGCCGAGCCGCCGCTCGCAAGCCTGCTCTCGACCAAAGGCAACCTCGTGTTCGTGCCCGACGCGCGCGGCTGGCTGCACGCGCTCGACGCACGCACCGGCGCGGAGTTGTGGAAGCACAATGACGGCCAGGGCCACAACGGCGGCATCATCAGCTATATGGCGAACGGCAAGCAGTACATCGCGGTTGCCACCGGATGGGGCGGCCTCGCCGGCGACGATTACAAGGTGCTCTACGGCGAGCCGTGGACCAGCATGGCGACCGATCAGGGTACGCTGGTCGTCTTTGGCATGTAGCGCGTAGTCGATATCGACGCGCCAGGCTGTTCAAGCAGGCGGGGCGTTTGTCCCGCCTGTTCTTTTTTGCGAGGTTTGGATGCGCAAGCGCTTGCTCGGCGCGATGCTGGCGTTACTCGTTGCCGCGGCCTTCTTCGGGTCGAGCGCCGATGCGGCCGAAATGAACGGCCCGATGTCGTCGACCAAGAAACCCGAGCAACCCGCGCTTGCCGTGCCCGAAGCTCAGCCGCCGGCGGACCCGAAGCCGGCGTTGGATGCAGAGAAGTTGTTCGCCGGCACCTGCGGCTGGTGTCACAGCGGAGGCGGGCGCGCGGCCGGCAAGGGACCGAAGCTGATGGACACGGCACTCACCGATGCAGAAATTGTTCAGCGCATCAAGGTCGGGAAGACCGGCGCCATGCCGTCATTCGCTACTGCCTTCAACGAGGCCGAGCTCCAGGCGATCGTCAAGTACATTCGCGGGCTGCGCGAGGACGGCCCGGCAAAATGACTGTCCGCGATCGCTTGTTGCCGTGGCTCCTCGGCGGGTGCGTGCTTGCTGTCGTCCTCGTGGGCGCGGCACCCGTCACGGCACGCACGCTTGCGGAGGTGCAGGCGCGCGGCGTGATTTCGATGTGCGCGAATCCGGACTCGTTACCGCATGCGAGCGACAAGCCCGAGACGCCGGGTTTCCAGGTCGAGATCGGGCGCGCGCTCGCCAACACGCTCGGCTTTGAACTGCAAGTGGACTGGATCGTCGCGCGCGTGCGCGCGAGTCTCGTCGATTGCGACATGCTTCTCGATACCATCGCCGTCGCGGAGGCGCAGCGTGCGCCGGTCAAGCTTTCCAATGCCTATCAAAGGAGCGGGGTGGCCCTGGCGTTGCGCGCGGGGAGCGGCGCAGTGCAAGGCTTTCAGGACATTGCGCCTAACCAGCGTATTGGCGTGATGGTCAACTCGCTAGCGAGCAAGCTCCTCAACCAGCGCGGTCTGCGCACGGTCCCGTACGCATTCGAGAGCGACATGGTCGTCGACCTCGCCAAGGGCGAGCTCGACGCGTGCGCCGTGTCGCCGGCGAGCATCGCCTACTACATCCGCACCCACCCCGACTCGGGCCTGCGCTACGTCCATGCCTACGATGCCGAACCCGAGCTGCGGTGGAACCTCGCCGTCGGGCTGCGCCGCAGCGACGATGCACTGCTCGACGCGGTCAACTCCGCGCTGGAGAAACTGATGCAAGACGGCACGCTGGCACGAATCTATGCACGCTACGGCGTGGATTATCGGCGGCCGTACTAGCCATCAGCGCTCTCATGCAGGCAATCATCTCGATATCGAACCTCTCGAAGACCTACGCCTCGGGGTTCCAGGCGCTCAAGAACATCAACCTGGACATTCGCCGGGGGGAGATTTTCGCGCTGCTTGGCCCGAACGGCGCGGGCAAGACGACATTGATCAGCGCCATCTGCGGGATCGTCAATCCGACCGCAGGAACCGTTACCGTAGACGGCCACAACATCATCACCGACTACCGGGCCGCTCGCTCCATGATCGGACTCGTGCCGCAAGAACTTACGACCGATGCATTCGAATCCGTGTGGGGAACGGTGTCGTTCAGTCGCGGATTGTTCGGCAAGCCGCCATACCCCGGGCACGTCGAAAGAGTTCTCAAGGATCTTTCCCTGTGGGACAAGAAGGACAGCAAGATCATCACGCTTTCCGGTGGCATGAAACGCCGCCTTCTGATCGCCAAGGCGCTGTCGCACGAGCCGCAGGTCCTGTTTCTCGACGAGCCGACCGCCGGCGTCGACGTCGAGCTGAGACGGGAGATGTGGCAGCTGGTGCGCTCGCTCAAGGCTGGCGGCGTTACCATCATCCTGACCACGCACTACATCGACGAGGCCGAAGAGATGGCCGAGAGAGTCGGAGTGATCAGCAAGGGGGAGATCATTCTGGTGGAAAACAAGGTCGAGCTGATGCGCAAGCTCGGCAAGAAACAGTTGACGCTGCACCTGGAAAGCCCGCTGCGGCGGGTTCCTCCCGAGCTCGCCGACTACCACCTCGAGCTGTCGAGCGGCGGCAGCGACTTGATCTATACCTACGACACGCAGGGCGAGCACGCCCGCATCGCCGCGCTGCTCGAAGCCCTCGATAAGGCGGGGATCAGGTTCAAGGATCTGCAGACGACGCAGAGCTCGCTCGAGGATATCTTCGTCAGCCTGGTGCGGGAGGAGAAGTGAACGTCTACGCGATCCGCGCGATCTACAAGTTCGAGTTGGCGCGCACCCGGCGCACGCTGATGCAGAGCATCATCTCTCCCGTGATCTCGACCTCGTTGTACTTTGTCGTCTTCGGTGCGGCGATCGGCTCACGCATCCAGCATGTCGAGGGGATCAGCTACGGTGCGTTCATCGTGCCGGGACTGATAATGTTGTCGCTGCTGACGCAGAGCATTTCCAATGCGTCGTTCGGCATCTACTTTCCGAAGTTCACGGGAACGATCTACGAGCTGCTGTCGGCGCCGATTTCGTATCTCGAGATCGTCGTGAGCTATGTCGGGGCGGCCGCGACCAAGTCGATCATCCTCGGCCTGATCATCCTCGCGACTGCGGGCCTGTTCGTGCCGCTCCACATCGCCCATCCGCTCTGGATGCTGTTGTTCCTCGTGCTCACCGCGGTGACGTTCAGTCTCGTCGGCTTCATCATCGGCATCTGGGCCGACGGATTCGAAAAGTTGCAACTCGTGCCGCTTCTGATCGTCACCCCGTTGACCTTTCTCGGCGGCAGCTTCTATTCCATCGATATGCTCCCGCCCTTCTGGCAGACGGTCACGCTGTTCAACCCGGTGGTTTACCTGATCAGCGGCTTCCGCTGGAGCTTCTACGGTATTGCCGATGTGGGCGTCGGCGTGAGCCTCGCGATGACCATCGCGTTCATGGCGATATCGCTGGCGATCGTGTGGTGGATCTTCAAGACGGGATACCGGCTTAAGACATAACTCCCTGCCCGGCGCGAAAAAATAGCCACCGCGGCGCCGCTCTCCTGACGGACACTCCGCACCAGCGGCCTGTTCCCGACGCTCGGCGATTGCCGCTCACAAAGTTCTTCGCGCTATCCCGGCGCGGCGCCTTGAGTGCCGGTGTAGACGGAATACAGCGACTGGCTGGCCGCCATGAATAGACGATTGCGCTTGGCGCCGCCGAAGCAGACGTTGCCGCAAATCTCAGGCAGCCGGATGCGCCCGATGAGCTGGCCCTGCGGCGTCCACACGGTGACACCGCTGTAACCCACGTTACGCCCGGCGTTGCTCGAGCACCAGAGGTTGCCATCGACGTCGGCTCGCACCCCATCCGGGCCGCACTTCACGTTGTCGATCATGAAACCCGTGAACAGCTTGCCATTGGAAAGCTTGTTGTCGGAGCTGACGTCGAAAACGTACATGTCACCCTTGCCGCCGGCGTGCGTGTCGCCTGGACCCTGACCGGTGCTGATCACGTACAGTTTCTTGTAATCGGGCGAAAAGCAGAGGCCGTTGGGGTCCGGGACCTGATCCTCGCGCACCACGAGGTCGACCTTACCACTCCGGTCCACGCGGTACACGCTGGTCGGCAGTTCGCGCTTGTAAGTGCCCAGGTCGGGTGGCTGCCCGAGCCTCGGGTTGAGCCGACCCGCCTTGTTCGCCGGCCCTCCCGAAGCGTCTGCGGTGCCCTCATAGAACTGCGCGCCGTAAGGCGGGTCGGTGAACCAGTAGCTGCCGTCAGGGTGCGGCACCACGTCGTTGGGTGAGTTGAGGCGTTTGCCGTCGAAGTGGGACGCGACGATAGTCGCCGAGCCGTCCAGCTCGTAACGCACGACGCGCCGGGTCAGGTGCTCACAGGAAAGCTGACGGCCCTGGAAGTCGAACGTGTTGCCATTGCTGTTGTTCGACGGTGCGCGGAATACGCTGACATGGCCGTCGTCCTCGATCCAGCGGAGCTGACGATTGTTCGGAATGTCGCTCCATACCAGATACCGTCCCACCGAATTCCAAGCCGGCCCTTCCGACCAGAGCGCGCCGGTCCACAACCGCTGGATCGCGGCGTTGGGCTGGCGGACGCCGTCGAACGCGGGCTCGATGGTGAGGACATCCGGATCGGTAAAGTACGTCGTCGGCGCGCCGCCCGGGCTGAAGTCACGCGGCGGCTGGGTGATCGTACTCGGTGGTGCAACGGGCCTGGGCGCAGTCTGCGCGCGCACCCACTGCGGCGCGAGCACCGCGGCGCCCGCTGCGACCCCCATGCTACGAAGCATCTTGCGGCGCGACATCGACGCATCCACTTCCGAATTGCCCCTTGCTTTGGTCATGATCCACCTCCCGCACGCGGTTGGAGAGAAACCGGAGAAAGCTAAACATCGACCCGCTTATATTACTCACCTCGCCTCAGCTACGCCAACACATCGAGAGTGATTGAATGGCGGGTTCTTGCCGCTTCGCGACACGCACGGCGATTCAGACTCGCAGGGACAATCGCGGGATCACATCAACCTCGGCACGAGCATGGCGTTCCTGGCGATATCCCTGGCGATCGTGGCATGGATCTTCAAGCCGGGATACCGCCTGAAGGCCGAGTCCGTTGGCGCGTCGCAGATTTGACTCGCCGAAACGTGCCAGGAAGCGCACCGCTCGCAGCGACTGCTTGGGAAGAGATTGATGCGCTTGCGCCGGTACGTCGGTGCCTGCGGCAACATTCGGCCTAGAGGCGTTGGCTCACTGGCAGAATATTTCCTTCGGTATCCTTGAACCAGGCGCTTTTTGCGCCGCCGCCGGTCGCAATGTTGTTCTTCATCGCCAGTCCCGGCATGTCGTACTCCTCGAATTTCACGCCCCGTGCCTTCAGCTCGGCCACTTCAGCCTCGACGTCTTCGACTTGCCAGAACGCCTGGCTGGCCTGCGACGTGCCGGCGTTGCTCGTCGGGTACATGAAGACCTGGGTACCTCCGCATTCGTAGATCACGCCGCCGGCATACTCCGACTTGGGCGTGAGTCCAAGGGTCCCCTCGTAGAATTTTCTCGCCCGCGAGAGGTCGGAGACCGGGATGTAGGCGCGAATCGGCGCACTTAAAAGCATGATTGGCTCCCTCGGTCAGCTCCTCACGTCAAACGACAGAAGCGTGCTGGGCGTGCTGTAACCCCATCTTTGCGGATTTACCTGCTCACCAGGCACTGGCCGCCGTCGAGCTTGAAGTTCTGCGTCGTCGTCGAGGTGCTGCTGCCGCTCTTGTCTTTGGTCTTCTTCGCGACGGTCAACGTGGCCGCCTGGCCGTCGACGACCAGGACGCCGCTGGACTTGATGTCGGCAGAGTATTGCTCCTCTGTCTGAGACATCTCCTTCATCATGCCCGACATCATTGTCCGATCCTTGGCGGGCATGGCCTTCCATTGCTCCTGCATTTCTTTGGTGGTGAGCTTGTTAGCCTCGTCTATCTTGCCGGCGTGGGCCAGGCCCATTTGCTTGACGGCGACCTTACCGCACGGGTGATCGAGGATCGCCGCACCTTTGACTTCGGACTTTCCTGCCGCGGACTCGGCAAGGCCGCACATCACGAACGGCAGCACGGTGCTGATGCAATGGACCCAGAATCGACGATGGTTCGTTTGTTGTTCCTCCCTGGGGGGCGAAAGCGGCGACAGACCCCGATTTCGCGCATGCAATGACGAGGGTCTGTCCCTCGGTGATTCGTAGTCGTTACCAACCGAATGACATCAGTATAGCGATCGGAAGCGTCCGCGAGAAGTTGGAGTCGACCGTAATTGCATCTCTATTCCGGGCGGCCTCAAGCGCACGCGAACCGTTGGAGATACACTGTTGCGCTAGACGGAAAGCAGAGCGTCTGTCGCGATCCGGCCGAAGAATCGTGGTACAAGAAGCGCCGGCGCTGCCGGCAACTTTCGCCGAAGCGACGCCCTGAAGCAAGGAGAACCGATGGCCAAAGCCGCTCCCAAAGCAAGCCCGGGCAAACGTCTGCGCGCGCTCATCAACGCGCCCGACATCCTCGTTCTTCCCGGGGTGTTCGACGGCTTCAGCACGCGGCTAGTGGCGAAGATGGGCTACACCGCCGCGTTCATCACCGGTAGCGGCGTGAGCGAGAGCCGTCTGGGGCAGCCAGACGTGGGGCTTATGGGACTCGAGGAGAACGTCGCCGCCGCGCGATCGATCGCGGCGTGCTCCGATCTTCTGCTCCTCGCCGACGGCGACACCGGCTACGGCAACGCGCTCAATGCCTATCACACCGTCCGCGCGTTCGAGCGCGCAGGTGTGGCTGGGCTAATGCTCGAGGATCAGGTGTGGCCCAAGCGCTGCGGCCACTTGAAGGGCAAGGAAGTGATTCCCGCCGAGGAGATGGTGCAGAAGATCCGCGCCGCCGCCGACGCGCGCACCGATCCCGACTTCGTCATCAAGTCGCGCACCGACGTGCTGGCCAAGCACGGCGTGGCCGAGGCGATCCGGCGGCTCAACCTGTACGCGGAGGCTGGCGCGGACCTGCTCTTCGCCGACGCTGCGCTGTCGGCCGAGGACATCGGCACTATTGCGAAGAACGTGAGTAAGCCGCTGTCGGTGAACATGGGCTTCGGCATCCGGCAGCGGTCGACGACGCCGCTTCTGTCTGCGAAGCAGTTGCAGGATCTCGGCGTGGCAGTGGTGATCTATCCGCGCCTGCTCACCGCCTGTGCGCTTCAGGGCATGCGCAACGGCCTCCAGCTTCTCGAGCAGTCGCTCGATAGCGGCAAGATCGTCGACCGTCCCGATGCGCTGGTCTCGTTCGAAGAGCTGCACGACATCATGGGCATGCACGAGATCGAGGAGCTCGAGCAGCGCTTCCTGACGCCCGAGCAGCTCGAAACGAAGTACGGCCGCGGGCGCAAGGCATCGATCATGCCGGACGGTAAGCCGGCCAAGCCGGTCGCGAAGTCGAAGCAGACCGCGTGAGGTCATTCCGCGTGATCGGTTGGCGTAAATCGGCCGAGAGTGACCCGTAGCGTTGCCTCGCACCACGTCGGGACCCGGATCCTCAGGCGCGACAGATTGGCATGATCATTGCCTTCCAATCACTACGCGGCACGCTTTGCGGATGTCAGCGCGTTCATTCCCGCGAATTTTTCGCGATTGGCGCGTCTGGAGGCAAGAAAGGCACCCTTGGGCCAAGAACAAGAAACTAGCTCGAAGCCCCGATTTCAACCGTCGGTAGGCGGGCGGCTGACCACGATGCGGGTGGCGTTCGTCTACGGCTTTACGGGCCAGGCAATCGCCGCGGTCGCGCTTGCGCACGCGGTACTGTTGCCTGTTCTCACCGGCGGCTGGATCAGTGCATTCGCGTACGCACTCGCAGCGCTTGGATTATCGAGCGCGGCGCTGCTTGTCGTCGGTCGCCGCACGGCGCGCTCGGTCGCGGGATTGCGGGCAGCGCTGACGCGCTTCGGCGCGAGCCATGACGAAGCGACGCCTTTTACCGATGCGAGTTCGACCGGCCTGGACGGCCTGCAGCGCGGGCTCGATAACATGCATCGTCGCTTCGCGCGCCGGGAGCAAAAGCTCAAAGCCGCGCACGACGCCGCCGAGCATGAACATGCCGCCAGCCGCAAGCTGGCGCAGCAACTGACGCGCTCGCAACGGATCGCCAGGATCGGAAGTTGGGAGTGGGAGCGGGCGAGCAACAGCGTTGTCTGCTCGGGTGACGTCTTCCGGATCCTCGGCGTGAATGCGGCGCAGTTTGATCCGCGCCCGACGGCAATCCTGAATCTCGTTCACAAGGACGATCGCCGCGCGTTCGGCCGTTGGCTCGTCCAGCTTGCACGGGGCAATGTTTTGCAAGGACTCGATGTGCGCATCCTCGGGCAGGACGGGGAGCTGCGCCACGTGCACGTGCTCGGCGAAGCATTGCTGGGCGACGATGGCAGCGTCTTCGGTCTCGCTGGAACGATCCAGGATGCCACCGAACGCACCCGCGCAATCCAGCAAATCCATCGCCTCGCTTATTTCGACCTGGTTACGGAGCTCCCGAACCGCTCTCGCTTCCACGATAAGCTCGCCGAGACGCTCACAACGGCCAAGCGCGACGGGACGGCGTTCGCGCTCCTGTTCCTCGACCTCGACCAGTTCAAGCGCATCAACGATACGCTGGGACACGCGGTTGGCGATGACCTGCTGCGTGTCATCGCACAGCGGCTCACGCGTGGCCTGCGTCCGGAGGACATCGCCCGGCCGACGCCCGCGAAGGCGGTCCAACGAGATGTCTGCCGTCACGGCGGCGATGAGTTCATCGTGCTCCTCGACGGCGTGGCGAGCGAGCAGGATGCGGCACGGGCGGCGACTCGCTTGTTGACGATGCTCGCGCAGCCGATCGTTCTGGGCGCGCACGAGGTATTCGTTTCGGCTTCCATCGGCATCGTGCTCTATCCGCGCGACGGCGAGGATCTCGACACCCTGCTCAAGAATGCGGACGTAGCGATGTACCACGCGAAGGCGCAAGGTCGCAGCCACTTCTCCTTTTATCAAGACTCCATGCGCGCGGCATCGGCGCAGCGGCTCTCGCTCGAGCATGATTTGCGCAAGGCGCTCGAAGGCGAGCAGTTCGAACTCTATTACCAGCCGCAGATAGAGGTGCGCTCCGGCAGGATCGTCGGTATCGAGGCGCTGATACGCTGGAATCATCCAACGCTCGGAATGCTGGGACCTGGCCACTTCATCAGCGTCGCGGAAGATACCGGGCTCATCATGGCGATCTGGGAATGGGTCCTTGTCGCGGCGCTGATCCAGCACAACGCCTGGCTGGCGCAAGGTCTTCCGGCGGTCACGATCGCCGTCAACCTTTCGAGCGTGCAGTTCGGCGATCCCGCGCTTGCCGCTCGCGTCGAGGAAATCGCGCGCGTGGTCGGCGTGCCGCTCCACTATCTGGAGCTCGAGGTCACCGAATCCATGCTGCTGGTCGATTCGGACGCCGCGTTCAAGACGCTCACGGCGCTGCGCGCCATGGGCGTCAAGATCGCCATCGACGATTTCGGCACCGGTTACTCATCGCTGTCGTACCTGAGACGCCTGCCACTGGACAAGCTCAAGCTTGACCAATCGTTTATCCGCGACGCGGGTAACGAGGGAGACGTGGCGATCACTCGCGCGATCATTGCCATGGCGCAAAGCCTTAAGCTCGCGGTGGTCGCTGAAGGCGTAGAAACCCAGGCGCAGATCGACCTCCTTCTGAGCCTGGGCTGCACGACAGTCCAGGGTTTCCTACTCGGCCGTCCCCTGCCCGCTGCCGCGACCGCGGAGCTGCTGCGAGAGAGCGTGACCAACGCCGACTCCTGGATCGCGCACCAGAGCGACACCAGCTGGACGGCTATATTGCAGGCAAAGCCCGTCGTTGCGGTCGAGGCCAAGAAAAACGGCGACGTCCTTACCCCACGTTAGCGCGGGCTACAAGCCTCGCTCATTCGTCGGCGATGCTGCCGCGGCCACGATTGGTGCTCGCCGTGTCGGTATATTGGTTCTCCCTATACCGCGCCCTGTACGCGAAGGACCACTGCTGTGCGGGCGGGTGAACGGTGGAATCAGCGGCGCCGAGGAGCACCGCACGCAGGTGGGCGGCAATCGCGCCGAGCTGCGGCTCGATGTGGAAATCGCCGTGTATCCCCGGCACCGGGACGATTTCCATCGTGTCGCGCAACAGGCGTCCCCATTCACGCACGATCGAGCGCTTCGCGCCGGCGCAGCGAAAGTAGATCATGCGTCCGGCATAGGCGGCATCCGGCGTGTAGTCGTTCGCTGCCGCGCGGTGCGCCAGGTAGACGCGCCGGCCAGCCTGTTCGATCCCGCTCGCCGCGCCAGCTGGCGCTGGCGGCGGTTTGAGTCTCGATCCGGGTGGCCCGGAATCGACCGCGCAAAGCAACGCGACCGTGTGGCCCTGCGCCTGCAATTGCCGTGCGACCTCGAACGCCATGATGCCGCCGAAGCTCGTACCGATGATTTGATAGGGACCGTAGGGCTGCGCGCGCAGAATCTCGTCCCGGTAGTGAGCCGCCATCGCCCGCAGCCCGATCCCCTCGGGCCATTTCATCTGCGGCGGCTGCAGCGCATGGAAGGGGACGTCCTCGCCAAGTGCGCGGCCAAGACGCAGCAGGCGCACGGCGTAACCCCATGCGCCGCAGATACCGAACAGCGGTGGAGCGGTGCCGCTCGGGTTGATCGTGATGCGACTGTCCGTCATCCATGCGGACCAACTACGGCCGAGCGTTTCGGCGATACCGCGTGGCGTCGGCGCCGCGGCCAGTGCATCGAGCCGGAATGCACGCCCGGTGAGCGCCTCGATCTCGGCGACAAGCCGGACGCCCAGCAGCGAGTCGCCACCCTGGTCGAAGAAATCGTCCGTGGCGCCGATCCGCCTGTGACCGAGGAGATCGACGAAGATCTGCACTAGCGTGCGCTCGAGCTCGGTCCGCGACCGCTCGCGGTATCGCGGTGGCGCGACCAACACGCTGCGCTCGATCTTGCCGCGGGCGTTGCGCGGCAGCGCCGGCAGCACGACGATCTCGCGCGGCAACGCAGCGGCTGGGAGGTGCTCGCGTGCGAACGCGCGCAGGCTCGCGGCGTCGATGCCGACATGCTCGCGGCCGACCACGTACGCGACGGTGCGCGCGTCGGCATGGATCACGGCGACCTCGCGCACGGCGGCATGCGACGCGAGCACGGCTTCGATCTCGCCCAGCTCGATGCGTACGCCGTTGATCTTGACGCGGCGGTCGGCGCGGCCGAGGCATTCGAGCAGGCCGTCGTCACGCATCCGGGCGCGATCGCCGGTGCGGTACAGACGGTCGCCGCTCCCAGGGCTGAAGGGATTTTCGGGAAAGCGCTCGTGCGTGAGCGCGTCGTCGCCGCGATATCCGCGCGCAAGCCCCGCCCCGGCAACGTAGAGCTCGCCGGCAGTCCCGACCGGCACCGGCGCAAGCGCATCGTCCAGCACGTAGGCGCGCATGCCGGGCAATGGCCGACCGATTGGAATGATCGCTTCGGTGGCATCCACTCGATGGCATGTCGCGTCCCAGGCTTCGGTCGCACCATAGACGTTCCACAATTCGCCGTCCGGAACCGCGTGCCGAAATCGCTCGACCGTCGCGCGGGTCAGCGGCTCGCCGCTGGCGGTCCACAGACGCAGCGCGGGAATTTCGTGCGCGAGATCGGGCGCTGCTTGGAGCAGCAAATCGAGCTGCGTCGGGACGAGGAGAATCCGCGAAACACGCGCTGCGGCGAGTGCCGCGATCATTTCGCGCGGCTGCAGCAGCAGCGCATCCGGAATGATGGCCGTCGTCACGCCGCAAAGCAGCGGCCCGAGCCACTCGGCAATCGTGTCGACGAAGCCGATCGCGCCGCGCTGGCATGCGACCTCGCCCGGCGCGTACGGCCGCGCCTGCCAATCCCACGCAAGGCGATGCAACACCTGCCGCTCGCTGATCTCCACAGCTTTTGGCCGCCCCGTCGAGCCCGACGTGTAGAGCACGAATGCGAGCCGTTCCGGATCGAATGGATGTCCGGTGCTCTCCGCAGCTGGCGCGCAAGCTTCAAAATCGCTCGCCGCATCGGGATCAATGCGCACGAGCTCGAGCGCCGTCCCGAGATCCTGCGTCCGCGACGCGAGCAACACGCGCGCGCCGCTCTCCCGCAACATCGCCGCGTTGCGTTCGCGCGGGCCATTCGGATCGAGCGGCAGGCACGCGCCGCCGGCGCGCAATATGGCAAGCAACGCAACTGCGAAGATAGGATCGCGTGCCAGTGCGACAGCGACAACGTGTTCACGACCGACACCGCGGGCGACGAGCTGCTTCGCCAGCAGGCGCGAGCGGCTATCGAGTTCCGCATACGTGAGCGCGTTGTCCCCCAAGCGGTAGGCGACCGCGTCGCCGCAGCGCGCGGCCACGCGAGTAAAGCGTTCGATGATTCCTTCCTGGGGCCGGTGTTCGCGGCGTGGCGGCGGATCGGGCAAGGCACGGCGATCGACCTTACTGGAAGGCGTGAGCGGGAGCGCTGCGACAAAGGCCCAGCCGTCCGGCACCATCGCGTCGGGCAGCCGCGTCCGCACAAAACGCGCGAGCTCGCTCGCGAGATCGGGATGCCATGCGCGTGCAGTGATGCAGGCGATCAGCCGCGATTCGCCCGCGCCGGCCGCGCGCCCGACGACCGCGGCTTCACGCACGCTCGGGTGCGCCATCAGGATGCCTTCGACCTCGGCAACCTCGACGCGCACACCGCGAATCTTGACCTGAAGGTCGTTTCGTCCGAGGTGCAGCAACGCGCCATTGGGCAGCTGCCGGCCGATGTCGCCGGTCAGATAGAAGCGCGCGCCCGGCAATGCACCCTCCGGACGAAAGCGCGCTGCTTCGAGGTCGTTGCGCTGCCAGTAGCCTGCGGCGAGCATATTGCCGTGGACCGCGATCTCGCCGACCGCGCCCGCGGCAACGGACGCGCCGTCCGCGTCGACCAGACGGATGACGGTCCCTTCGACCGCGTAACCCACCGGAACGATCTCGGTGTCGACTTGGGTTGCGTTATCGAGGGTCCATTGGCAAAAGGTGCCGGCCTCCGTCGTGCCAAGGCCGTTCACAAGAACGCAATGCGCGGGAAAAACGCGGCGAAACAGCACAACGTCGTTCCGTATGACCGGTTCGCCGGTGAGGCTGACGCAACGCAAGCGCGGCCACGCGCGCGGGGCGGGCGTTGCATCGACCCATTGGCGAAAGAGCGTCGGCAAGCAGTGCAGCACGGTGATCTCTTCGCGCTCGATCCAGTCGCCGATGCCGGCGAAGCCATCGCGCTGGATGTCCCACGTCACCAACGCAGCACCACGCAGGACTGCGCGGAAGAGATTCATCCCGGCGGCGCCGAAAACACCGATGCGATCGCCGGGACCGACGGCGAAGCGGTCACGGCGCACGATGCGTTCGAGGATCGCGCCGTGCGCGTACACGACCCCTTTGGGGGCGCCGGTAGAACCGGACGTATAGAGGATCATCGCCGGCGCATCCGGTGCGTGGATGTGCGGATGAGTGGCCGGTGCTGTTGCCGGTTCGCCGATGGTGGCGACGTTGAAGGCGCACGCGCCTGTGGCGTCTGCGGCGTGCGCCGACGTGTCCACGGCGCTGACCAGCAACGTGGCGCCAGAGTCCACGAGAATACGCTCGCGGCGCACCGCGGGCATGCCCGGATCGAGTGGAAGACAAGCACGACCGAGGGTGAGGGCGGCGAAGGTAGCGATCGCAAGCGGCGCCCCCGGGGGAGCCACGATCGCGATGGGCCCCCGGTCACCGGGGCGTGCCGACTCGAGGTTCACGGCCAGTCGCGCGGCCTGCTCGCCAAGATCGCCAAAGGTGAGTTGCCGCGGTCCGGTCACGACCGCGAGCGCGTCTGGCTGGCGCGCGACGACTTCTTCGAGACAGCGCGCAAGCGACGGAGCCACCGCATGCTGCGGTGACCCGAATTGGCCGAGAAGTGGCTGCGGATTCAATCCCATGGAGCAAAGTATAGCCGCTACTTCACGGCGGAAACGGCCGCATTCCCGGCATTGCCGCGCTAGGATGAACGCGCAGGCGCGGTGCTATCGTCTTCCACGCTACACTTCGTAGCGGGATCAACCGACGCCGCCGGCGCTGACAGCGCGGGCCGGACCAGCGATGCACGACAGCGAGCTGCGCGGCGCGTGAACGAGGACGACGCGTGCGAATCTGGGATCGCAGAAAGACGATTGCGGCGCTTGCGGGTTGCCTGTTTGCGCTGCCGTCGTCCGCTGCGCCACCGGCGCCGGTGTCCGCAGCAGCGTCCGGCGAAGGACGTCGCTATGTGGTCCCGGCGGCGACAGATGCCGTCATGATCGGTCAATTGCTACTCGTGCATCTGCGCTATCGCGAAGATGGTTCCCGCCAGCTGACGCTCGGCGACGCGACCCGCGCGATGCTGGCGGACGTCCAACCCGGCGGTGTAGTGCTCTACGGCGCCAATGTTCTTTCCCCGCAGCAAGTGCGCAAACTGATCGCGGATATTCGCAGCGTGCTCCGGATTCCGCCGTTCATCGCCATCGACGAGGAAGGCGGCCGCGTCTCGCGGATTCGCGGCCTGGAAGGGACGGTACTGATACCGCCCGCCCGCGAGCTCGCGCTCCAGGGTGACGGCGCGATCGCTGAGGCCTACGCCACGATCGGCGCGGAACTCGCGGCGTTGGACATCAACATGGACCTCGCCCCGGTGGCCGATCTGGGACTCTACCCCGAGCGACAGTTCCTCGGCGACCGCGCGTTTTCCGCTGACCCCGATATTGTGTCACGCGCTGTCGCCAGTGCGGTGACGGCGTTGCAGGCGCACGGCATCATCGCCATCGTCAAGCATTTTCCAGGGCACGGCCGCACCCGTGGCAACAGTCATCAGGTCGGCGCCTTTATCACGGCTTCGCGCGCGGAGCTCGAGGTGGACTTGCGGCCGTTTCGCGCCGCGTTCGCGGCCGGAGTCGGCGGCCTCATGACCGCGCACGTCGCGTACCCCGCACTCGATCCGACCGGCCTGCCGGCCAGCGTTTCAGCGCGCATCCTTCAAGCCGTCGTCCGCCGGGAGCTCGGCTTCGACGGCCTGATCGTCACCGATGCTCTTGAGATGCGCGGCCTCACGACCATCCGCACCGAAAAGGACGCCGCGCTCGCGGCCTTCACTGCCGGTGTCGATGTGCTCATGGGCCCGACGAATCCACAGGAAATCCGCGATCATCTGGCGCAGGCGCTCGCGCCACCGGATGCCGGCCAGCCCACGGCCGCGGACGCGTTGCGCGAGCGGCTCGTGGAATCGTACCGCCGCATCATGACGATCAAGCATCGCAACGGCATTCTGCCGCGGGAAAACTGAGCGCGGCCTCTTCGCGGCGCTATCGCTTGGCCGTGGTCGCGAGACAGAGAATCCGTCGCGGCGGCAGTTTTGGAAGCATCTCCGAGAGCAGTCCGAAGACTTCTTTGTCGAAGTCGCATGGACGCGTTTTCAGGGCCTCGTGAATTTCGGTCTCGTTTCTCGCGGATCCCAGATAGCGCCAGTCGTCAAAAATGTGCACGTCGGAGCGTTCGCGAACGCCTATCGGCCCCGGATAAGGCCACGTTGCAATGCGAAATGGCTTTAAAGCTTCGAACGCCTTCATGAGGTGTTTGAGTCGCTGTACCTTTGCATCACAGCGGTGGATTTTTCCGCCTTCACAGCAGGCGAGGCACGGCGCCCCCGACGCATCCGGGATCTCGAGCAAGGCATGACACAGGTAGTGCTTTCTAGCGAGGCGCAGCAGGGCGTTTCGGGCCTTGCGCTCGGTTTGGAACATGCCGAAGTATTCGTTACCGCAGGAGAGCGAAGCGCCGGCTATCGGCACGAGGTCGAGGATCGGGTAGCGATCGGGGATCAATCTCCACAAAAAACGGTGCTTATCTCTTGCTCGTTTGCGCGACGACATTGCGTCCAAGACGCCTACGCGCTGCAGGCGCGCACCCAGCATTCCCTGCGTTACCCGCCAGGTAATCTTCCTGATCCGATGCGCGATCGACAACGATTTGGTCGACGCCCGATCCAAGCGAAAGTAATCGATAAGATGCAACTTGAGATTGCGTGCCTCACCGACGTGCAACAGCTCATCATCACCGTCGTGAAAGATGTAAATGCCAGGGGCTTCCGGCAAGCGGTTGATCAGCGCCGGGTCCAGGTGGTCCGGCAATACTGGACCGACCAGCAACGCGCTCACCGCATCGGCAATTACTGCTCGAGGTAGCTCGCGATGAGTTGCCTTCCAAAATTGCCACAGGAGCTGCGCATCGGGCAGCGCACGATGGCGGACATTCGCCCTCAGATCATGGCGTTGCATTAACGAGTCCAGGTCATGTCGCGCGTGCTGTGGGTAGAGCCGTCTGGAAAGCATTACGGTGCACAGAACGTCACGGCTGAAGTCGACCCGGACTCTCTGAAATTCGGCCTTCAAGAAAGCGTAGTCGAACCGCGCGTTATGCGCGATCAAAAGCCGCCCGGCCAATCGCTTCTCCAGCTCGACCGCGATGTCCTTGAAGCAAGGAGTCGCTATTTCCGATGGCTCGACGAGCCCATCGGCCGATCCTGGTCGCCTCGACTGACCGTTGGGTTGCGCGATGAAAGTGGTCCATTCCGCGGCATCGTCCCCATCGACCGTGACGACGCCGATTTCGGCGATGCGATTCACGGCCGGATTCAACCCCGTCGTCTCGACGTCGATGAATGCAACGGGTAACGATTCAGTCATGGACGCGCCGAGATCTCGGGTAACGCGATTCTCGATTATCGAACAAGCGTTCGATAAGATAAAGGCGCTAGGTTTGCCGTGAATTCAGCCCGTTCACAGGCCTGGTTGCCACTCCCGAGCGAGCAGGCGCAGTAGACTTCCGCCAATGCCGTTGTTGCGCGGATCGGCTCGCGTCGTCATTCTGCCCGTGACGACGACGCGGACAATCCGTCGCGAAGGCCGCGCAGGTAGTGCTGACGCATCAGGCGTTCGAACACGTCGGTTCGCGCAAATTGCCGGAAGCGCTCGCCGGCAATTGCCAAGAGGCGGAGATGCCGAAGCTCCATGTCGCTGGCCGTGCCTTGCGCGACCAACTCGGTAACCCTGAGCAAGTCGGCAAGCTCCGGATGCTTCTCGTACAAGATCGCGCCCGACTTGCCGACCATGTACTGGCGGCGCGAGAACGAGTCGACGGTCGTTGGATGGTAGTGCCGCGCGACTGCGAGCGCGTTGTAGCGGATCTTCAGTCCGATCGCATCGAGACGGAACGCGAGTTCAATATCCTCCCACGCCGCGGCGGCGAACGTCGTGTCGAACGGATTGTGCGCGAGAAGCTGGCGGCTGAGCGAGATGTTCGACGTGTAGAAGAAGTTGAACGGAACGACCGCGTTGTGTTCGATAAGCTTGTAGCCGAACTGCAGACCGTAGTCATTGATGTAATCCATGAATGCGGTCACGCGCTCGGCAGGCGGCCAGCCCGTATAGCCAAGGCAGGCGACCAGCCCGTCGTCGCCGCTCTCGCGGTGGACGCGGGCGCGCTCGGCGAGAAACCGCGACTCGGGGACCGTATCGTCGCCGATGAAGATCACGTAGCGCCCGCGCGCAAGAGTGACGCCGTGATTGCGCGCGCGGCCGGGACCGCTATTCGCCTGCGACGCGAACCGTATCGGGAACGCCGAGCGCGCTTCGGCCAGATTGCGGTCCATCCGCTCAACCGTGTCGTCTGTTGATCCATCGTCGATCACGACGACCTCGAAGTCGGGAGCGTCCTGCTGGTGACCAAGCGCGGCGAGCACGCGACCGAGCATGTCGATGCGGTTATAGGTCGGAACGACAATCGAGAAGTAGGGCATGAGGCGACGCTCAGCAGCTCACGCAATCGTGCCGCCTTAAACGTGGAGCGACGTATCGCGTTAGCGATTGTATGCGAAAACATGCCGGCCCGATGTCCGGTCGACGGTGAGGCGACCTGTCGCGACGACAGCGGCCAAGTCCGCTGCCGGCGCGCGCGCTACCCCGGAAGCTTGACGCTATTCCAGTCGCGCCATTCGACAGCCGCAGAGACTGCGCGAACGCAGTATCTGTAGATGGTGCTCACTGCGCCCCGCGGCCGACGCAAGCGCGAAGGCTGCGGCATCGAGCGGTGGCTGGCCGGCGCCGATCACTCTGTCCGCGTTCCTTACGACCGCCACGGGATCGAAGAAGCGCAGCCACGCCTTGATCGCCTCGAGGCGGTAACATAGTGCCCGCCACCTGCGCTGGGGAACAGTCAGCGCGGCAAGCTAGAGAACCGGCAACTCTATGGCAAATCTACGTCGCCGCGCGTGGACAGATGCGGCTCACGACAGCGGTACAAGAGCCATCACTGCTATCTGCGGAACGTTTGAGGGACAATCTCGTTTGAACCATTGAAGGCTCGGTTTCGCCCAAACTGCCTTGGGTCGGCTATTGGCGATTGCAGCCGTCCGCCAGCCGTCGTATGACGTAGCCCGCGAAGGAGTTGAAACATGGCAAGCGATATCTTCCTGAAAATCGATGGCATCAAAGGCGAAGCGACCGAGGTCAATCACCTGAACGAGATCGAAGTCGTGTCATGGAGCTGGGGAGTTTCCGAGGTGTTCATCACGTCAGGCGCCGGCGGAATCATCGGCGGAAAGCCCAAAGTAGGCGATTTCGTCATCGGTAAGCAGATCGACAGGGCGTCTCCCAATCTCCTCAGGGCCTGCCTCACAGCGAAGCACATCAAGGAAGTCGTGCTGACGCAGCGCAGAGTCGGTACGAAGCCCAATTTCCTCAGCATCACGCTGAAAGATGTCCTCATCTCCAGCCTGAACGATAGCGACTCCGGTGTCGCACCGAGGCCGACCGAGAGTGTCGTCTTTGCGTTCGGTAAGGTGATCTATGAATACGTGCCGCAAAAACCGAACGGCCAGCCCGATACTCCGGTCACGCTGAAGTGGGACGTCAAAGCCAGCAAGGAATTCTGACGACCCATGCTCAGCCGCGCATAAGGCGTCGGCAACTGGTATGCGGCGGTCGTTTCGCGCACGATCGCCGGGTCGATGTTCCCCATCGCGTGGTGTATCGTCTTAATCTCCTCGTGGTAAGGATAAGGCTGATTTGATGACGACAGCGCAAGTAACCGCAGTCGACTCCCACGCACACGTCATGCGGCGCGGCTTGCCGCTCGCGTCCGAGCGGCATTCCGAGCCCAAGCGCGACTGCACCGTCGAGGAATATCTGGCCGTGCTCGACGCGCACGGCATTTCGCACGGGTTGCTGACCGCGCCGAGCTTCTACGGTACCGACAACACTCTCCTGCTCGACGCGCTCGACCGCGCGGCGGGACGCCTGCGAGGCACGGTCATCGTCGCTCCGGACATCGATCGCGCCTCGCTCGAGGCGATGGGCGAACGCGGCGCGGTGGGGATTCGCCTGAACTGGTTCCGGCGCGCGTCTCTTCCGGATGCCACCTCGGCGGATTACCGGCGGCTGTTCGGTGCGGTGCGCGATCTCTGCTGGCACATCGAGATCTACATCGAGGGACCTAAGCTCACACCCCTGCTGCCGCAAATCCGCGACAGCGGCGCGAAGGTGGTCGTCGATCATTTCGGCGGGCCCGATCCGGCGCGCGGAGTCGGATGCCTCGGTTTCCAGCGCGTGCTCGAGGGCGTGCGCGCCGGCGACACCTTCGTCAAGCTCTCCGGCTCGTACCGGCAAGGCGGCGCCGATTGCCAGCCCTACGTCGACGCGCTCCTCGATGCCGGCGGGCCGCAGCAGCTCGTCTGGGCGAGCGATTGGCCGTTCCTGTCGCACGAAGATCACGTTACGTACGAGGATTGCGTGAACGAGTTGAACACCTGGGTGCCCGATGCAGCCACGCGACGCGTCATCCTTGCGCAGACGCCGGCCAAGCTGTTCGGCTTCGACGGCCCCCTGCCGCCACGGGCATCCAGCCGTGATATGGAGAAAACCTCGCCATGAGACTCATAGAACGTTCGCCAAAGCCCTCGTTCACCCTGAGCCTGTCGAAGCCCGTCCTGAGCGAAGTCGAAGGGGGCGAGCGGGCAATAGGCTCCTGCTGGAACAGACTCGTCCGCTCATGCTTCGACAGCACGAACGGACTCGCAATCCGCCTGTTCGCGGTCGCACTGCTGTCGTCGGCCACCTCCGCTGCGCTCGCCAACGCGATCAAGCTCATCGTTCCCACCGCACCGGGCGGTGGGACCGACGGGTACTTCCGCGTCCTGGTACGCGCCGCCGAGCCTTATCTGAAGGATCCGATCATCGTGCTCAACGTCCCCGGCGCCGGCGGGACGATCGGCGTGGCGCAGATGGTGCGCGCGGCGCCCGACGGGCAAACGCTCGCCGCGGTGTGGCTCGGCCCTGTCACCGTGTCGCCGCACACCATGAAGGTGCCGTATACGCCGAACGATTACGTGCCGGTGATCCAGCTCACCAGTGCACCCTACGTCATGTGCGTGCATCCGGATTTTCCGGCTACAGACGCAAAAAGCTTCATCGAAGAGCTGCGCAAAAATCCGGACAAATACACGTATGGCAACGACGGCGCCGGCGGCCCCGGCCAGCTCGCGACCGAGCGCATCCTGCGCGCGATGAACGTCCGCGCGCGCGACGTGCCGTTCAAGGGCGCTGGCGAGACGTTGGTCGCGTTCCTCGGGAGCCACATCGACATCTACGTGGGCTCGGTGCCACCGATCCTGCAGCATGCGCAGACGGGGAAGGCGAAGTGCATTCTGCTGACCTCGGCCGACCGGATCGCGGCGCTGCCATCGGCGTCGAGCCTGCGCGATCTCGGCATCCCCGAAGAAGAAACGATCCTGTGGCGCGCCGTCCTGGCGCCCAAGGGGACGCCGCCGGCCAAGGTCGCCGAGCTCGAAGCCGTGTTCGAAAAAGCTGCGAACGCGCCGCCGACGCGCAAGTTTCTCGACGACGCGGGCGAGCAGCTCCTGATCCGCAAGGGACCGGCACTGCGTCAATACATCGACAAGGAATACGACGCGCTGGGGAAGCTGGCGAAGGCGCTGAATTTGTCGCCGCAGTAGCGGCTTCGACCGGACCGTCGCGGCAACTTGACAGAGCCTGCGTGTGCCTCTTGCGATCAGGTCATTTGAATGGACTCGGCTTATGGCGCTCCACCCAGTCGCTTACCGGCTTGGACAGGTTGCCGCCGAGAAACCACGCCGCTTCAAACGCAACCCAGGAAAACTTTTCTCCGCGTATTCTGCCGAACTGCGCGGCGATGTTCGCTTCGGGTTCGTTCGACGAAAAGGCGATCGCACTCGTATGTTCTCCGAACCCCATCAAGATGAAATCGTTATTCGACAGGGTGGAGACAGCGTTCTTGGCTTCGGTGACCAGCTGATTGCAGTCTTTCAGCGTCGAGTAAAACATCTGAACGACGTAAAGTCGCACGGGCTTCCTCCTCATAGGAAGTCTGGAGATGCTAGAGATGTAGTGTAGACCAGGTCCGGACCCAGGAAGCGTATCGCCGCCCGCCCCTGGAGTATTATCCTGCCCCCCATCTGCCCTTTCTCTATAGGGAGCCGACGATGTCCCTCCACCCGCGCCACCTCGCGCCGATTCTTGGCCTCCTATTCGTACTCGGCGGCTGCTCGACGATACCCGCCGAAGACCTGCGCATCGCCGCCGTGCGCAACAAGAATATCATCGACAGTCCGATCCGGACGGACCAGGACCGGCGAATGGATGCGGCGCGCCATCCCGCCGAGTTCCTTCCATTCACGCAGGTGAAAGCAGGCATGCAGGTCTGATCACGCTCATCCTCAATTACCACGATATCACTTACCTTCCAGTCGACCGCGCCAAGATGAGTCAGCGGTTGTTTGCCGCCCTGAAGCCCGGCGGGCATTTCGTCGTGATTGATCATTCGGCCAAAGCTGGCGCGGATATCGCAGTCGGGAAAACCCTGCATCGCATCGACGAAGCCATCGTCCTCGCGGAAGTGCGGAAGGCGGGCTTCGTCCTCGAAGCCGACAGCGACTTCCTGCGCGATCCCGCCGACTCGCGCGAGCAGTCTTCCGGCGACGCCAAGTTTCCCACCGACAAGTTCGCGCTTCGGTTCGTCAAGTCGTAAAGAGAGAAAGGCTGGCTCGGGTCGGTATCCCGGAAAACCCGCCTGAGTCCGCCGTCGTCGCGCTCGGCCGGCGCTTGCTGGCTGTGGCCGCGCCGGTAGACTAATATCGCGGCGGGATGGAGACTTCGAGCAGCTGATGCCGGATTCGCATGAAAGAAGGAATTCGCGAGGGCAACGCACAGCGCAGCCCCGCGCGGGAAATCCCGCCCCAACCGCGGAACGGGTTAGCGACCTGGCGTGGGCCGGCCAGCATGCGCGGGCCATCGAGCTGGCCACGGCGGCGATGGCCGTGCCCGGCTTGAGCGTTGGAAGCCGCCTCGACCTCCTCGACCTGCGCGCGGAAAGCTTCATCGCCCAAGGCGACCTGGAGCGCGCCAGCGCCGACGCGGACGCGATGCTCGAGCTTGCGGAGCGCGCCAAGGCCGCCGCATTCAAGGCACAGGCACGGAACCGCCTTGCCCTGGTGCAGATACGAAAGGGTCAAATCAAGGCGGCGGTCGCCTCCGCCACCGCCGCGCTGAAGGCGGCGCGCCAAAGCAAACAGGTTCCGCTGGAAGCGATGAGCCTGTTTCGGCTCGCCGAAGCGCAATTCCGGAATCGGGTGGATTTTGAAAAAGCCGCGCGCAATGGCGTGCGGGCCGCCGAACTGTTTCACGCGCTCGGGCGGGGCGCCGATGAGGGGCGTGCGCAGTGGGTAATCGCGGTCGCGCGCAACAGTCAGGGTCGGGCCGCCGAGTCGGTGCAGGCGGCCAACGCCGCATTGGCGCTGTGCCGGGAAGCCGGCGACCTGTATGGCGCGGGCAATGCGCTCAACATGCTCGTCTTCAACGAGGCCGATCTCGCCACCCAGCTGAAGCTCTTGCATCAGGCACTCGCCGATTTCGAGGCGGCGGGGTATGTCGAACGCCAGGGGATGATTACCGGCAACCTCGGCATCACGTACAGGGATCTCGGATTGTACCGGCGTGCCCGCCGTCTCGAGCTCAAGGCCCATGATAACTACCGCCGCACCGGCGCGCGCGCCAGTCTGGGAAACAACCTCGGCGTGCTCGCCGAAACGGAAATCGCGATGGGGCATCTGGATAGTGCCCGCAGGTACATCGCGGAGATGGCGGAAATAGCGGAGGCTCTGGGTGAGCCCCTGATCGCCGCCACCGTGCCCATCGTCCAAGGTCGGCTGGCGTTGCTCGAGCGCGACCCCACGGCCGCGCTGCACAATTTTGAGCGCGCCGAACGGCTTACGCGTGGCGGTGAGCTCCCCGCCATGGAAATCAACGCCCTGACCGGTATCGGGCAAGCGTCACTGGCGCTGAAGAAGCCCCGCGCCGCGTTGGCTGCCACCCGGCGTGCTACCGAATTGCATCGCGCGCATGACTTCGTCGCGCTCGATTCGATGTCGTCTGCGTCGGCGTGGTGGTCACACAGTCGAGCCCTGCAGGCGAACAAGCGCACGCGGGCTGCGCGCGAGGCGCTGGAGATGGCCTATCAGTTCATGCTGAAGGGCATCGCCAGCCTGAGCGACGAAGGTCTGCGCCGCAACTATCTGAACAAGATCGAAGCGCACCGCGAGATCGTCCACGCCTGGATCAAGGACGCGCGCAAGCGCAGGCTTTCGCCCGAGCGGCGTGCCGCCCATCTGGCGGGCGAAGCGAATCTGCGCGAGCCGTTCGAGCGGCTGGTCGATACGGGTCTGCGCCTGAACGAGCTGCGCAGCGCCGCCGAATTGCATGAATTCCTGATCGACGAAGCCACCGAGCTCTCCGGCGCCGAGCGCGTGCTGCTGGTGCTCGAGACGCCGCAAGGGTTGCAACTGGCGGGCTCGCTCGTGCCGCGCGGCGAGGATGCGCAGGCGCTGCTGCATCACATCGCGCCCGCGCTGCCGGACGTGCGCCGCACGCGCGCGGTAAGCCTGACGTACGGCCCCGAGGGCGCGAGCGAGCTGGACCAGCGGTCGCGCGTAATCGCGCCGCTGATCGCGCAACGCGAGTTGTTGGGCTACCTCTATGTCGATATTGCCGGCGCGTTTGGAAGGCTGCGCGAATCCGATCGGGACTTGCTGGGCATGCTCGCGAGTCAGGCCGCCGTCGCGCTGGACAATGCGCAGTGGTCGCAGGGCCTGGAGCAGAAGGTCGCAGAGCGCACGTCGGAGCTCACGACGACCAACGCGAATCTCGCCCAGCGCAACGCCGAGCTCGCGATCATCAATTCGATCCAGCAAGGGCTCGCGGCCGAGCTGGACTTCCAGGCGATCGTCGACCTGGTCGGCGACAAGCTGCGCGAAGTTTTCAATACCCCGGACCTCACCATCTGTTGGTATGACGAAAATACGGGCCTGCTTCACTATCTTTACGTGTACGAACACGGCACGCGCCTGGTCGTCGAACCGCGACCGCCGACTCCGGGGGGCAGCTTCGAGACGATGACCAAGACGCGCCAGCCTGTTGTGCGTAATACCGCTGCAGATTATGAAGGGACCGTTACCCTCCCGGGCACAGACTCAAGCAAATCGGCGATTAACGTCCCCATCATCAGCAGCGACCGCGTGCGCGGCCTGATCGGCATCGCAAACTACGAGCGCGAGAGCGCGTACGGCGAGTCCGACGTCCGACTGCTGACGACGATCGCCGGGTCGTTGAGCACGGCGCTCGAAAACGCGCGTCTGTTCGACGAGACACAGCATCTTCTCAAGGAGACCGAGCAGCGCGCCGCCGAGCTCGCGATCATCAACAGCGTGCAGGAAGGGCTCGCGTCCAAACTGGACATGCAGGCGATCTACGACCTGGTCGGAAACAAGATCCGCGAAATTTTCACTGCAGATGTCGTGGCCATCCGACTGTACGACCGGCCCGCCAACGTATTTCACTGGCTCTTCCTCCTTGATCACGGCGAGCGCTTTCAAATCGAACCTCAAGTCCCAAGTGGATTTGGAGCACATCTTCTCCAAACGCGCGAGCCCATCGTCATTCATACCGCCGAGGAAATGAAGCGGCGCATGGCGGAGTTGAGCTCCAGCCACATAGGGGGCCCGACCGACGACCACTCGTTTATCTACGTCCCCATTCTGCGCGGCGATGAAGCGACCGGAGTGATCAGCGTAGGAAAGCAGGCCGAACATGCTTTTTCGGACTCGGATGTGAGCCTGCTAACCACGCTCGCCAACGCGATGAGCGTCGCGCTCGAAAACGCGCAACTGTTCGACGAGACGCAGCGCCTGCTGAAGGAGACGGAGCAGCGCGCCGCCGAGCTGGCGGTGATCAACCGCATCCAGGAAGGCATGGCGGCCGAGCTCGATTTCCAGGCCATCATCGACCTCGTCGGCGACAAGCTGCGCGAAGTGTTCAAGACCGGCGATATCGGCATCCGCTGGTACGACGCGAAGGCGAACCTGGTTCACTTTTTGTATCAGTACGAGCACGGCACGCGACTGAGCCCGCCGCCTATGCCGCCCACGCCGTCGTTCCTCAAGACGGTGCAAACGCGGCAGTCGCTAGTCGTGAACAACCGTGACGAGCACGCGGCCCAGGGGTTAATAGTCGTTCCGGGCACCGACCAAAGCCAGTCCTCGGTTCGAGTTCCGATCCTCGGCAGCGACCGGGTTCTGGGCGTGGTTGCGATCGAGGACTACGAGCGCGAGAACGCGTATGGCGAGTCCGAAGTGCGGCTGCTGAGCACCGTCGCCGCAAGCATGGGCGTCGCTCTCGAAAACGCGCGCCTCTTCGACGAGACGCAGCGCCTGCTGAAGGAAACCGAGCAGCGCGCCGCCGAGCTAGCGGTGATCAACCGTATCCAGGAGGGCATCGCGGCCGAGCTCAATTTCCAGGCGATCATCGACCTGGTCGGCGACAAGCTGCGTGAGGTGTTCAAGACCGGCGACATCGGCATCCGCTGGTATGACGCAAAGGCCAATCTGCTTCACTACCTATACCAATATGAGCACGGTGTGCGTTTGTACCTGGGATCGCGCCCTCCTGCTCCAGGCGGGCCATGGTTCAAGATTGTCCAAACGCGACAGCCGGTGGTCATGAACAGCCGCGCCGAGGCAGCAGCGATGGGGATAGGCGCGATTCCGGGCACCGACTCCGGCAATTCATCCGTCTTCGTCCCGATCCTCGGCAGCGACCGCGTGCTGGGCTTGATTCTCCTCGAGGACTACGAGCGCGAGAACGCGTATGGCGAGTCCGAAGTGCGGCTGCTGAGCAC
>JALYSM010000007.1 GCA_030854785.1 Pseudomonadota bacterium
GTGCTGCGGTCGGCGGACTGAACTTTTATTAACACAGTAAAACTAGGAGCCTGTCGGGCTTACTGTCGCGTATGCGACGGAGGCGCTTTGGGATGCAGTCCTAGGCGCCGGCCGCGCCGCAGTGCCAACCCACTGCAAGCGGCCGGCAACAACGGAATGCGCCCAAAGCGCCTCCGTCCCTCCGGGTTGCGGCCAAAAGGCGCGCTTGCGGTGTTGCGCGGCTTGCGCATAGGCCGAGCTATTCGCTGCGCCGCGCGCCTTGCAATCATCGCCTTTTGCCCAGCAACGCATACGTGAGAGCAAGCCCGACAGGCTCCTAGCCGTCGACGCCGTGCCACGCGAGCAAGGTTCGCATACGCTGCACCACCCGCTCGGTATCGGTGAACAGGCCCGCGGCATCGGCCAGCTCGAAGAGCTCGATGAAGTGCAATAGGCTCCGCGCGCTTTGCTGCCCGCCGACCATGACAAAATGGTCCTGATGGCCGTTGAGCCACGCGAGAAATACCACGCCCGTCTTGTAGAAGCGCGTCGGCGCACGGAACACGTGGCGCGACAACGGCACGGTCGGCGCGAGTATCGCGTCGAACCGCTTGCGGTCGCCCGCGGCGAGCGCGGAGAGCGCCGCGCCGGCAGCGGCGGCGATCGGATCGAAGATGCCGAGCAACGCATCGGAGTACCCGTGCTCGTCGCCGGCGATCAGCTCGGCAAAGTTGAAATCGTCGCCCGTGTACATGCGCACGCCCGCGGGGAGCCGCCGTCGCATCGAGATCTCGCGCTGCTTGTCGAGCAGCGAGACCTTGATTCCGTCGACCTTGCCGGCGTTGGCGGCGATGACGTCGAGGCAAACGCTCATCGCCCGGTCGAGGTCGACGTGGCCCCAGTAGCCCGAGAGCGCGGGATCGAACATGTCGCCCAGCCAATGAATGATCACCGGCTCACGCACCTGCGACAGGATCCTGGCGTAGACGCTGGCGTAATCATCTGGCGAGCGCGCGCAGGCGGCGAGCGCCCGGCTCGCCATGAGGATGATCCTGCCGCCGCGGCTCTCGATGGCCTCGCATTGCAGTTCGTACGCCTCGACGACATCGTTCACCGTAGTGCTCGGCCGAGCTTCGAGATGATCGGTGCCGGCGCCGCAGGCGATTTGCGCGCCTGGGATAGAGCGCGACAACGTGAGCGAACGGTCGATCAGCTCGAGCGAAGTGGGCCAGTCGAGGCCCATGCCGCGCTGCGCGGTGTCCATCGCCTCGGCGACGCCGAGGCCGAGCGACCACAGGTACGCGCGGTAGGCGAGCGTCGCGTCCCAGTCGACGGCGGGTTGCAGCCAAGGATCGGCGGAAGAAAACGGATCGGCGACGACATGGGCCGCCGAGTAGGCGACGCGGTTGAAACGTGTGCCGGGCGCAGGTGGCGTCCAGGCAGACGCCGCGCGCAGCGTGTAGCCATGAAGCGTGCCGTCGTTGCGTGGAAGGCGGATGCGAGCCATGGACTCTAGCCTGCTAGGCCTTCAACGCTGGAACATCGACCCAGCGGCGCTCGTCCCAGCTCTTCAGGCCAAGCTCGGCAAGCTGCACGCCTTTCGCGCCTTCGAGCAGGTTCCAGCGGAAAGGCGTGTTGTCGTGCAGGTGACGGATAAACAGCTCCCATTCGACCTTGAACGCGTTGTCGTAATCCCGATTGTTTGGGACTTTCTCCCAGGTATCGAAAAAGTCGATGGTCTGCGGAACGTCGGGGTTCCACACCGGCTTGGGCGTATTGACACGCGCTTGCGTCCAGCAGTCGGTCAATCCGGCGACCGCCGAGCCGAGCGTGCCGTCGACGTGAAACGTCACGAGGTCGTCACGGCGCACGCGCGTTGCCCACGAGCTGTTGATCTGGGCAATGACGGGCCCATCCGCGGCGGCGAGCTCGAACGTGGCGTAGGCCGCGTCGTCTGCGGTCGCTTTGTATTCGCGACCTCCTTCGTCCCAGCGCTGCGGGATGTGGGTCGTACCGAGGCACGAGACACTTTTCACTTCGCCCCACAGGTTGTCGAGCACGTAGCGCCAATGGCACAGCATATCGACGATGATGCCGCCGTCGTCTTCCTTGCGGTAATTCCACGACGGTCGCTGCGCAGGCTGCCAGTCACCTTCGAATACCCAATAGCCGAACTCGCCGCGAATCGACAGGATGCGGCCGAAAAAACCGGAGTCCACCAGCATTTTCATCTTGAGCAAGCCCGGCAACCAAAGCTTGTCCTGCACGACGCCGTGCTTGATCCCGGCCGCTTTCGCCGCCTCGTAAATCTCCAGCGCTTCGCGCAGCGTCGGCGCGACCGGTTTCTCGGCGTATATATGCTTTCCCGCGGTGATGGCTTGGTTGATAAGTTTCGGGCGCAGGCCGGTCGACGCCGAGTCGAAGTACACCGCGTCGTCCTTGTTTGCCAGCGCTGCATTGAGGTCGGTCGACCATCGCGTCACGCCGTTGGCTCGCGCGAGTTCCTTGAGCTTGTCCGCGTTGCGGCCGACGAGAATCGGATCGGGCATCACACGGCGGCCGTCGGCCAGGCGGACGCCGCCTTGGGCGCGAATGGCGCAGATCGAGCGGATGAGATGCTGATTCGTACCCATCCGGCCGGTGACACCATTCATGATGATCCCGAGTCGGATCGTTTCCACTGTCGTTCTCCTTGGAATAGGCTTCGGTCGGATGTCGGCTCACGTCGCGGTGGCCAGCGCGACGCCGAGCGGCTCGAGCGTCGCCCAATCCGGCTGCGCCGTCGAAGCGAAGCCGGGCGCCCCAAGCGAGGAAATATCGATAAGACCGTCGCGAATCGCCAGCCTGACGCCGCCGTAGCTCTCCTGGTACAGGCCGGGATGTGCGCTGAGGAAGGCACGCTGCTCGACGTCGCTGGCGTTTTCTCCTCGGAAGCCGTCGACGTAGTGGTGGCCGTTGCGCTCGACGTGCCGCAGGCCGAGCAGGGCCGCCAACGCCAGGTCCTGCTGAACGCCGAGTCCGGCCTGCATGGTCAGATCCTCGCCCGACAGAAAATAGCGGGGCGCGGCGTCGGCGTTCCAGTGCGCGCAGCGCGCCGCGTTGAGCAACGACTTGTAGATTCCCTTGCAGCTTTTGCTCGATACGCCGGTGTAGCCGGCTGCGCGTGCCGTTGGAAATGCGTCGAGCGTCGCATCGGATTCGTCGATGAGAAGCGGTTTCGACTGCGCCAGCTCGGATATGTCGGCGTCGAGCGCGATCGCGCGCGGCAACGGTTGCTCGAGATACAGCGTCGCTGCGAACAGGCGCGAGAGCGCAGGCGTTGCCTCAACCTTGCGCCACAGCTCGGCGATTTCCGCGGGGCCGGCATACTGCTCGTTACCGTCGAGAGTGACGACGTAGCGCGGTAAACGGTCGAGCACGGCGGCAATGCCGAGCAAACGCTCGACGTCGGCTTGCGGATCGCCGCCAAGCTTGAGCTTGAAATAGCGGTTGCCGTAGGTGGCGATCACTTCCTCAAGTGTCTCCGGCAGGCCGTCGCCAACGCGAATTGCGGGATCTGCGGCGACGATGGGATCGAGCATGCCGATGGTGTGGCGCGCGGCGATCGTCGACGGCGACTTCAATCCGGCAACAAATCGGTCGATGGCGAAGCCTGCGAGATCAGGCGTCAGCGAGGTATCGATTCCGGGGAGGTTGACGCGGATCGCGGCGCTGATCGAGGCGCCGAGCGCGCGGCAGAGAGCGTCGAGGATGGCCCGGTCGATCAATGCCGGTCCGTAGTTCGCGGTGAGCGGATGCAGACCGGCTCCAGCTCCGTGGCCGATCAATGGGGCGTAATGGGCGGTGAAGTGACCGAATGCGGTGAGCGGGCGAGTCTCCGTCGCGTAAGCAGCGGCTGCGAAGGACAGCGATCGGCGGAGATCATCGATATTGTCGGTGTTCGACTTTTGCGGCGATTTGTCGAACCACTTCGGAAGCATCAGCTCGGCGGCGGCACCGCGCGCCTCGCGGCCGTCGCCGAGCACGATACGCGCGCGAACAAAGGCTTGCGATGCGTGCGTCACGGTCGCGGCGCCGAAGCGGAAAGGAATGCGCAGCGTGACCGGGCGCTCGTAGAGCTCGATCGCGACGATGCGAAATTCGGGTGCGGCCATGGCAGGCAACGGTCGGTCTGCGACTGCGCTAGGCGTCCAGCGAACCTTGCGCGTAAAAGTGGGCGCGAATTTTTTGCGCAAGCGCCCCGAACTGCTCGGAGCCCATCATTGCCAGCGTACGCGGCCGCGGCAAGGGTATGTCGTAGACGGCGGCGATCGAGCCCGGACGTTCGCTCATGACAAACACCCGATCGGACAGGAAAATCGACTCCGGAATGCTGTGCGTGATGAGCAGCACGGTCTTTTTTGCCGCCGCCCAGATGCGCTGCAGCTCCAGGTTCATCTTTTCGCGCGTCATCGCGTCGAGCGCGCCAAACGGTTCGTCCATCAGGAGAATCGCCGGATCGTGCACCAGCGCGCGGCAGATCGACGCGCGCTGCTGCATACCTCCCGAGAGCTGCCAGGGGTACTTGTTTTCGAAACCGGCGAGTCCGACCATCTCGATCAACCCGCGGGCGTGCTGCAGGCCGGCCTTGTACGGCAGCTTGCGGATCTCGATCTGGAGCATGATGTTCTCCAGCACCGTGCGCCAGGCAAGCAACACGTGACTCTGGAACACGATGCCGATGCTGGCGGCCGGGCCGTCGACCCGCTGGCCGGCGATCTCGATCGAACCGCGCGTGGCGGGCAGCAGGCCACCCACCATCTTGAGCAGCGTGCTCTTGCCGCAACCGCTGGGTCCGACGACCGAGACGAACTCGCCGTTTCGGATGTCGAAGTCCAGCGGTTTGAGCGATTCGACCTCGCCTTCTTTGGCGCGATAGGTCTTGGCCACGCCGCGACCACGGATCAGCGGCGAAGCGTGGTCGAGAATTGCGTTGCTCACGAGGTATTCCGTCTTAGTCAGGGCAGGTACTGCAGCGTCACCCAATCCTCGGGCTTGCCCTTGGTTGCGGGATCGAGACCGCCATACTGCGCGAGCAGGTCCAGCGATTCGCCGACGTTTTCCATGGCGACGCGGAGCGGCGGCTGTTTGGCCGTCTCCTTGGTGTGATAGAGCGCCGTCGTTTGCTTGAGTCCGATGATCAGCGTTTCCCGCACGCCGGCCTTGGAATTCGCCTTCAACATCGCGTCGACCGCCGCTTCGGGTTCCTTTTCGGCGTCTGCCAGCGCCTTGGTCGTCGCGCGCAGGAAGCGCTTGACCATGTCCGGCTTCGATTTGAGCGTCTCGGTGTTCGCGACGATGCCCGAGCTGATGAGGTTGACGCCGTAGTCCGCGAAGCGGATGGGATAAACCGGCTTCTGGGTCGCATCCTGCAGCTTGATCGCCTGATCCATCACGTATCCCAGCAGCAGGTCGGCCTGTCCGTTCATGACGGCGTTGAGCTTGGTTTGCGCGTCGCCGGCAACAGTCTTGAAGTCGGTTTCCTTGATGCCGGTCTTCTTCAGGAACAGCGGCCAGATCTGCGACATCGAGTCGCCCGGCGTGACCGCGACGGTCTTGCCGACGATGTCCTTGGGCGCACGAATGTTCTTGTCGGAAAAGCCCATGACCGACATCGGGCTCACCTGCAGCGCGACGCCGACGGCTCTTACCGGCGCGCCCTTGGCAGCCGCCTTGATCATCGTCGGAACGTCGACGTAGCCGAAGGTCGCGGTATTGGCCGCGACAGCCTGCACCGTTACCCCCGAACCGCGTCCTTCCTGGATCTCGAGATCGATGCCCTCCTGGTCGTAATAGCCGCGCGCCTTGCCCAGAAAGAAGGGTGCGTGCTCGCTGTAAAGGTACCAATTGAGCATCAGAACAACCTTTTCTTTCGGTTGCGCCTGAGCGGTGCCCATCGTTAACATCATCGCCGCGGCGAACAGTGTGACGAGCTTCAGCAGTGACTTCATGGTCTCCTCCTTCTTACAGTGTTTGGAACGGGAACCTGGTCAAGCGGTAACACCGATGGCCTCGCCGCGGCGCGACTGATGCCACGGGATCATCAGTTTTTCAGTGAGGTCGACGAGAGCGAACAGGATCACGCCCATCATCGACAGAACGAAGAGCGCGGCAAACATCAGGGGCAGGTCGAAGTTGCCGTTGGCGATCTGCAGCACGTAGCCGATGCCCGAGTTGGAGCCAACGAACTCGCCGACGACGGCGCCGACGACCGCCAGCGTCGCGGAAACCTTCAAACCGCTGAATATGCTCGGCAAAGCCTGTGGCAGGCTGAACTTGAGGAACATCTGCCAGCGCGACGCGCGCATCGATCGCGCCAGATCGATCATGTCGGTCTCTACCGATTTGAAGCCCATGACGGTGGCGACGACAACCGGGAAAAAACCCAGCAGGAATGCCGAGATGACTTTGGGGAAGATGCCGAAGCCGAACCACACGACGAACAGAGGCGCGATGGCGATCTTGGGGATACTCTGCGAGAAAACGAGCAACGGGTAGACAAAGCTTTCGACCAGGCGCGAATACGCGATCACCATCGCGATCGGAATCCCAAGCAATATCGACAGGCCGAAGCCGCCGAGCGTCGCGTAAGCCGTATAAAGACTCTCGCGCCACAGCCGCGGCCATTCGGCGACGAGCATCTTGGCCACGTCCCAAGGCGTGGGAATCAGATACGGCGGGATCCTGAAGATGCGAATCGTCACGTCCCACAGGACGAACACGGCCACGATCAGGAACAGCGGGCGCGCGAGCTCCGATTCGAGTACCCGGCGCGACCAGACGCGAACGGTGGGCATTGCTGCAACTCCTCCTGACAACGCTGCCGTGAGCCCTTCGATCCGCGGCGCGGGCTCGCGCCGCGGGCTGCGCGGCTCGTGCAACATGGGCCGTTACCTGTCGGCCGCCTGCGTCCTCGGCCTCGTTACTCGGTTACCGCAAGGCGAATCGCAATGCGTCGGCCCCGTGCGGCGACTCGCGAACGCTCGACCCCCGCAAGCGGGTCCCCTCTCGCTGCTCGCGCCCGCTACTCGCCTCGCGCGATCCCCGCGCCCTTAGTTCGCGGGGCGACCGCGACGCCGCGGGCTCGCGCCGCTACCGGTGTTCGTCCACGCTGACGATCTTCATTGCGTTCGTGCCGCCAGACTTGCCCATCGGCTCGCCGATGGTGAGCACAATGAGATCGCCACGCTGGACCTGGCGTTTTTCGAGCAGGAGGTCCTCCGCGGCGCGCAGCACCTGGTCGCGATCGGCGCCCTGCTCGAGGTAGAGCGGGTGCACGTTGCGGTAGAGCGCCATCTTGCGCTGCGACGCCACCTCGGGCGTCAACGCAAAGATCGGACAGCCGCAGTTGTGGCGTGAAATCCACAGCGCGGTCGAACCCGATTGAGTCAACGCGGCGATCGCCTTGACACGCAAGTGATGCGCGGTGAAGAGCGCGGCCATCGCGACGGACTGATCGATGCGGGTGAATGTCCGGTTGAAAAAATCGCGGTCGAGCTCCCCGACATCGTACTTCTCGGCCTCGAGGCAGATCTGGCTCATCGCCTCGATCGTTTCAACCGGATAGCGGCCGGCGGCGGTCTCGGCCGAGAGCATGACCGCGTCGGTGCCGTCGAGCACGGCGTTGGCGACGTCGGACACCTCGGCGCGAGTCGGCACGGGGTTCACGATCATCGACTCCATCATCTGGGTGGCGGTGATCGAGAGCTTGTTACGCTCGCGCGCGAGACGGAGCATGCGCTTCTGAAGCCCGGGAACGGCCGCGTTGCCGACCTCGATCGCCAGGTCGCCGCGCGCCACCATGATGCCGTCGGAGGCGTCGATGATCTCCTCCAGCGCGGAAATCGCCTCGGTGCGCTCGATCTTGGCGATGAGCAGCGCCTTGCCGCCGGCGGCGCGCAGCAACTGGCGCGCCATGTACATGTCTTCCTTGTTCTTGGGAAATGAGATCGCGATATAGTCGGCCTCGATCGCGACCGCCGTCTTCATGTCGTCCATGTCCTTCGCCGTGAGCGCCGGTGCGGTGAGGCCCCCGCCCTGGCGATTGATGCCCTTGTTGTTCGAGAGCACGCCGCCGACCTCGACCCGCGTGGTGATTTCGTTGCCGAGTACGGATTCGACGCGCAACCTGATCAAGCCGTCGTTGAGCAGCAGCACGTCGCCGCGCGCGACGTCGCGCGGCAGCTCCTTGTAGTCGAGTCCGACGCGCTCCTCGCTGCCAAGCTCACAGTCGGCATCGAGGATGAAGCGCTGGCCGGTCTTGAGCGTTATCTTGCCATCCGCGAACTTACCGACGCGTATCTTCGGGCCCTGCAGATCGGCCATGATGGCGACCTCGCGACCGAGCGACTGCGCGGCGTCGCGCACCAGGCGCGCGCGTTGCTCATGGTCGGTGGCGGCGCCGTGCGAGAAGTTGAGCCGAACGACGTCGACGCCGGCGGCGATCATGCGGTTCAGCACGTCCTGCGTGCTGCTGGCCGGGCCCAGCGTCGCGACGATCTTGGTGGCGCGCTGCATTTGGTCTCCTAGCGATTCGGACGGCGGACGACAGCGACGTGATCGCAGGTCGTGATCTCTGGCGGATTGCCGTCTGGATCGACAATGTACACCTTGGGAACCTCAGAACTGTTCTGTCGCCGCGAGATCGGCAGGCGTCGCTTCATTGCGTCCGGTTGCGTTGTTCCAGGATCGCCACGGCCGGCAACGTCTTGCCTTCGAGGAATTCGAGGAAGGCGCCTCCGGCGGTCGAGATGTAGCCGATGCGATCCGCGACGCCGAACTTGTTGATCGCGGCGATCGTGTCGCCGCCTCCCGCAATGGAAAAGGCGGGCGACTCGGCGATCGCCCGCGCAAGCTCGCTCGTGCCGCCGGCAAAGGCGTCGAACTCGAACACGCCCACCGGCCCGTTCCACACGATCGTGCCGGCGCGGGCGATGAGCGAGCGTAGCGCCAGCACGGTTTGGGGGCCGACGTCGAGGATCATGTCGTCGGGCTCGACGTTCTCGACCGCCTTCAGTATCGGCGGGGCGGTCGCGGTGAATTCGCGCGCTACGACCACATCGACGGGAATCGGAACCTTGCCCGGAAATGCGTCGAGGATCGCCTTGGCTTCGCCGACGAGAGCGGGCTCGGCGAGCGATTTGCCGATGCTGCCGCCCGCCGCCAGGATGAATGTGTTGGCGATACCGCCGCCCACGATCAGTACGTCGACTTTCGCCGCGAGCGCCTTCAACACCGTGATCTTGGTCGATACTTTTGATCCCCCGACGATGGCCACCAGCGGCCGCTTCGGCTGCGCCAGCGCTCGCCCGAGCGCATCGAGCTCGGCGGCGAGGAGCGGACCGGCACACGCGACGGGCGCGAAGCGGGCGATGCCGTGCGTCGTCGCCTCGGCGCGATGCGCGGTCGCGAATGCGTCGTTCACGTAGACGTCGCACAACCGCGCCATCTTTCGCGCCAGCGCCTCATCGTCCTTTTTTTCGCCCTTGTTGAAACGGCAGTTCTCCAGCAGCACGACGTCGCCCGGCCTGAGGTTCGCATGCCAGGCGCCCCCGTCGACCCAGTCGCGAATAAGCGGTACCTTCCGGCCAAGGAGCGCGGACAGGCGCTCTGCGATGGGCGCCAGCGAATCAGCCGGGTTGAGCTGACCCTCGGTAGGCCGACCGAGATGCGAGGTCACCATCACTGCGGCGCCGCGATCGAGCGCATCGCGTAGCGCCGGGAGCGAGGCGCGGATGCGCGTGTCGTCGGTGATCGCTCGGGAATCGTCCTGCGGCACGTTGAGGTCGGCGCGGATGAACACGCGCTTACCTGCGACATCGACGTCCGCAAGGCGCTTGAGGGCGGTCATGTGTCGGCGCCGCTCGAATCAGTCGGACACGACGCGCCGCGCGCTGCGATCCCGCATCGCATTAAGCTCTTCGAGCGTGCGACTCGCGGTCGTGATGAACAAAAACGGAAGAATTGCATGCACCGCCGCCGCCAAGCCTCCCGGCGTCATGCGCGTGCCGAACGCCAGCGCGAAGCGGAAGTGATGGGGCGTGAAGGGATTGCGCATGACCGCCGAGATGACGTCTATCGCGCCGCCATCAGCGCCATCGTCGTGTCGAGCATCCGGTTGGAGAAGCCCCACTCATTGTCATACCAGCTCGACACCTTGACCAATCGTCCCGACACCTTGGTCAAGGTCGCATCGAACACCGACGAGCGCGCGTCGTGGTTGAAGTCTATCGACACCAGCGGCCCTGTGCTGTAGCCCAGCAGCCCGGCGAGCGGGCCGGACTCCGACGCGGTCTTCATAATGGCGTTTACTTCGTCGACGGTCGTATCGCGCGCCGCGATGAACGATAGATCGACAATCGACACGTTGATCGTCGGCACGCGGATGGCGTAGCCGTCGAGCTTGCCGTTGAGCTCCGGCAAGACGAGCCCCACGGCGGCCGCCGCACCGGTCTTTGTCGGGATCATGCTCATCGTTGCCGAACGCGCGCGCCGCAAATCTTCGTGGTACACGTCGGTCAGCACCTGATCGTTGGTATACGAGTGAATCGTCGTCATCAGGCCCGCGATGACGCCGATCCTGTCGTGCAGTGGCTTCACCAGCGGCGCGAGGCAGTTGGTCGTGCACGATGCATTCGAAATCACCGTGTCCGAAGCCTTGAGCGTCGTATGGTTGACGCCGTATACGATCGTTGCGTCGACGTCCTTGCCGCCGGGCGCGGAGATCACGACCTTTTTCGCGCCTCCCTTGAGGTGCGCCGATGCCTTTTCCTTGGTCGTGAACAATCCCGTGCTTTCGAGCACGACGTCGACGCCGAGCGCGGTCCACGGCAGCTCGACCGGATTTCTCTGGGCAAGAACCTTGATGCGGTCGCCGTTGACCACCATCGCATCGCCGTCGACCTCGACCTTTCCCGGAAACTTGCCGTGTACCGTATCGTAACGTGTCAGGTGCGCGTTGGTTTCGGGACTGCCCAGATCGTTGAGCGCAACGATCGCGAGGTCGTGTTTTTTTCCGCCCTCGTAATGCGCGCGTAGGACATTGCGGCCGATGCGGCCATAGCCGTTGATCGCGACTTTGATGGTCATGGTTGTTTCCTCATGCTCTGCGCCTCTGCGTCTGTTTGCCGCATCATCCTTCGCACGGCCGCAACTACGTTGTCAACAGTGAAGCCGAAATGCTTGAACAGCGCGCCGGCCGGCGCGGACTCGCCGAAGGTATCGATGCCGACGATCGCGCCGTCGAGTCCCACGTATTTGCGCCAGTAATCGGATACGCCGGCCTCGACCGCGACGCGCGGAACGCCGCGGGGAAGCACGGCGTCGCGGTAGCGCGCGTCCTGCCGGTCGAACGCGCTGGTGGAAGGCATCGACACCACGCGGACGGCAACGTTCTCGGCCGCGAGCACATCGCGCGCACCCATCGCCAGCGCGACTTCCGAGCCGGTCCCGATGATGACGATGCGCGTTGCTTCCGGCGTGTCGGCCCAGTCCGCGAGCACGTACGCGCCGCGCCGTATCGCGGCGATCTGCGCCGGGTCACGTTTCTGGAACGGCACATTCTGGCGCGTGAAGAGCAGGCACGAAGGTCCGTTGCCCCGCTCGATCGCGCTCACCCAGGCGAGCGCCGCCTCGACCGTGTCGCAGGGGCGCCATACGTCGAGGTGCGGAATCAGCCGCAGCGCCGACGCGTGCTCGATCGACTGATGCGTCGGCCCGTCCTCGCCCAAGCCGATGGAATCGTGCGTGTAGACGAAGATCGAGCGCAGCTTCATCAGCGCTGCCATGCGCACGGCGTTGCGCGCATAGTCGGAAAAAGTCAGGAACGTCCCGACGTACGGAATGAACCCGCCATGCAGGGCGAGACCGCTGGCGATCGCGCTCATGCCGAATTCGCGCACGCCGAAGTAGATGTAGTTGCCGCGGTCGGTTGCGGTTATCGTCCGGCTGCCCGACCAGGTGGTGAACACCGAGCCCGTGAGATCGGCCGCGCCGCCGATCAATTCCGGCAGCGCCGGACCGAGCGCTTCGAGCGCCTGCTGCGACGCCTTGCGCGTGGCGATCGATTCGGCTCTGGCGTCCTGTTGCCGTACCAGCGCGGCTGCGGTTTCGGCGAACGCGGCGGGCAGTGCGCCGGCGACGCGCCGCTCGAACTCGGCCGCGAGCTCGGGCTGCGCCGCCTTGTACGCGGCGAAGCGCGCGCTCCACTCGCCCTCGAGCAGCGCGCCGCATTCGCGCGCGTCCCAGCCTTCGTACACCGCCTGCGGTATCTCGAACGGCGGGTACTTCCAACCCAGCGCCTCGCGCGTAAGTGCGACTTCCTTCTCGCCCAGCGCCTGGCCGTGCGCGAGCTCGGTGCCGGCGCGGTTGGGCGAACCCTTGCCGATGATCGTCTTGCAGCAGATGAGCGTCGGGCGATCGGCGATTGCGTGGGCCTCGAGGATCGCCGCGTCGACCGCGTCGACGTCGTGGCCGTCGACGCCGGCGATGACGTGCCAGCCGTAGGCGCCAAGCCGCCGCGGCGTGTCGTCGGTGAACCAGCCCTTGCATTCGCCGTCGATCGAAATACCGTTGTCGTCGTAAAACGCGATCAGCTTGGATAGCCCCAGCGTCCCCGCGAGCGAGCAGGCCTCGTGCGAAATGCCTTCCATCAGGCAGCCGTCGCCGACAAGAACATACGTGCGATGATCGACGATCACGTGGCCGGGCCGGTTGAATTCCGCGGCCAGTAGTTTTTCCGCAAGCGCCATGCCCACCGCGTTGGCGAGTCCCTGGCCGAGCGGTCCGGTCGTGGTCTCGACACCGGGAGTGACGCCGACCTCCGGATGGCCCGGCGTCTTCGAGTGGAGCTGGCGGAAACGCTTGAGCTCCTCAAGCGGCAGCGCGTAGCCGGTCAGATGAAGAAGCGCGTACTGCAGCATCGAGCCGTGGCCGTTGGACAACACGAAGCGATCGCGGTCGGGCCAATGCGGATTCGCCGGGTTGTGCCGCAGGTGCCGATTCCACAGCGCGACGGCGATTTCCGCCATGCCCATCGGCATCCCGGGATGACCCGAGTTCGCTGCTTGCACCGCGTCCATCGCAAGTGCACGGATAGCGTTGGCGAGCAGCGCCGGATCGGGAGCGGGGCGGGCCGCGGGAGCGGCTCGAGTCGGCACTGTCAGCGGTGCGGTCATCGGAGCGGGAGCGAGATCACGGCGCGGGTCGGCGCCGGCGGAACATTCGGGCCCGCGTGGCGCTGTTGCAAAGCGTTAAAATTATCGCCCAGGCACCGATTTTGGGCAATAATAACGAGTTTCATCACGCTGCAACCACGCACCATGGGGCTGGGGGAGTACAACAATGGACGGCATCCATCTGCTCGGAGAATGGTATGGCTGCGCGGCCGACCTGCCGGAGATGACGCGCGCGGAGTCGTTGCGCGCCCTGTGCCTGCGTCTTTCCGAGGCGTCCGGGATGACCATTGTCGGCGATCGCTTCTTCCAATTCGAACCGCAGGGCGTCACCGGCACGGTGCTGCTGGCCGAGTCGCATCTCGCGATTCACACCTGGCCCGAGCACGGCTTCGTGACAATCGATGTGTACGTCTGCAACTATACGACCGACAACACTGCCAAGGCCGAACTGCTGTTCCACACCATGCAGGACGCGCTGATGCCGCAACACACGAGGTTTCAGGCAATCCATCGCGGAGGGCGCGATGCTTGAAGACAAGGTTGCCGGCGATGTGCAGCCCGGGTTGCTTACCGAATACCTGACGGCCGACACCGGTTTTTTCGTCCGCTCGGCGCGCGAATTCGAGCGTTTTCAGTCGCCATTCCAGGCGGTCGAGGTTCACGACACCCTGCCATTCGGCACGCTGTTCCGGCTCGACGGCCACTTCATGACCTCGGAGAAGGACGAGTTCTTTTACCACGAAAACCTCGTCCACACCGCAGCGATCGCGCATCCAGCGCCGGAGAAGGCGCTGATCATCGGTGGCGGCGACGGTGGCTCGGCGGAAGAGTTGCTGAAATATCCGTCCATGAAATCGGTGACACTGGTCGAGATCGATCTCGCCGTTATCGACGTCGCGCGCAAATACTTCGGTGCAGTCCACCGCGGGGCGCTTTCGGATCCTCGCCTCGCGATCAAGGTCGAGGACGGGCTGGCGTTCGTGCGCAGCACGACGGAAACCTTCGATCTGATCGTGCTCGATCTCACGGACCCGGGCGGTCCGTCGGAGCCACTGTATACCGCCGACTTCTATCGCGCCTGCGCGGCAAGGCTCAATCCGACCGGCGCGCTCACGCTGCACATCGCCTCGCCGGTCGCTCACCCCGAGCGCATTCGTACGGGCCTCGCGAACCTGCGCGCAGCGTTCGCGATCGTCACGCCGTATCTTGTCTGCGTTCCGTTGTACGGCGGATTGTGGATGATGGCGAGCGCATCGGCGACGCTTAACCCCGCCTACCTCACTCCGCTCGACGTCGACCGCCGTATCGGCCAGCGCAAGATCGGCGATCTGCAGTACTACAACGGCGGCATGCACCGCGCCGGCTTTGCGCTGCCCAACTTCGTCCGTGACTTGGTTGCCGCAGCGTAGGCGGACGTCCGATGCCATTGCCGGCGCGCGTCCTACCGGCGGGACTTGAACCTGCGGGGCGCGGCGGCATCTAAGGGTCACGGTGACGCCTCATCTGCGTGCCGTAAGACCCGATGAAAGTTGACTCGATACCACTGGCGGAAGCGATGCGCGGCGCGGATTTCGTGCAGGTGAACGGGATCGTGTTCGAGACTGGATATCTGCGCGTGCCGGATGAGGCGACCTTCGCCGACGACGTCGTCATGGAGCTCAAGCTCGGCGAGACCGAAGTCACTTTCGTCCGCGAGGAGCTCGACGGCGCCGAATATGTGGGCGACGGCGCTTACATGCTCAAATCCGGCGCGTTGCTGCGCTTTCTTACCAGCGCGACGATCCACTGATCCCTGCGGTTCGCGAGAGGCCGCCCGGCAGCGATCGATGCGCGGGGGCGTTCGCTCGTTTAGAATAAGCGGTCTCGGGAGGCTGGAGGCAAAGGATGGATGGCAAGCGCAGGGCAATGCTCAAGTCGGGCGGGGGAGCGACGCTCCTCGGCCTGCTCGCAGCGGCGGGGTTGCTTAGGCCCGGAGACGCGCGGGCACAGACGACGTGGAACAAGGGCGCATTCGACACCCACAGTCTGGGCGATACCATGAAGGCGCTCGGAGGCGGCGATCCTGCGCAAAGCAAGGACATCGTTTTCTTCCAGACTCCGGAGATCGCAGAGAACGGCGCCGTGGTCCCGATCGGCATCACCAGCAATATCCCGAAGACGGAATCGATCGCGATTCTGATCGAAAAAAATCCGAACCTGCTGGCCGCGGTCTTCGACATTCCTACCGGCACCGATGCGACGATCTCGACGCGCGTGAAGATGGCGCAGAGCTCGAACATCTACGCGCTGGTCAAAGCCGACGGCAAGTATTACGTCGCCGTCAAGGAGATCAAGGTAACTCTGGGCGGCTGCGGAGGATGACATGGCCGACCCGATGAAAATTCGCGCGAGCGTCGCCGGCGATTCGACCGAGGTCAAGGTCCTGATGAGCCACGAGATGGAGACAGGCCAGCGCAAGGACGGGCAGGGCCAGACGATTCCCGCCTGGTTCATCCAGAACGTGGTCGTTACCTGGAACGGCAAGACGGTGCTCTCGGCGCAGTGGGGAACGGCCGTGTCGAAGAACCCGTTCCTGTCGTTCAAGTTCAAGGGCGGCGCGAAGGGCGACAAGATCGCCATCACCTGGACTGACAACCGGGGCGACAAGCGGACCGACGAAGCCGTTATCGCATGATGGCTACTCAGCGAAAGGTCGTGCGCGGTTCGCGCCTGTTGCGGCCGGAGGCACAATCGGGGCGACAAGGCGATCGCATGAAGATTGCGAGCGCCGTAGTCGTGCTCGCCGCGCTGGCGATCGCGCCAGCGGCGCTCGCCCAGGGGTCCACTGCCGAAGGAATCGCGAAGTATCGTGCTGCGCTGCAGGACGGCAACCCGGCCGAGCTCTGGGAGGGCCGCGGCGAAACGCTTTGGAGAGCGAAGCGCGGGCCGAAACAGGTGTCTCTGGAGCGCTGCGATCTGGGTTTGGGCGCCGGGGTGGTCAAGGGCGCGTATGCGCAGTTGCCGCGATACTTCTCCGACGCCGATCGCGTCTTGGATCTCGAGACTCGGCTCGTCTGGTGCATGGTCACGCTTCAGGGTTACACCGAGGCCGACGCGAAGAAGAACCCGTTCGGCAGCGGCAACGACAGGAAGTCCGACCTCGAGGCGCTTACCGCCTACATCACTTCCGAATCGCGCGGCGCGAAGATGAATGTCCCGATGCGGCACGCGAAAGAAGCCGAAGCGTATCGCGTCGGTGAAAAGTTGTTCTATTTCCGCGGCGGAACCCACGACTTTGCCTGCGCGACCTGTCACAGCGAGGAAGGCAAGCGCATCCGGCTGCAGGATCTGCCGAACCTGACCACCGCGGAAGGCGCGCAGAAGGCGTACACGACGTGGCCGGCGTACCGCGTGTCGCAGGGAGAACTGCGCACGTTCGAATGGCGGCTCTACGATTGCTTTCGCCAGCAGCGCTTTCCCGAGCTCGTATTCGGCTCGGACGCAGCGATTGCGCTGACGATGTTCCTGGCGCGCAACGCCAACGGCGCAGCTTTCGACGCGCCGGCGATCAAGCGCTGACCGCTCTGCGATGAGGCCGTACGCGAGACTCGGGCTGCTTGTCGCGACCGCCATCGTCGTCGTCGGCTGCGCCACGGCCCTCGATGACGCGGAGGTCACCGCGAAGGCAGCGGCAGCGCTCAAAGGCTCGTTCAAGCCCGCGGGCCAGGCGGGGCTCGACCGCCTGGAGCAGGAC
>JALYSM010000089.1 GCA_030854785.1 Pseudomonadota bacterium
CGGCGTGCCCCATCGCCTGCTCGTTGTGCGCGCGGTAGGTCGGCAGCTCGGCGCGATGGCGATACAGCGCCTCGCCGACGCCCGCGACGTTGCCGTGGCCGAAGATTGCGAACACGCCGCCGAAGAGCGGCGCGACGCCGACGCCGGGTACACCCGTGTCTGCGCGCAGTGCGGCGAGATAGCGCACGAGTGCCTGCGCGGCGGTCAACCGGACGGTGCCGATCGCGGCACTCATATGCAAAGCGGCGGCGCGCGGATCATTCATCGGGACGGCCGGGGTGAGGGTGGGCTGGCGGAATCATGCGGCGCGCTCCCTGGCCGCAGCGCTGCGCGCTTCGCGCCACGCGCCGATCAGCGTTTCGAAGATCGCGCGGACGCGCTCGACCAGCATCGCGTCGTCGATCTCGCCGGCGAGCCAGTGCCGCGAGGGCTCGAGGAAGATCGATCGACCGACGGCGAAGCCGTGGCACGAAGCGCTCGCCCCGGCTTCACGGAAAGCCACCGCAAGCTTGGCGACGGAGGCGCTCAAGCCCAGCAGCACGACACCGCGGCAGTACGGATCACGCTCGGCGATCAGCGCGTCGATCGCGCGCCATTGCTCCGCGGACATCGGCTCGAGCTTCCACCATTCCGGATAGATGCCGAGGTTGTAGAAACGCTTCACCGCCCGCAGCACCGTATCCGCCGCGCGCGGCAGCTCCGCCGGCGGAATCACTTCGAGCAGCAGCTCGTGGCCGCTCGCCTGGACCGCGTCGTAGAGCGTGCGCGCCTGCACCTCGTTCTCGAGCCGATTGTCGATCGCATCGTCGGGATGGTATCTGACGAGACACTTGACGACGTGCTCGGCCGGCCACGAGATCAAATGCGTGCCGACCGAGCGACTGCGATCGAACTCGAGCGGATTCGAGCCCGGCAACTCGACCGGACGGCCGATCCACCACCCGCGTCCCGTCGCGGCATTCAGCGCATCCTGCCCGTAGCGATCGTCGCAGAGGAGTCCGATGCTGCCTTCGAGGCGGAGCGCGTGCTCGGTCGCCGCGACGGCGTCGACGAACAGGCGCTTCAACTTCGGCAGCCGCGCCTCCTCGGCGCCGACGGTCTGCGCCAGCTCGAAGAACTGGTTGCGATGATCGAAGGCGAAGGCGAGGACCTCGTCGCGGGGCATCCGCGGCGCGGTGACGCGGTGCAGGCGCGTGAGCGTCGCGTCCTGATCCGGGTGCGGGATCGCGTGAGCGTTGGCGAGATAATAATCGAGCTCGATGCGCGTCGGCATCGCCGGCGCGCATCCATGGCGCGATACCACGAGCGCGCCACAGGCATTCGCGTAGCGACAGCAAGCGTCGTAATCCTCGCCGCGCACCCAGCCCGAAAGGAATCCCGCGGAAAATGCGTCGCCCGCGCCGAGTACGTTCAGCACCTCGACCTCGACGCCGCGGCCGTTGAACGCCTCGTCGAGCGAGCGCGGAATTGCGCCGTCGATGACCGCGCAGCCCAGCGGCCCGCGCTTGACGACAAGCGTGGCCGATGTCGACGCACGAATCGCGGCGAGGGAAGCCATGATGTCGCCGCTGCCGCCGGCGATGTTGAGCTCCTCGATGGTGCCGATGACGAGATCGAAGTACGGCAGCATGCGCTGAATGTGCGCGGTGACGTTGTCCGAACGCACGTAGCGCGTTTCGCCGTCGCCCCGCTTCGTGAGCCCCCACAGCACCGGCCGGTAGTCGATATCGAGCACGGTGCGCACGCCGTTTTTCCGCGCCCGCTCGAGCGCGAGCGTGCTGATGCGGTTGATGTACTCGGTCGAAAGATGCGTGCCGGTGATGAGCAGCGCCTTGCCTCTTGCGATGTAGGCCTCCTCGACATCGGCTTCCGCGATCGCCATGTCGGCGCAGTTCTCGCGCATGAAGATCAGGGGGAACGTGTCGCGGTCCTTGATGCCGAGGACGACCGCACCGGTAAGACGGCTCGGGTCGGTGCCGACATGCGACACGTCGCAGCCCTCGCGGGCGATTGTCTCGACCAGAAAGTGACCGAGCGCGTCGTCGCCTATGCGCGAGATCAGGCCAGCCTTCAGCCCGAGGCGCGCGCACCCGAAGGCGGTGTTGGCCGACGAGCCGCCCAGGTATTTGGCGAAGCTCGTCACATCCTCGAGCCGCGCGCCGATCTGCTGGGCGTAGAAATCGACCGCGAAGCGGCCGAGGCAGATCACGTCCAGCGCGCGGCCGGCGGCAAAGTGGGTCGTGTTGCGCATCAGTGGTTCGTTGCGAGCGTGCGAAAACACTTTGGCTGCGGTCGCACGCTAAACCGAGCCGCGCGGGGAAGGGGAATTTTGTCGTAAGCGGCCGATCAAAGCAAATGAGGAGGTCGTGTATCCTTGATCAACTGGCCGTATGCAGCGCAAGCCAGACGGATCGTGCGCGCCATCGGTCCCGAGTGGCCTGTCGCCCGGGAACCGCCTGCCCGCGGACAATCAGCCAATCATCCGCGGCCGGCGCGGGGCGAGCGCGCCGCAACAACCAACAACTTACGGAGGACGCGCTTGCCGCTGACCGCCCGCTCTATCGCTGCCCAGGAGTTTGCCCGCTTGGCCGGGGACCGCGCACGCGAGTTTTTTGCACGACGCGACGCGCTCCATATCGAATACAAAGGCGCGCAGGACTTCGTCAGTCATGCCGACCGCGCCGTCGAGGAGCTCATCGCCGCCAAGCTCGCTGCGGCGTTTCCTGCGGACGCGTTCCTTGGCGAAGAGAGCGCCGCGAAGATGACCGGACCGCTCGATCGGGTCTGGGTGGTCGACCCGATCGACGGAACGCACAATTTCCTGCGCGGCGTTCGCTATTATTGCGTGTCGATAGCCTACGTCGAGCACGGCCGCACGGAGATCGGCGTCGTCTACGATCCCGAGCACGACGAGCTGTTCCACACGAGCCGCGGGGACGGAGCATGGTGTCAGCGCGCGGGCAACGATACGCCATTGCATGCGAGCTCGTGCACCGTGCTTTCAGACGCCTTCATCTGTGTCGGCCACCACGACCGCAGCCCGGAGCCGCGTTATCTCGCATTACGGCATGCGCTGATGGACGCCGGCGTCGCAACGCGCAACATGGGTGCCGGCGCGCTGCAGCTCGCGCACGTTGCCGCGGGCCACTTTGACGGTTTCGTCGAGCTGTCGCTCAACGCCTGGGATGCGTTGGCCGGATTGCTGCTGGTCGAGGAAGCCGGCGGTTATATCGCGCCGTTCCCGGGACCGCAGGGGTTGCGCGTGCCGGCGCCGGTGCTGGCATGCGCGAAGGGGATCGGCGAGCCGCTCAAGAAGATCGTCGCCGCGTGGTGAGGTGACCGAATGGCATGCGAGGTTGTAGCCTGGGTTGAGCCCGCAGGGCGATACCCGGGGCGGCGTTTCGAATCGACGCCTCGAATCGAGATGAGTCCCGGGATTCGCCTGGCTCATCCCGGGCTACGGAAGCTACGCAAGCTACGAGGGTACACGGCGTGTAGCGTGTAGCCTGGGTTGAGCCCGCAGGGCGATACCCGGGTCCTATCTAGGCCGAACGGCGGATTCCGCGCACTCGTCTGCATGGCACCCTCTAGACATGGTTTGCTACCGGCGCAATCGGGCAGCTGGCGCGACATATTTTTTCACGATAACTCTGCACGATCGCAATTCCACCGCGCTCACGGACCAAATCGTATGTCTTGGTTCGGCGATGCGCGCGTGTCGCTCCCGACACCCGTTCTCGCTTACGGCCATAGTTGTTTTGCCGGATCACATGCATTGCGTCTGGGAACTGCCCGAGGGTGACTCGGACTACTCGATTCGATGCGGACTCATCAAAGCGACGTTTACTCGGGTAACACGGTTGGGCCGAACAAAGACGGCGAAAGGCGAGAGAGGCTTGTGGCAGCGACGGTTCTGGGAACACACGATACGCGACGATCTCGATCACCAGCGACACGTGGATTACATCCACTTCAATCCCGTTCGGCACGGATACGTCAAGAACGTACGAGACTGGCCGTATTCGTCATTTCATCGTTACGTCAGACAGAGGCTGCTGCCGTCGGATTGGTCGGCAACGGTTGAGAGTATCGGTGCCGACTTCGGGGAGTGATCCCGGGATTCGCATTGCTCATCCCGGGCTACGGAAGCTGTAGCCTGGGTTGAGCCCGCAGGGCGAAACCCGGGACTGAACGGCATGCGAGGTTGTAGCCTGGGTTGAGCCCGCAGGGCGAAACCCGGGACGGTGCTTCGAATCGACGTGAGTCCCGGGATTCGCGTCGCTCATCCCGGGCTACTCCGCTACGCCGCCTGGCAGCTACTTGCTATTTGCTCTTCGCGAAATCGCCGGCGTACACGTCGACGAACGCATCGGGCTTCACGTATTTGCGCAACGCGGCGTTGACCGCATCGGCTGTGAGGCCGGCGATCTCCGCATCGATTTTCGCCGAATACGCAAACGTCCTTCCGAGATACGCCTGCTTCGTGAGCTCGGCAGCGAGACGCGCATCCTGAGTTCGGGCAAGAGCGCGCTCCTGCAGGATCGCCTTTTTCGCATCAGCGACTTCTGCCTCGGTGAAGCCGTCGCGCACGGCGCGCGCGAGCTCCTCGTTCACCGCGGTGCGCAGACGTGTCAGATTCTCCGGCGCGAAAATCGCCTCGACCGTCATTGGCGTGTTCGGCTCGAAGCTGGAGGGCTGCAACGCCGAGTGCACGCCGTAGCTCAAGCCTTCCTTCTGCCGGATGCGCTCCCACAGACGCGAATTGGGCGAGCCGCCGAGAATGAAATTACCGACATTGAGCGCGGGAAAATCCGCGCTCGTGTCAGTCACGGGCAGCGCGAGCTCGCCCGCGAGCACCGCATTGGCCTTGTCCGGTGTTTCTGCCCGGATTTCCTTCGCGCGCTTGGCGACGAGCGGTTTGGCCACGCGCGCGTAGGGCGCGCGGCTTTGCCATGAGCCGAACAGATCCTCGAGCAGGGGCTTCACCGCAGCCGCATCGAAATCGCCGACGATGGCCAGCTCCGCATACCCTCCCCCCGCGAAACGGGTGTAGAAATCCTTTACGCCGTCGAGCTTCGCGGAGTCGATCCGCTTGACCTCTTCGTCGATCGTCGGGACGTAGCGCACGTCGTCGCTTCCGTAGGGATTGTCATAACGACCGAGGGTCCGCTCGGCGATGTCCTCGGGATCGCTGCGCCGGCCCTCGAGGTAGGTCGCGTGCTCGCGCTTGAGCTTGTCGAGCTCGGGCGCAGGAAACGATGGCTCGCGCAGGATCTCGGCGAGGAGCGCGAGCGTGTCGGGCAGGGTCCCGCGCACGGTCTGGCCGCGCACCTGCGTGCCGGTGCCGTCGCCATTGATCGACAGCCGCGCGCGCGAGGCGTCGAGCGCGTCCTGGATCTCCTGCCGGCTGTGCTTCGTCGTCCCGCGCATGAGCATGGCGGCGGCCAGCGTGCCCTCGGTTTCGCGGCCGAGCAGCGAGCGCTCGTCGCCGTGATGGAGCCTGAGCGCGAATTGCACCGTCGCGCCGCGCGTGTTCTTCGGCAGCAGCGCGACTTTCATGCCGTTGGCGAGGGTGAAGCGCTGCGCGCGAAGATCGAGGTTCGCCGGCGTCGGATCGAAGCTCTCTCCGGCGGCGACGGCCGCGTCGCCCTTGTAGTCCTTCACGATCGCGGCGATGTCGACGCTCGCCGGCAGCGGCGATCGATCGGGCTGCGAATCGGGAATGAACTCGCCGACCGTGCGGTTCGCCGGCTTGAGATGCGCGACCGCGACGCGCTGCACGTCAGCCGCGGTGACTTTGCGCCAGCGGTCGCGCTCGATGAAGAAAAGCCGCCAGTCGCCGCTCGCGATCGATTCCGAGATCGAGGTCGCGAACGCCTGTGGGTTGTTGATGATGCGCTCGAATTGGTTCAGTGCCCGCGCGCGGATGCGATCGACCTCGGCGGCGGTGATCGGCTCCGCCTTGACGCCCTCGAGCGCGGCGAGCATGGCGTCGCGCGCTTCGGAGAGCGAGCCGCCGGCGGGAACCTTCGCGAAGAACATCGCCACTCCGGGATCGTGCATTCCCCAGTTTTCGCCCTCGACCTTGCTGGATAGATTGGCGTCGACCAGCGCGCGGTACAGCCGGCCCGAGGGCGCGATGGCCATGATTTCGGTCAGCGCATCCATCGCCACATAGTCGGGGCTCGCCTGCGGCATGGTGTGATAGAGCGCGCCGACGAGTTGCGTGTCGCCCACGCGGCGCAGGACGACCCGACGTTCGCCGTCCTGCACCGGCTCGTCGGTGTAGAGCGGCGGCAGCTTGCGCGCGGGCCGCGGGATCGGCCCGAAATGCTTCGCGATCATGCGCAGCGCTTCGTCGGGATCGAACGCGCCGGCGACGATCAGCACCGCGTTGTCGGGCTGGTAGTACGTGCGGTAGAAAACCTGCAGGCGCTCGATGTTGACGCGTTCGACGTCCGTGCGGGCGCCGATCGGCTCCTTGCCGTAGTTGTGCCAGTTGAACGCGGCCGAGAGCATGCGCTGGACGAGGATGCTGTGCGGGTTGTTCTCGCCGCTTTCCATCTCGTTGCGCACGACGGTCATCTCGCTGTCGAGGTCCTTGCGGGCGATGAACGAGTTGACCATGCGGTCGGCTTCCATCGCCAGCGCCCAGTCGAGATTCCCGGACGACGCGGGAAAGGTCTCGTGATAGCTGGTGCGGTCGAACCCGGTCGAACCGTTGAAGTCCATGCCGCGGCGTCCCAGCTCGGACATGATGTTTCCGCGCGCGGGCGTGCCCTTGAACAACAGGTGCTCGAGCAAGTGCGCCATGCCGGTCTCGCCGTAATTTTCGTGATGCGAGCCGACCAGATATGTGAGGTTGACGGTGGTTTTGGGCTGCGTCGCGTCGGGGAAGAGCAGCACGCGCAGGCCATTGGCCAGTGTGTATTCGGTGACACCTTCGACGCTTGGGCCCTCGTCGATGCCTGGGGGCAGGGTGGCTGCCGCGGTGGTCGAGATGAGGGCGAAGGGCAGGGCGAGGCGGGCGAGCGAACGGAGGGAGCGCATCTTCGAAATCTTGGGTCGGGAGGAAGAAATTAAAGGGAAAACCGCATGGCGGGGAAAACCCGCGCCGGGCAGGGAATTCACCAGCCTGCCGGCGGCATGGAATGGAGCGTCCTCGGGGCCGTTGGTTCCCGCATATTCCTTATGCTTTTGACAGGTCACGGGAACTCACAGAATTCATAGCCCCGGGTTGAGCCGAAGGCGATACCCGGGAACTGGCGGGGACGCAGCCCCGGGATTCGCATTGCTCATCCCAGGCTACACCCGGTGACGTGAGTAGGCGCCCACTGCGTGAATCCTCCGCACTCTTCGACTGGGATACTCTCTCGAATCGGGCCGATGCCGGGCATAGAGTGGGACAGCGGTGGAGAAGGACTGCCATCGCTGGAGCTCACCATGCTAGAGGCCCGTCGCCCCGATCAACAGCACCGCGCGAATCAGTGCGGCGCCGTTGCGCGCCGGCGTGGTGCCGGGCAAGGCCGGGGAAAGACCACCGCGGCCCGTGGCCGCGTTGTGACGGCCTCCAGCTGGACCAGGAATCTGCTGGCAAGCGCGCTGCAGGTCGTAGCATTGTTCGCGCTGAACGAGGTCGGCTACCGCGTCGCAGTCTGGCTCGATCTACCGTTCCCGGGCAAGGTTGTCGCCCTGATCGTGCTGTTCAGCGACTTGGCGCGCCGGACCTCGCCGGGACGGTTGCTGGAGAAGGCAGCGGCGCTGGTCAGCAGGCGTCTGCCACTGCTTCTCGTCCCGGTCGTGGTCGGCGTCGTGGCTTCGGGCGACGTGCTCTTCGGTGGAGGGCTCGCGACCGCGCTCACGCTGCTTGGCGGCGCGGTCGTACGCATCGCGACCCTTGGCCGGGCCCGCCGGCTTCGGGCTATAGGCAGGGTGCAAGCACTCACTCCGATGGTGTGCGTTATGAACGGCGTGGCTGGCTTCTTGCCGCGACTGCCGGGGCCGGTACGCCTGTCGCCGGACCGACGCGCGGGACTGCCTGGCGGGTTGTTGCGGCCTGTAGCCCGGGTTGAGCGTAGCGAAACCCGGGGCCGCGTTTCGAATGGGTGATCCCCGGGATTCGCGTAGCTCATCCCGGGCTACGCAAGCTAGGAAACGCCGACGACTCCTGTAAAGCCGTAGCAATCCGTAGCCCGGGTTGAGCGAAGCGAAACCCGGGGCTGCGTTTCCAATGGCCTGATCCCCGGGATTCGCGTGGCTCATCCCGGGCTACGCGCCTGCGGCTCCGTGTCGCTGAAGGGCGCATATATTGACGTTTACGTAAACGTTAGATACGCTTGCCTCGATAGGCGTAGCCCGCGGCGCGGGAGTAAGCTAGCCCTCCCGCACCGGGTGATGCCGCGCCCCGGGAGCCGCCATGAACGACGTCGCCATCGCCAGAAAACCTTCGGTCACCAAGCCCGCCCACAAGGTGCGCTTCGTCACGGCCGCGAGCCTGTTCGACGGCCACGACGCGTCGATCAACATCATGCGCCGCATCCTCCAGGCGACCGGCTGCGAGGTGATCCATCTGGGCCACAATCGCTCGGTCGAGAACATCGTCACGACGGCGCTGCAGGAAGACGCGCATGGCATCGCCATCTCGTCCTATCAGGGCGGCCACGTCGAGTTCTTCAAGTACATGCTGGACCTATTGCGTGAGCGCGGCGGAGCCAGTATCAAAGTCTTCGGCGGCGGCGGCGGGGTGATCATCCCCTCCGAGATCGACGAGCTGCAGAAATACGGCGTCACGCGCATCTTCTCGCCCGAGGACGGCCAGCGGCTGGGCCTGCAGGGAATGATCAACGAGATCGTCACGCCCTGCGACGTCGATCTCGCACAGGACCTGCCGAAGGACCTGAGCGCGCTCAAGGGCGGCGACACTTATTTGCGTACGAGGGTGCTCGCACGGTTCATCACCGGGCTCGAAGGCGAAGCCGTCCCGGCGAAGCTCCGCGACGAATTGCTGCGCGCGGCGGAGGCGTCGAAGGCGCCCGTGCTGGGCATCACCGGCACGGGTGGCGCGGGCAAATCCTCGCTCACCGACGAGCTGATCCGCCGCTTCCGCATGGATCAGGACGACAAGCTCAAGATCGCGATCATTTCCATCGATCCCTCGCGCCGCAAATCGGGCGGTGCGCTGCTCGGTGACCGGATCCGCATGAATGCGATCCAGCACCCGAACATCTACATGCGCTCCATGGCGACGCGCGAGGCTGGGATGGAGGTTTCCAAGGCGCTGCCCGACGCCATCGCCGCGTGCAAGGTTGCCGGTTTCGATCTGATCGTCGTCGAAACCTCGGGCATCGGCCAGGGCGACGCCGCAATTGTGCCGCTGGCGGATTGTTCGCTCTACGTCATGACGCCCGAGTTCGGCGCCGCCTCTCAGCTCGAGAAGATCGACATGCTCGACTTCGCCGACTTTGTCGCGATCAACAAGTTCGACCGCAAGGGCGCGGCGGATGCGCTGCGCGACGTGCGCAAGCAGTATCAGCGGAATCGCGAACTGTTTTCCACGGCTCCGGACGAGATGCCTGTCTACGGCACGATCGCCGCGCGCTTCAACGACGACGGCGTGACCGCGCTCTACCAGGCACTCGCCGCGCGGCTCACGCAGGAAGGTTTGAAACTTGGTACGGGAAAGCTGCCGGTGACGACGGTCAAGCATTCGACGGCGCAGAACTTTATTGTGCCGTCGGCGCGGGTGCGCTATCTCGCCGAGATCGCCGAGACCGTGCGCGGCTATCACGGCTGGGCGAAGGAGCAGGCGAAGACCGCCCGCGAGCGGCAGCAGTTGCAGGCGGCGAAGTCGATGCTTGGTTCGTCGCCACGACGAAACGCAGTCGCCCCGGCGCAGGCCGGGGCCCAATTGGATTCCGAGAAAGCCTCGACCAACTTGGATCCCGGCCTTCGCCGGGATGACGTTATGGAGGAAATCGAGGCGCTGGAAGCGCAGAAGGAAGCCGCCCTCGACCCCCGCGCCAGGAAGCTCCTCGACATGTGGCCGAAGACCAAGGCCGCCTACACCGGCGACGAATACGTCGTGAAGATTCGCGGCAAGGAAATTCGCTCCGCGCTCACGACCGTATCGCTCTCCGGTACGCACGTCCCGAAAGTCGCGCTGCCGAAATATGAAGACGACGGCGAGATCCTGCGCTGGCAGCTCACCGAGAACGTCCCCGGCAGCTTCCCGTTCACCGCCGGCGTGTTCGCGTTCAAGCGCGAGAACGAGGATCCGACGCGGATGTTCGCCGGCGAGGGCGACGCGTTTCGCACCAACAAGCGCTTCCACATGCTCGCCGACGGCATGCCGGCGAAGCGCCTGTCGACCGCATTCGACTCGGTCACGCTCTACGGCAACGATCCGGATTTGCGCCCCGACATCTACGGCAAGGTCGGCAACTCCGGCGTGTCGATCGCCACGCTCGACGACATGAAGGTGCTCTACTCGGGCTTCGATCTCACCGCGCCGAACAACTCGGTGTCGATGACCATCAACGGCCCGGCGCCGACCATCCTCGCGATGTTCATGAACACCGCCATGGATCAGCAACTCGAGAACTTTCGCGCCGACAACAACCGCGACCCCACCGACGACGAAGCGCAGAAGATCAAGGCGTGGACGCTTTCCACCGTGCGCGGCACGGTGCAGGCGGACATCCTCAAGGAAGACCAAGGGCAGAACACCTGCATCTTCTCCACCGAGTTCAGCCTGAAAGTGATGGGCGACATCCAGCAATACTTCGTCCAGCACAAGATCAAGAATTTCTATTCGGTGTCGATCTCCGGCTATCACATCGCCGAAGCCGGCGCGAACCCGATCTCGCAGCTCGCATTTACTCTGTCGAACGGCTTCACTTTCGTCGAGGCGTATCTCGCGCGCAGCATGCACATCGACGACTTCGCGCCGAACCTGTCGTTCTTCTTCAGCTACGGCATGGACCCCGAGTACGCAGTGATCGGTCGCGTCGCGCGGCGCATCTGGGCGGTGGCGATGCGCGAGCGCTACGGCGCCAACGAGCGCTCGCAGAAGCTGAAATTTCACTCGCAGACGAGCGGGCGGAGCCTGCACGCGCAGGAGATCGCGTTCAACGACATCCGCACGACGCTGCAGGCGCTGATCTCGACCTACGACAACACCAACAGCCTCCATACCAACGCCTACGACGAGGCGATCACCACGCCGACCGAGGAGTCCGTGCGCCGTGCGATGGCGATCCAGCTCATCATCAACCGCGAATGGGGCATCGGCAAGAACGAGAACCCGAACCAGGGCAGCTACATCATCGAGGAGTTGACGGATCTCGTCGAGGAAGCGGTGCTCAAGGAATTCGAGGCGATCAGTGAGCGCGGCGGCGTGCTGGGCGCGATGGAGACCGGCTACCAGCGCGGAAAGATCCAGGAAGAGTCGCTCTACTACGAGCACAAGAAGCACGACGGCAGCTACCCGATCATCGGCGTCAACACCTTCCGCAGCAAGGACGCCGACCAGACGCCGAAGAAGATCGAGCTGGCGCGCTCGACCGACGAAGAGAAGCAGTCGCAGTTGAAGCGACTAGCGGAGTTTCATGCGCGCAACGCAAAGGAGGCGCGAGCAGCGCTCGAACGCCTCAAGCGCGTCGTGATCGAAAACGGCAATGTCTTCGCCGAGCTGATGAAGACCGTGCGCCTGTGCTCGCTGGGGCAGATTACCAAGGCGCTGTTCGAGGTGGGTGGGGAGTATCGGAGGAGTATGTAACCCGTGGCTCGCCACTCGCGGCGTCGTCGATATTCAATCATCAACTGTAGCTGTCGTAGCACGGCAAGCTCCGTGGATGCCGCTGAGTCAGTATGAAACGGATCGGGGCCAACGGCGGGCAGTAACTTCCACAACTGTGCGCCCGCGTCGAGTAAAATGGCCTGCATGTCGCCAACGTTGGCCAAATCATCTGAAGCCTTCGTAATTGCCTCGATCGCCGTCTTTATAGGTCCCGCCAGGTTTGCCTCTGCTAGGAGATCAGCCAATAACCCGCGGCGCGCGCCAAATTGAAGAAAACGAGACGGATCCCGTTTATCGGCGATCCAGTGCACGTCGATCGCTTCACGTTCTGCTCTATTCGAAGTCGTCCAGCCTTTGGTTGGA
>JALYSM010000122.1 GCA_030854785.1 Pseudomonadota bacterium
GGCAAAGGCTAGCCGCATGACTGCAGCGCGCCCGGATCTGCACACGTGGTTCGACCGCGCCTGGCGGGGACTGCTGCTCGGCCTGATGACGCTCTTCGTCGTCAACATCGGGTTCATGATCGCCGCGGTCGCCACGAGCTCGTTCGCAAAGCGTTGGCTCGGCACCTGGCTGCCCGAAGGCTGGACGACAACGTGGTACGTCGCTGCGTGGAAGGAATTCCAGCTCGACTCGGTACTCTGGGTTACGGTGGAAGTCGTCTTCGCGGTCGTCTTCCTCGCGCTGCTGATCGGTGTGCCGGCGGCGTATACGCTGGCGCGCCGCAACTTCCCGGGCAAGAGGCTGCTCATGCTGCTGTTCCTGCTGCCGCTGATGGTTCCGCCGATCACTTACGGGATTCCGCTGGCGACGGTGCTCTACCAGGTGCACCTTGCCGGAACGATCTACGGTGTCATTATCGCCAACCTGATTCCCGCCGCGCCGTTCGTAATCCTCGTGATGACGCCGTTCATCGAGCAGATCGATCCGAACCTCGAGTCGGCGGCACGCGTCTTCGGGGCGAGTACCGGACGCATGTTCTGGCACATCCTCGTGCCGTTGCTGGGCCCCGGCATCCTCGCCGCGTCGCTTCTGGTGCTGGTGCGGACGATCGCGCTCTTCGAACTCACCTTCCTGACCGCGGGGCCCGATTCGCAGACGCTGGTCGTGGCGCTGTATTACGCCGTGTTCGCCGCCGGCGTGCGCGCGCCGCAGTCGGTAGACGCAATGGCGATGGTTTACATGGGCGTGACGCTGGTATGGCTGCTCATCGCGTTGCGATTCGTGAACCCCACCCAGCTCGTGTCGCGCGTCAAGGAACATCCGCAGGCAGCCGCGTGAGCCCGCGGCGTCGCCGGTCGCCCCGCGAAGCGTGGGGATCACGCGAGGCGAATTGCGGCAGCGGCCGACAGGAAAACAGTGTGTCGAACAGAAGCGATGCAAGGAGGCCGCCGGTATGAGCCGCCTTTCGCTCGGTACGTTGTCGGCGCTGCCCGCCACTGTGGAAAGGCCGGCCTACGACCCGAGCACGATCAGCGTCGGCATCGTCCATCTCGGGATAGGGGCATTCCATCGCGCGCAGACCGCCCGTTACAGCGACGATGCGCTGGCGCTCGAACCTGCCCCCTGGGGCATCTGTGGCGTGAGCCTGCGCTCGGCGGACGTGCGCGATCGGCTGGCGCTGCAGGACGGCCTCTACACGGCGGTGGAGAAGAGCCGATCCGGCATCCGCCGCCGCGTGATCGGCAGCGTGCGCGAGGTGCTGTTTCTGGGCGACCAGCGCGATGTCGTACGCGCTCGCCTCGCCGCGCCCGCCACCCGGATTGTCACGCTCACGGTCACCGAAAAGGGCTATTGCCACGATCCGGCGACCGGCAAGCTCAACCTCGCGCATCCCGACATCGTCCACGATCTGGCGCAGCCCGAGAGTCCGCAGAGCGCAATCGGCCTGATCGTCGCGGCGCTCGACGCGCGAAGGCGTTCCCGCGAACGCGCATTCACGGTCGTATGTTGTGACAACCTGCCGCACAACGGCGCGCTCGTGCGCGGCCTGGTCGCCGCCTTTGGGCAGGCGCGCGATCCGGCGCTCGCACGCTGGATCGAGGACAACGCGAGCTTCCCATCGACGATGGTCGACCGCATCGTCCCGGCGACGACCGACGCCGACATCGCCGAGAACGATGGTGTGCTCGGGCTGCACGATGCGGCGCCGGTCATGCACGAGCCGTTCAGGCAGTGGGCGATCGAGGACCACTTCGTCGCCGGGCGACCCGCCTGGGAGCGCGCAGGGGCGGAGCTCGTTCACGACGTTGCGCCATTCGAGGCGATGAAGCTCCGATTGCTGAACGGCAGTCATTCGGCCTTCGCGTATCTCGGATATCTGGCGGGGCACGAGTTCATCTACCAGGTCGCCGCGCGCGAGGAGTTCGTCGCGTTCATGCGCCGGCTGATGCGCGACGAGGTCGCGCCCACGCTGAAGGTGCCGCGGGGCGTCGACGTCGCTGCGTACGAAGAAGCGCTGATCGCGCGCTTCGGCAACCCGGCGTTGCCGCACCGCACGCAGCAGATTGCGATGGACGGCTCGCAGAAGCTGCCGCAGCGCCTGCTCGGCACCGTCCGCGACAGCCTCGCGGCGGGCCGCCCGATCGAGCTGCTCGCGCTCGCCGTCGCCGGCTGGATGCGTTACGCGAGCGGCCGCGACGAAGCCGGGCGCGAGATCGTGATTTCCGACCCGCTGGCAGGTGACTTCGCGCGCATCGCCGCCGCGTATCGCGGCGATCCGCCGGCACTCGCGCGCGCTTTTCTCGGATTGCGGGCGATCTTCGGCGACGACCTGCCGACCGACCCACGCTTCTCCGGCAAGGTCGCGACCTGGCTTTCGGCGCTGTTTGCCGATGGCGCGGCGCGCACGGTCGCGCGCGCGGCCGCCGGTTGATTGCAACGGCGCACCGCCAACCGGCCTTCGACTTGGAGCACCCGCAATGATCCCGCTCATAGTTGAGCCCGACCGCCTGTTCTCCCCGGAGCCTCGCCAACGCGCGCTCGCCCGCGACCTGTATGCGACGGTGAAGGATCTGCCGATCGTGAGCCCGCACGGGCATACCGATCCGCAATGGTTCGCGGACGACACACCGTTTACCGATGCGTCCGCTCTTCTCATTACACCGGATCATTATGTGTTCCGGATGCTCTACAGCCAGGGCGTCCGACTCGAGGATCTCGGCATCCCGCGGCGCGACGGTGGATCACTCGAACCGGACGCGCGCAAGATCTGGCACATTTTCGCCGGCCACCAAGCGCCTTTCCGGGGAACGCCGACGCGCCTCTGGCTCGATCATGCGCTCCACGAAGTGTTCGGCATCCGCGAACGGCTCACTGCCGAGTCGGCCGACCGGTTGTTCGATCACATCAATAACTGTCTCGCGAAGCCCGAGTTTCGCCCGCGCGCGCTGTTCGAGCGCTTCAACATCGAAGTCATCGCTACGACCGAGTCGCCGCTCGATCCGCTCGCGCATCATGCCAAGATCCGCGCGTCGGGCTGGAAAGGGCGCGTCGTGACCGCCTACCGTCCGGATCCGGTCGTCGATCCCGAGTTCGATGGCTTCGCCGCCAACGTGGCGAAACTGGGCGAGCTGACCGACGAGCCCACTGCGACCTGGCGCGGGTACCTGGCCGCGCATCGCCGCCGGCGCGCGTTCTTCAAGACGATGGGCGCGACGTCGACCGACCACGGCCATCCGACGGCGTTGACCTGCGATTTGAGCGAAGGAGAATGCGAGGCGCTGTTCGCCAAGGCGCTCCGGGGTGTCGCGAGCCCGGTGGAAGCGGAAACATTTCGCGGCCAGATGCTCACCGAGATGGCGCGGATGAGCCTGGAAGATGGGCTCGTGATGCAGATCCATCCGGGATCGTTTCGCAACCACAATCCACAGATCCTTCGGCTCTTCGGCCGCGACAAGGGCGCCGACATCCCGACTCGTACCGACTATGTCCGCGCGCTCAAACCGCTGCTCGACCGCTTCGGCAACGAGCGCGGGCTCACGGTGATTCTGTTCACGCTGGACGAAACGGTCTACGCACGCGAGCTCGCCCCGCTCGCGGGCCATTACCCTGTTCTCAAGCTCGGTCCGCCGTGGTGGTTCCACGACAGCCCGGAGGGGATGCTGCGTTTCCGCGAGCAAGCTACCGAGACCGCCGGCTTCTACAACACCGTAGGATTCAACGACGATACGCGGGCCTTTCTGTCGATCCCCGCGCGGCACGACGTCGCGCGCCGCATCGATTGCCGCTTCCTGGCGCGGCTCGTAGCGGAGCACAGGATCGGAGAGGACGAGGCCTACGAGCTGGCACCCGAGCTTGCCCATGGTCTTGCCAAGAAGGCATACCGGCTCTGACGCGTGCGCGCTGCGGCGCGCCGTGTTGCCGGTCCTCCTTGCGTGCGCTGCTGACGCCTTCGCGGCGCATCCGCTGCTCACCGAAGATACCGCCACGCAGGGCGAGCGCAGGTTCGAGCTCGAGCTCGGCAACGCATGGACGCGCGACGGCGGCGAGCGCGCCTACGAATTCGGCCCGCAACTTTCCTACGGAATGCTGCCGAATCTCGACGGCATCGTGCGCCCGGCCTGGATGGCGCTGCGCACCGCCAGCGATGGCGCGACGACCACGGCCCGCGGTGCAGGCGATACCGTCATCGACGTCAAATGGCGGTTCTATGAGTCGGGTGCGGTCAGCATGGCGACGCGAGCGGGGATCGGCGCGCCCACCGGCGACGCGGCACGCGGACTGGGTGTCGGCAGGGCGACTTATCACGCGCTAGCGGTCGCCAGCGTGTATGCGGCGCCGCTCGCGCTCCACGCCAATCTCGGCTATACGCGCGCTCGTAGCGACGCGCTCACGCGCGGCGATCTTTTTCATGTGTCGACCGCCGCGGTCCTCACCATCGATTCCGGCTGGCAGCTATTGCTCTACGACATCGCCGTCGACACGAACCTCGACCGCGCGCGGTCGGCCGCACCCGGCGTCGTCAGGATCGGCGCCATCTATACGGTTCGCCAGGGTTGCGATGTCGACTTCGGTTATCAGGCTCGACTGAACCAGGCTGCTCCGGCGCGGGTGTTACTCGCCGGTTTGACCGTGCGCTGGTAGAGCCACCGACCGCGTTACCCAGGTGTCGGCTATCCCGAGATGGCCGCCGACGTTATCATCGACGACAAGCCAGGCCCGGAACCTTTTCCCAGCCCGCCGATCCCACTGGTCTCCGGCGCAGAAGTATTGTTTCGATTTGGCCTGAGGAGGGACGCATGAATGGACAGAAAGAGTGGGCGGCGCTGCTCGGCCGCATACTGCTGGCCGGACTGTTCGTCATCTCCGGCTACGAAAAAATTCCCGGCTTCGAGGGCACCGCGGGGTTCATCGCGAGCAAGGGCTTGCCAATGCCGCAGGTGCTTGCGGCAATCGCGATCCTGATCGAGTTGGGGGGTGGTCTTGCAGTTCTCCTTGGCTGGAAGGCGCGCTGGGCCGCGCTGGTTCTCGCCATATTCCTGATCGTGATCACGCCGATTTTTCATGGCTTTTGGGCGGCGCCACCCGATCAGATGATGGAGCAGCAGATCCACTTTATGAAGAACGTGTCAATCCTTGGCGGTACGCTCCTGCTGTTCGCATTCGGACCGGGTCGATACAGCGTCGACAAAGCTTAGGCGGCGCGGTCGCGGCGTCGAGACGGCGGCCTTGGTGAAGGCTGATCTGTGCCACGGCGCGCGAACTCATTCGCGCGTCGCGGTGTCGAGCCAGATCGTTACCGGGCCATCGTTGCTGAGCGTGACTTCCATGTGCGCGCCAAAAACCCCCGTGAGGACACGCTTGCCCAGCTCGCGTTCCAGCGCTTGCACGAACGCCGCGAATGCGGGCGCTGCGACCTCCGGCGTCGCCGCGGCGCTGTAGGAGGGGCGAGCGCCCTTGCGCGGCGACGCATAGAGTGTGAACTGGCTTACGGCGAGCAGCTCGCCGCCGATGTCGCGGAGCGAGCGGTTCATCATCCCCGCATCGTCATCGAAGATGCGCAGGCTGACGATCTTCCGCGCGAGCCAGTCGCGGTCGGCGTCGGCGTCCGATGGGCTGACGCCGCACAGGACGAGCAAACCCGATTCGATCGCGGCGATGGTAACGCCGTCGACCGCGACGCTGGCGCGCCGGGCGCGTTGCACTACCGCGCGCACCAACTCTCCTAGCGCATGACCTTGCGTTCGACGTGGGTGACCTTGCCTCCTGCCAAAGTCAGCGTCGTGAGAGTATCGGGATCGCCTGCGGTGGGCAGGTACGACCACCGTTGCCCATTCTTGCCGCGGCCCTTTGCCTCGATGTCGGGGCGCCCGACCTTGAATACGACCTCGGCTTCGCTCATTCCTGACTGAATGAACTTGCGTTCTGCGGGATCGCCGCCCTTGACCTTCACCGTGCCGGTCTGGACGCGCGCGGGTTTCGCCGCGGGCGCAGCGGCCGGGTTTGCCGCCGGCACGGGGGTACCCGGCACGACGCTCAGCGTGGCGGGATCGGCGTCGAGATTGCGCAGCTCCTTTCCCGGGATGCAGGCGGTGTCCTGATAGACGACACCGCCTTTTTCATTCGCGCATTTGTAGATTGCAGCATTGGCGGGCTGCGCGGTCCAGAGCAGCAGGAGCAGGACAATTGCGGGCATGGCGGCGTTCCGTTGCGACCCGATGCGGTTACCATAGCACTTTTTACCGGGCCGACGATCATACTTTCGATGGATGCCCGCAGCGAAATCGCGGCGCGCGTATACGAGATCGCGCCGTTTCATGTGATGGAAGTGCAGACCGCGGCCCGAGCGCTGGAAGCCGCCGGCCGGAGCGTCATCCATATGGAGATCGGCGAGCCCGATTTTCCGACGCCCGAGCCGGTGCTGGCGGCGGCTTTGGCCGGCATCGCCGGCGGCGGCATCTACTACACATCCGCACTCGGGTTGCCCGAATTGCGGCGGGCGATCGCCGGTTATTACCAAGCGCACTACGGCACCACGATCGCTCCGGAGCGCATCGTCGTTACCGCGGGGTCGTCAGCCGCGCTGTTACTGACGCTGGCGTTGCTCGTCAATCGCGACGATCAGATCCTGCTCGCCGATCCTGGCTATCCCTGCAACCGCCACTTCGTACGCACGCTGGAAGGCGAAGCCGTCGGTATCGCGGTCGGGCCCGAGTCGAACTACCAGCTCACCGCCGAACTGATCGCGCAGCACTGGACGCCGCGAACGCGGGGCGCGCTGATCGCGTCGCCGTCGAACCCGACTGGAACGACCGTGCCCTGGGAAGAGATGGGCAGAATTGCAGCCGCCGTGGCGGCGCGACGCGGGGCGTTGATCGTCGACGAGATTTACCTCGGCCTGTCCTACGCAGGGCAGCCGCGGACCGCGCTCGCCTTGTCCGACGATATTTTTGTCATCAGCAGCTTCTCCAAATATTTCAACATGACCGGCTGGCGGCTGGGCTGGCTGGTCGCGCCCGAGCGACACGTGCGCGACATCGAGAAGCTCGCCCAGAACCTTTACATTTCACCGGCGACCCCGTCGCAACGCGCCGCGCTGGCGTGCTTTACTCCGGAGACGCATGCGATCGTCGAGGCTCGCCGCGACGAATTCCGCGCACGGCGTGACTTCCTTGTTCCCGCGTTGCGCGAGCTCGGCTTTGACATCCCGGTCATGCCGAGCGGCGGCTTCTTCGTCTACGCCGATTGCTCGCGTTTCGGGATGGACAGCGAGCGTTTCGCGCTCGAAGCGCTCAGCGCCACCGGCGTCGCATTCACGCCGGGCATCGACTTCGGCCGGAACCGGCCTGAAGCCCACGTGCGTTTCGCGTATACGATCGCCAAGCCTCTGCTCGCGGAAGGCGTGCACCGGCTCGCGCGCTGGTTGCCCACGCTGCGCCCGCAATGAGACCGCTCGCTCTCGCGTGGGCCGCAGTTGCCGCATGGGTCGTCTGCGGTTGCTCGACTGCCGAGTACTACTGGCAGGGCATCTCGGGCCAGCTCGATCTGCTCGGCCGTGCACAGCCGATGGCCGAAGTGCTGGAGGCAACGCTGGATCCAGTCATCAAGCGCAAGCTCGAGCGCGTGCTCGCGATCCGGGAGTTTGCGAGCCGCGAGCTCGGATTGCCCGACAACGCGAGCTATCGCCGCTATACAGATCTGGGCAGGCGCTTCGTGCTTTGGAACGTGTTCGCCACGCCGGAGCTCTCGCTGACTCCGCGTCAGTGGTGCTTCCCGGTCGCGGGCTGCGTCAATTATCGCGGCTACTTCGCCGAGGCCGATGCGCGGGCCGAAGCGACACGTCTGGCTGCCAATGGCAACGACACGTACATCGGCGGTGTGCCGGCGTATTCGACGCTCGGCTACTTTGCCGACCCGATGCCATCGACGTTTCTCCGATATCCGGACACCGAGATCGCGCGGCTAATCTTCCACGAGCTCGCGCACCAGGTCGCGTACGCCCGCGACGATACGGTATTCAACGAGTCTTTCGCCGTGGCGGTCGAGGAGGAGGGGCTCCGGCGCTGGCTCGCGAAGCAGCACGATCCCAACCTCGACCTGCAGTTCGCCTCGAGCCGCCGCCATCGCGATGGCTTCCGCACGCTCGTCGAGCGCGCGCGGGCCAAGCTCGTCGCACTCTACGCGAGCGACGCCAGCGACGCCGGCAAGCTCGCAGCCAAGGCCGCGGTTTTGGACGAGATGCGATCGGAATATGCGGCGCTCAAGCGCGAATGGGGTGGATTCGGTGCGTACGACTACTGGTTCGCGCAGGGGCCGAACAATGCCAGCCTCGCCGCGGTCGGCCTCTACTCGCAGAAAGTGCCGCAATTCAAGGCGCTGCTCGCCGCGGAAGGCGGCGACCTCGCGCGCCTTTACGTTCGCGTGAGGGCGCTGGCTGGACTGCCGAAGGCCGAGCGTGACACGGCGCTGGCAGTCGGCGCAGCTTCGCCGATCTCGCTTTACGTACCGCGCTGAAGTCGCAGCCTGACGCCGCAAGTTGGCGGTATTGGTCTGGCGGTATTGGTCGGAACCATTACTATTTTACCGTGCACCGTCGCGGCCAGGTCAGCCGGCGATCGCCATGTTAGCCGCCGCTCGTACCCACCTTACGAGAGGCCCACGATGTGTCCTAGAGTTCCTATTGCCCATCGCATCGCAGCCAACCCGTGCGCCGATGACTAGGAATCGTGGGCGTGTCATGGAGGCACGCACATCGCGATCGAGTAAAGACCGTATCCTTCCGGTGTCCAGTCGAGGCTGTGCTGCATGAATGTCTGGATATCGTACGACGTGGTGAAACGATGATTTGCATCGGGACGGTTGTTGTAGAGGCGATACACCCGCTGGCTGGGTGCATTCGGACAGGCCCCATCACTACGTGGCAGATAGGCACGGAAGTAGTCCGGACTCTCCAAGATCCATGCCAGCGGCCAATTGCGAGCCACCGCTTGGCACTCGTCAACAGAGACTGAATAAAAGTGCGAGTCAAGACCAGCCTCCGGGCGCCCATAGAACCGGCAGACCGGCTGTGTCCCCAAGGGTGCCGAGCCATCGGCGGGATACGCCCAGAAGAAGAGTCCGGTACGCTTCCAGCCCGAGATGATCCCCGCATCAAGGATCGTCATTTCCTCAGGCGTAACCGTCAAGAAGTAATGGTTTAACCCAGCGCTGTAATACTCGACCACAAGAATAGTACCGGGGGTGTACGGTGTGATTGGGGTTCCCGCCCCGACGAGTAGCGCGCTCGGCGCCATCGGCGTCGACCCGGTAAATGCCACATTGAGACGAGCGAGAAGGGCGCCAGTAACCACTGGCTGGAACACGATGGCCAGCGTGCAACTGCCTCCAGGACCCAAGTCCTCCGGACAAATACCGGTCGCCTTGTAACTTGCAGCTTCCTGCAAACAGAGCGGCGGCGTTACGTCGAACGTGGCGCAAGTAGTACCGTCAATGCGCCAACTGAACTCGTACAGCGTGACATTGCTAGTGTTTGTCAGCGTCAATATCTGCGGTGACGACGATGCGCCGTTCGGGAGCATCCCGAAGTCAAGTTCCTCGACCGAAGTGCCAATCTGCGTTACAGCCATCTGCGTGACGGAGCCGTTCGCTATTGCAGAGCCGATGGCTGCAAAGAGGACGGCTGCCGTCAGGAGAAGATGAGCTGGTGTGCGGTGGCGGTTGTGAAGGGAGAACGGCATTGTATCCATGCAACGGAATCCAACATGTCCCGCATTTTACATCTGCAATCGCAAACCAGCCGTCGCCCGCATTTACCCCATTCTTTACCTAAAAAAGTCGCCTATTGGGGTACCGTTCAGCGAGCATAGTCCCTATTGCTAGCACCGTTGCGAAACTGACCCACTGCTGCAATGGAAACTGGTTTAGACGATCACGTTTGGACGATGCAAGAAGTTGTGATGATGGCAGACACAAACGCCTAATTCGATGCGGGTCACTGGATGTTCAGCATGTCGTTGCCGATACTTGACCTGGCTTCCTTATTCTCGCCTTTCGCATTGGTATAGCCGAACCAGACGGCGACGTTACCGGTTTCTAGAGATACAGGCCGGTTGGTAGAAATTTCCTTCGCGGCATCTGGAGTTAACCATTGCCTAATCACGATGCTCCCATATTCGGCATGCCCAATGGGTTGCTTTTGAAACAGTTCCGCCATTGCCTGCAGATCATACCCGCGCAATCTGAACCTACCATCCGCCCTGACGGGAGCAAGCGTAAATACTGACGCATTAATGAATGCTAGCCTTAGGTCAATGTATGGATTCGGCGCGTCTAAGTGCGGCTCGTTATAGGCAGATTCGTGAATTGGACGAATCCGATTTGACATTTCCTTGTCGTCTTTATCGGCGAGTTGTTCAAGCCAAGACGATTCATTAGTAAGGGCGGTCGAGTTGCTTGTTTCGAGCGATTTGTTTGAGAATAGAAATCGGTCCCGAAGGATGACGCCGGCTGCAAGGAATATCATCCCCGCAACAATGGCACCAGGCCATGACCAGTTCGCGGAGATCAGTCCCCAATAGGGCACCGCTATCGTCCCAAGAAATAGCAGGCCATTAGTAATCCAATGCGCCACCAAGCTGTGCGCGGTCTCGGATAGGACCTTTTTGATTCCCATGCTTTGCCTCCAATTTCCAAGCTGGCAGGCAAGCATATCTGGTTTGTAACAGTGGGCATGCCAGACTGCACCACTACTAAATCGGCTAGCCCGTTGATCTGGCTTCAAATTTCCTGCATAATTCCAGATTACCTTGCCTCACCCCCGCAGAGGGCTGAGGCCGTCGGCGACGCTCCGTGTACGAGCCACGCCCAACCAACGTCCACAAGGAGCGCTCTGCATGCGTCATTACGAAATCGTCTTTATCGTGCATCCGGACCAGAGCGAGCAGGTGCCCGCGATGGTCGAGCGGTATCGCACGATGGTCAGCGGCCAGGGTGGCCGTATCCACCGCCTCGAAGATTGGGGCCGGCGCCAGCTCGCGTACCCGATCGCCAAGATGCACAAGGCGCACTACGTGCTGATGAACATCGAGTGCGGTAACGCCACGCTCACCGAGCTCGAGCACGCGTTCAAGTTCAACGATGCCGTCTTGCGCCACCTGATCGTCGCAATGCGCGAGGCGGTCGTCGCGCCGTCGCCGATGATGAAGGAAGAAAAGTCCAGGTCGCTCGCGCCGCAGGGAACGTCGACCAGCGCTCCGCCGGGGGGCAGTCCGCCGGTTGCGCCGTCCGGCGCTGCCGCAGCCGATTGAGCGCGGCACCTTAAGCGGTGCCAATCAACGCCGTGACGCTCGATGCGCGGCTTGCTTCGCGCGACGACTTGCGCTTCACCCCGGCGGGTATAGCGGCGCTGGATTTTCAGCTGGCGCACGAGTCGATGCAGACCGAAGCCAGCGGCGAGCGGCGCGTGGCCTGCGAGCTCGCCGCGGTTGCGCTGGGTCCGATTGCCAAGGAGCTCTCGTCGGTGGCGGTCGGTGCGCGGCTGCGCTGCCGGGGCTTCCTGGCCCGCCGCTACCGTACCGGCATCAGTGTCGCATTGCATGTAAACGAATTCGAACTTCTGGAAGGAAACTGAAATGCCCCGCCCGATGGGAAGGAACTCGAAATTTGCCAAAGGCAAAGGAAAAGGCAAGGACGGCAAGCGCCGCGAACGCGGCAACAATCTGTTCAAGCGCAAGAAGTTCTGCCGCTTTACCGCCGAAGGCGTCAAGGAAATCGACTACAAGGATGTCGATGTCCTGAAGGACTTCATCCAGGAAAACGGCAAGATCATGCCGGCGCGGATCACCGGAACCAAGGCGCACTATCAGCGCCAGCTGTCGACGGCGATCAAGCGCGCGCGATTCCTGGCGTTGGTGCCTTACACCGATCTGCACTGACCGGAGACACCGACATGCAAGTCATTCTGCTTGAAAAAGTGCTGAACGTCGGCGATCTGGGCGAAGTGGTCAAGGTCAAGCCCGGGTTTGCGCGCAATTACCTGATCCCCCACGGTAAGGCGAAGCGTGCGACGCCGGAAAACCTGAAGCTCCTGGAAGAAAAACGCGCCGAGTTGGAGAAGGTCGCGGCCGAGAAGCTCGCGGCGGCGCAGGAGCAGGCGGCCAAGCTGGAAGGCGCAGCGATCCAGATCACGCAGAAGGCCGGCGTCGACGGCAGGCTGTTCGGCTCGGTGACCAACGTCGACATCGTCGAGGCGCTCAAGGCGCAGGGCCACGCGGTCGAGAAGGCAATGATCCGCATGCCCTCGGGACCGCTGAAGCAGGTGGGCGAGTTCCCGCTGACGGTCGCGCTGCACACCGACGTCGCTGCCCAGATCACCGTTTCCGTGCTCGGCGACACGACCGGTACTCCCGCCTGAAGCTGAAGCTTCAGGCGACTCAAGGGGCTGGCAACGGCCCCTTTTTCTTGGTTCTCCGCCGATTTTGCGTAACGAATCGGCGTCGTGTTTAGCGGCGAATGCCTGTCCAGCGCTCGGGGGCCGCAAACGCCGACCTGCGGGTGCCCGGCGCGGCTGCGGTCGCGAACTTAACGGCTCCCTTGCCGCGCCACCCGCGACGGTCGGCGCGGCCCACGCGCACCCGCCGAGCATTCGCCGCTTACCACGCTGCGCAGGTGCCAACGCATGGCAAGCGCTTGCGAGTCGGCGCGAGGTTGCAGCGCGGTGAGCAGCGGTGGCGCGGCCGCGTTGTGGCGCAGTCGTCGCGATCGGAGGTCGTGGGCGGCCACTCGTGGGTGTGTCTTGATTGGCGCTTCGGTAACATTTGTCCAGGCGCGTCGGTAACGCGGCGGCCGCACTCGACCTTCGGTCTACCTGAAACGCCAGCGGCGACCTGATAAAATTGGGAAGCTGTTCGAAGGTTCCCGCCGATGCCCAACGATACCCAGATCGAAGCGCTGAAAGTGCCGCCGCATTCGCCGGAGGCCGAGCAATCCGTCCTCGGCGGGTTGCTGCTGGAGAACCCTGCGGCGGACCGCATCGGTGACATCCTTGGCGCCGACGATTTTTACAGCGATGCGCACCGCGTCGTGTTCAACGCGATCATGGGCCTGATCGCCGACAACAAGCCCGCCGATGTGGTCACCGTCGGCGAAATACTGTCTTCGCTCAAGAAGCTCGATTACGTCGGCGGCATGTCCTATCTCGGCGCACTCGTGGAGAACGTGCCGACCGCGGCCAACATCCGCCGCTACGCCGAGATCGTGCGCGAGCGGGCGATCCTGCGCCGGCTCGCGGCCGCCGGGGGAGAGATTGCCGACACCGCATACAATCCCCTCGGGCGTAGCGTGCGCGAGATTCTCGACCAGGCCGAAACGAAGGTGTTCGAGATCGCTGAGCACGGCGCGCGCGGACAGCAGGGATTCCAGGAGCTGCGTCCGCTGCTCACGCAAGCGGTCGAGCGCATCGAGCTCTTGTTCCACCGCGACAACCCATCCGATGTTACGGGTGTGCCGACGGGATTCACCGATCTGGACCACATGACCTCGGGCCTGCAGGAAGGCGACCTGATCGTGATTGCCGGACGCCCGAGCATGGGCAAGACTGCGTTGGCGCTCAATATCGCCGAGCATATCGCGCTCTCGTCCAAGTTGCCGGTCGGGATATTCAGCATGGAGATGGGTGCGATGCAACTCGCCATGCGCCTGATCGGATCGGTGGGCCGCCTCGATCAACACAAGGTTCGAACCGGTCAGCTCATACCCGATGACTGGGAGCGGTTGTCCGAGGCACTCGGCCGGCTCTCCGAAGCGGCGATTCACGTCGATGAGACGCCCGCGCTCAACGCGCTGGAGCTGCGCGCACGCGCGCGCCGGCTTTCGCGCCAATACGGCGGCAAGATCGGCGCGATCGTCGTCGACTACCTGCAGCTCATGCAGGCGATCGCCGAGGGCGAGAACCGCGCCACCGAGATCTCCGAAATCTCGCGCTCGCTCAAGGCGCTGGCCAAAGAGCTCAAGGCGCCGGTGCTCGCACTCTCGCAGCTCAACCGCAGCCTGGAGCAGCGCCCGAACAAGCGGCCGATCATGTCCGATTTGCGCGAATGCGTGACGGGCGACACACCGGTGCTACTCGTCGACGGACGACGAGTTCCGATCCGCGAGCTGGTGGGTACGACACCCGAGGTGTGGGCGATATCGCCGGAGCGGAAGATCATTGCGGCGAAAAGTGACCGCGTGTGGTCGGTAGGCACGCGCCCGGTCTTGCGGATCGCGTTCGCGAGCGGGCGCTCGATTCGTGTCACCGGACGCCATCGGCTCTATGGGAGCCACGACTGGGTGAGAGCCGATTCGCTCCGGGCGGGTGATCGCGTCGCGCTGGCTCGCGAGGTGCCGCCGCCGCGCGCGCCGATCCCCTGGCCCGACCACCACGTCGTCTTGCTGGGCCAGTTGGTCGGAGACGGCAGCTACTTGAGCCACCAACCATTGCGCTATACCACGGCGTCCGACGACAACAGTCGGATCGTCCGCGAGGCGGCGGAAGCCTTCGGCGGCAAGGTCACGCGTTACGCCGGGCGCGGGCTTTGGCACCAGCTGCTCATCAGCGGGAACGGCAATCGCTGGGCGCCTAAAGGTGTGAACCGATGGCTGCGCGAGCTGGGTATCTTCAACCAGCGGTCGCACGAAAAGCGCCTTCCGCGGGATGTCTTTCGGCTTTCGAATGACCAGATCGCGCTGTTGCTCCGGCACTTGTGGGCGACCGACGGCTCGATTTCGCCGCGCGGCGTCGGCAGTAAAGGGACCGGTAGAATCTATTTCAGCACGTGCAGCGCCGCCCTCGGCTCGGACGTTGCCGCGCTGCTACTGCGCTTCGGTATCGTCGCGCGGTTTCGCGCGGTGCTGAACAAAGGCGATCGTCCGGTGTACACGATCGATGTGTCGGGCTCGACCCAGCAGCTTCGATTCCTCGATAGCGTGGGAGCATTTGGCCCGCGCGTGGCGCCCGCGCGGGCGCTGCGCGCCGTGCTGGAAACAACGATGCCCAACACCAACATCGACACGATACCGATCGAGGTGTTCCAGCGGGTCAAGTCCATCATGCGTGCGAAAGGCATCAGCCAACGCGCCATGGCGGCCCGCCGTGGAACCGCTTATGGAGGCTCTGCGCACTTCAACTTTGCGCCCTCGCGCGCGCTGTTGGCCGAGTGTGGCGCGCTGCTCGATGCTCCGGAGCTTGTCGACTTGGCCCAGTCGGACTTGTTCTGGGATCGCGTCGTGGACGTCCGTCCCGATGGCGAGGAAGAAGTATTCGATCTCACCGTGCCGGGGCCCTCATCGTGGCTCGCCGACGGCATTGTCAGTCATAACTCGGGAGCGATCGAACAGGACGCCGATGTGATCCTCTTCATCTATCGCGACGAGGTATACAACGAGGACTCGCAGGACAAGGGCGTCGCCGAGATTATCATCAGCAAGCAACGCAATGGGCCGATCGGCACAGTGCGCTTGGCATTCCTCGGGCAATTCACGCGCTTCGAGAATCTCGCGCAGCCCCGCAGGTACTAGGTTCCTTAACCGATGGTGATTGTCGGGCGCAACCAACCCTGTCCCTGCGGCAGCGGCAGGCGATACAAGGAGTGCCACGGCGCAATCGGTGCGGTTGCGGCAGCGGTTGCCGCGGCGCCGGCCGCGTCCGTGGCGCCATCGTGGCTTCCGCAGGCGATGCGCGCGGCGCTGCGAGCACAACGCAATGGTGCGGGCAACGAGGCCGCGCGGCTTTACCGCCATGTGCTCGCGGCCGATCCGTCGAATTTCGACGCGACCCACATGCTCGGTCTGGTCGAGTACGAGCGCGGATACCTCGAATCGGCGCTGGCGCTGATCAAACACGCGATCGAGCTGCGGCCCGACCTCGGTGTGCCGCGACATAACCTGCGCCTGTTGGAGTCGATGCCGTTGGTCGAGACGGAGATCTGCCGTGAAGTGTTGCCGCGCCTCGTTCCGCGCGTGGATTGCGGTTTCGATCTGGCAGAGCTCGCCGCGGCGAGTTCCGTGCAGATCATCATCGGCGATTCCATCGGGGCCGAGGAACGCGTCGCGCTGGGCCTGATCCTCGAGGCCTGCGGCCCGGCGCCGGTCGGGCTCTGGGGTGAGGCTGCCGACGCGATGGTCGTGGGCATGCCGTCCATAGCGATGCTCGCAGTCGATGATCACCCGCGCGGCGGGCTGCTGGTTTTGCTGGGGACGGCGCGCTCGCCTGCGATCTGGCTTTCCGCAATGCGTGCCGAGCGCGTGCTGCTGATCGTTACGCGCGACGAGCCGTGCACGGTCATCGACCGCGTCGACGAGCTCGCCGCCGTGGGGCACCATCGGCCGGGATTGCTGTGCGCGACTCGCGCGCTCGCTGAACGTCTGCGACTTCCGCGCGCGGCAAGCCTGCCGGAACGCGAAGTGGCGGCGTGCGCCGAGTCGTGACGCCACCACCGTCGCTAGGCCACGCCGCTCCCGACGTGCGCGTGATCGCCTATTACCGGCTGCCGGACGCGCCCCGCCCATCCGGCACGGTTTCCGGTGAAGATCTGCCCGAGTGGATTCGCGTGCGCACCGCTAGTCCGCGCTTCGCCGCACACGAACAGCCCCACATTCCGGGCGAGCTTGGGTATTGCGATGTTCGCGAGGGCGCTGCGCGCGACGCGCAAGCCGCGCTCGCGCGCGAGCACGCCCTTGCCGGCTTCTGCTACGTGTTCCGCTGTTCCGACCCGAGCCGCGGTCTGGACCCGACGCTCGCCGACATCCTTGCGACCGGCCGGCCCGACTTCCCGTTTTGCGTGTGCTGGGAAACGACGCGTTTGCATTGCGGAGCAGGTTTCGGCCCCGATGACGAGGTGCGCGAGGCGAAATTTTCGCCCGCGCAAAGCGCCGACCTGATTCGGGCATTGTTGCCGGTCTTCGCCGATCGTCGTTACTTGCGCCTTGGAGATCGACCGCTGTTCGTGGTGTCTTCCCCCGACCCGATAATGGACCTGCGAACCGTCGCATCGTCATGGCGCGACGAATGCGTGCGTGCGGGCGTCGGCAATCCGTACCTTGCGTGCTACGGCGGCGCGCTCGGCGCAGACGCCGCGCTGCTGGGCTTCGACGCCACCATCGAATCCCCGCCGCTCGGCGGTTTCCCGCGGAGCGAGCGCGACCGGATCATCGCGGTCACCCCGGAATTTGCCGGTGACGCGCGAAACTACCGCAGCTTCGTGGGCCAGCTCCTCGTGTCGGCACGGCCGGAACAGACGATGTTCCGCTGCATTATGCCGGGATGGGACGAAACGGCGCGCGAAGGAGATTCGGCGAAGATTTTCATCGATGTCAATGCCGAGACTTTCGGGTTCTGGGCAGAGCGGGTCGTAGATCAAACGCGCCTGCGCTTTGCCGGCGACGCGCGGTTGCTGTTCGTTCGCGCGTGGAACGAATGGGACGCCGGTTGCCACCTCGAGCCGGACACGCGTCACGGACGGCAATACCTCGAGGCGCTGCGTACGGCCGTATTGCGTCCGCCCGCCGGGGCACCGGAGCGACCGACGTGGAAAATGATGCGCGCGTGGACGGCGGTCGACGGCGGTTTCATGGCGGCGCGCGTGGCGCGCTCGGAACCGCGGGAGCCTGCGCGCGCCGATGGGCCACGCGTTTCGGTGGTGATGCCGGCGTACAACCACGAGCGCTATGTTGTGCCCGCGCTCGACTCGGTGCTCGCCCAGACGTACTCCAACCTCGAGGTCATCGTCGTCGACGACGGCTCCCGGGACGCGACCGGAACGCTCCTCGACGAGTATGCAGCACGCTGCAGGACTCATCCGGTTACGGTCGTACACCAGGCGAATGCCGGCGCGCATGAGGCGATCAACCATGGCCTCGCGCTTGCCCGCGGCGATGTCGTCGCGGTGATGAACTCGGATGACCTTTATGCGCCGACCCGACTCGAGCGCGTGCTCGGCGAGATGGATCGTCGCGGCGCCGCATTCGGTTTCTCCAATACGCGTTTCATCGACGACGACGGCGACGACTGTGACGCGACGGACCCTTATGTCAAACAATTGCGCAAGTCGATCGCGGAAGCCGTGAAGTCACCGGATCTTCTTTACATGCTGATCCTGAGCAATATTTCGATATCGACGGGTAACTTCGTGTTCCGGCGGGAACTGGCAGAGCGGATCGGTGGTTTCTGCGCCATGCGCGTCTGTCACGATTGGGACTTCCTACTTGCCGCGAGCTTCGAGACGCATCTGGCTTTCATCGACGAACCGCTGTACCTCTATCGGTTGCATGGGACGAATACTTTCTCAAGCTCTCGTGTTCTGGCCGCGTTCGAGCTGGAGCAGCTCATGGCCCGGTTCTTCGATCGAATCGAAATGCACCCACTGCTGCGCGAGCCGACTCGGGCAGCGCATTTCCTCGAGCACGTGCGACGCATGGGCCTTGGCGGCTATATCGAACATGTTGCGGCGCCTGTAACACCGTAATGCTGGTTCGCGTCGACGCTTGACCAGAGCAATGCCAGAGGGACGGAGGACGAATGTCGCAAGCGAGGTTTCATTTTCTGCGCGACTACCGGCGACTTGTGCGCAAGCTGATCGCCGAGCATCCACTGCCGCAGGCGATGTCGATCGCGGTCGGCGGCAGCTACGAAGCGCTCGGCGAGATCGAGAAGCAGCTTCTGATCGGCCTTGGACTCGAGCCGGGCCATAGTCTCCTCGATGTGGGCTGCGGCTCCGGACGGCTCGCCAAAGCGCTGGTGCCGTACTTGACGTCGGGGCGCTTTCTCGGGACCGACGTCGTGCAGGAGCTTCTCGATTATGCGCGGAACGGCTGTCCGGCCAGTTGGCAGTTCGCGCTCGTCGAGGATTTACGGATACCGTTCCCCGACAACAGCGTGGACTTGGCCTGCTTCTTTTCGGTGTTCACCCATCTCCTGCCCGAAGAATCGTACTGCTATTTGTTCGAAGCCAGACGCGTCGTTAAACCCGGCGGAAAGATCGTCTTTTCATTCCTGGAATATGAACACAACTGGCAGATTTTCGAAGACACAGTCATGGCGATGCAGGGTGGCGGGACCAGCGTGCATCTCAACACCTTCATCGGCCGCGACGCGATCGAGGCATGGACGGATCACCTTGGCCTGAAGATTCTTACGATGCATGCGGCAACCGAGCGGTTCATCGAGCTATCACGCCCGATCACATACGACGACGGCCGGAGAGTCGAAGGCGTCGCCGCGCTCGGGCAGTCGGTGTGCGTGCTTGGCAACGACAAGCCCGACCCCCGTGTTCAGGCGCCGGCCTCACGGCCGGCGCACAGCAGCTACGAGGTCAAGTTTCGCCTGAGCTAAACGCGGCAGAGCCGCGACCGCCGCTGCGGCCGGCACGCTACGGTTTCGGCGGTGGAAAGGCCTCGTCCGGGATTGTGCGGGTTCCCGTCCGATGATCCTCCGGCGGCTCGCGCCGGCGCTTCTCGATCACCAGCATGCTGTCGTAGTAGTGCAGCGCATACGCGCTGCGCGTGAAGTTTGATTCGGTCAGCGATTCCGGTTGCCGCGAATGCCACGCATGCAGGCGGTCGATGAGGTTCTTGCTGAACTCGATGAACGAGTGCGGATTCAGATGACCGCCGCCGTATTCCGGCCAGTACGATGTGTGCAGATCTTCGCAGATATAGATGCCGTCGTCGGCCACTCTCGGGAAGAGAACCTGGAAAGTCGCTCGCTGCTGGCGCATCGTATGGCCGCCGTCGTCGATCAGCACGTCGATGCGCGGAATCTCCGCCGCGAGCGAGCTCAGGAAAGCCCGGTCTCTCTGGTCGCCGATGCGGATATGGATCCGGTCTTCGCCGAAATCCTTGCACAGCGGGTTGACGTCGATTCCCCAGATGTTTGCCCGTGCTCCGAGGTAATGCTTCCACATTTGCAGCGAACCGCCCTGATAGACGCCGATCTCGACCAGGACGACGTCCTGATTGCGGTAACGCGCCAGATACCGTTCATAGATCTCGAAGTAGTGCAGCCACTTGTGAATCATGCGGCCGGGGTTCGCTTCGAAGTACGCGCGTAGCTCGCTCATGACGCGGGATGACGGTGACCCGGGATTGTACCGCCTCGAAACCGCTGTAGCCCGGGATGACCCCGGACTTGATCCGGTGGAATCCCGGGGATCACGGCTTGGACAGCCCCGGGTATCGCCGCTGCGCGGCTCAACCCGGGCTACAAAATCTCCGCCGCGCGATCGGCCAGCCGCGAGCGCTCGCCGCGCAGCAGCGTGACGTGGCCCGAATGCGACCAGCCCTTGAAGCGGTCGACGACGTAGGTTAGCCCTGAGCTCCCCTCGGTGAGATACGGTGTGTCGATCTGCGCGATGTTGCCGAGGCACACGACCTTGGTGCCTGGTCCCGCGCGCGTGATCAGCGTCTTCATCTGCTTGGGGGTGAGATTCTGCGCCTCGTCGATGATCAGGTACTTGTTGATGAACGTGCGGCCGCGCATGAAGTTCAACGATTTCACCTTGATCCGCGAACGGATCAGATCGCGCGTCGCGGCGCGACCCCATTCGCCCGCCTCATCGTCGGTCTTGTTGAGCACGTCGAGGTTGTCCTCGAGTGCACCCATCCAGGGATTCATCTTTTCTTCCTCGGTGCCCGGCAGGAAGCCGATGTCCTCGCCGACCGGCACGGTGACGCGTGTCATGATGATCTCGGAATAGACCTTGAACTCGAGCGTCGTCATCAGCCCCGCCGCGAGCGTGAGCAGCGTCTTGCCGGTACCGGCCTGGCCCAGGAGCGTCACGAAGTCGACCTCCGGGTTCATGAGCAGATTCAGCGCGAAATTCTGCTCGCGGTTGCGCGCCACGATGCCCCATACATTGTTCTTCTGATGCGTATAGTCGCGCAGCGTCTGCAGCAGGGCGGTGCGCCCGGCAACTTCCTTGACCATCGCGTACAGAGGCGTTTCTCCCGGGCCTTTGGCTTCCTGGTAGAGGAACTCGTTGACCAGGAGGCTGTGGCATAGCGGCCCGGTGACGCGGTAGTACGTGTGGCCTGCCTGCTGCCAGGACTCCATGCCCTTGCCGTGGCGGTCCCAGAAATCCGTCGGCAGCTCGCGCATGCCGCTGTAGAGGAGATCGGTGTCCTCGAGAACCTTGTCGTTGAAGTAGTCCTCGGCAGCGATACCCAGCGCATGCGCCTTGATGCGCATGTTGATGTCCTTCGACACCAGGATGACGCTGCGCTTAAGGTGAAGACGCTGGAGGTGCATTACGACCGCGATGATCTGGTTGTCGGCCTTGCCGCCGGCGAGCGACGGCGGCAGCGCGGTCGGGATCGCCTCGGTCTGCACGAACAGCCGACCGCTCGCCGCGCCCCCGCTTGCCGGCTTGAGTGGAATGCCGCCCGCGATGTTGCCGCCGCTGATCGCCACGGCGGCGGTCACCAGCTCGTCGAGGTAGCGCGAAGCCTGGCGCGCGTTGCGCGCAACTTCGGTGACGCCTTTCTTGTTGTTGTCGAGTTCCTCGAGCGTGAGCATCGGGAGGAAGAGATCGTGCTCTTCGAAGCGATAAAGGCTGGTGGGGTCGTGCATCAACACGTTGGTATCGAGCACGAAAAGCTTGGGAAGGGAGGTCTTGCTGGACTTGGTGATCTGCGGGGCGAGACGAAGTTTGCGCTCGACCATGGGCCTCCTTGGGTCAGTGGCGGTGGGCGTACGGGCTTGCCGTCATGCTAGACCAGTGACGGCTGGAAACACAAGCGATTGTGGTTGCACCCGCGGACCGATCGGACCTGTTGTGGCACGAACGGCACACACGGAGGCGTAGATCCCGCGCGAGAACGTCACAGCGCCTGCACGACCTCCAGTACCGCTTCGGCGTGGCCTGGCACCTTGACGCCGCGCCATTCGCGAACGGGCGTGCCCTCGCCGTCGGTGACGAACGTGCTGCGCTCGATGCCACGCACCTGCCGGCCGTACATGAACGTGCCGTCCGGGCTTATAAGCGCCGCCCGGTTTACGCTCTGAGAAAGCCGCCAGTTGCCGCCATGTGCCGTCTACAGTTATACTGCTGCCTGTATAAACAGACGTGACATAGGTAAGAACATGTCGGCCATTACCGAGGATCTCATCCGCCGGATCAAACCTCCGTGCAAGCCCTGGCTGCCGTGCGGCGGCAACCTGTACTTACGGTGCCATGTGACTACGGCAGGTGAATTGTCGCGCCGCTGGTTTTTTCGCTCCGAGCGCACCGGTTTTCGCTCCTTAGGTGCGGCGTGGCCGTGGATGTCTCTCAAGGATGCGCGGGCGGAGGTTGGCAACATCAAGAACGGCGGCCGCAACGTCAGGAATACGGACCTGGTGCGCGACCTGGCGGAAGACTTCTACGCCACGACCATCGCGACCCGGCGCAAGGATGCGGCGCTGGTGCGCGGCTACCTTGACCGCGAAGTGCTCCCCACAATCGGCGCGATGAAGGTGCGCGATGTGACGCCCGAGGATGCGATGCGCGTACTCAAGCCGATCGTGCGCCGAGGGAAGCCAGCTGCGGCGAATCGCTGCTTTGACGTGCTGCGCTTGCTGTTCGACTACGGCATGGCCAATGGGAAAATGACCGCGAATCCCTGCGCACCGATCAAAAAGCGCCATGTCGGAGGATTGGAGAAGCCCCGCGAGCGCGTGTTGACGTTCGCTGAAGTCAAGACGCTCCTGGCTTCGATCGCTGGCGAAAAAGAAGCGCCGATCTACCGGCTCATGTTACTTACCGGCCTGAGGTTGAACGAGCTGCTGCGCATCGAGCGGTCCATGATCGAGCGCAAGGTGCTGACGCTCCCCGCGACGCTGATGAAGGCCAAGCGCGAACACAAGGTCTACCTCGCGCCTACGATGCTGGCCGAGCTCAAGGCTCAGCTCGCGAAGCACTCGTCCCGTTACGTCTTCCCGTCCGAGGCCAATCCCGACAAGGCGCTTCCGAAGACCACGCTGCAGCAACGATGGATGCGCGTCCGGCCGGAAGGCGTCACCCTGCACGACTTGCGACGTACGATGCGCACGCGGTGCGGCGAGCTGGGCATCCGTCCCGACATCTGCGAAATGATGCTGGCGCACAAGCTGCGCGGCATCCAGGCCACTTACGACCGATACGATTACGGTAAGGAGCTGCGCGCGGCGTGGCGCCTATGGGCCAACAAGGTGAAGGCGCTGTCGTGACGCGTGCCGCCGGCAGCGGGCGTAGGGCCGACGCAAAGGAGCGCGAACTTGCTAGGCGCTTGGCAAAAATCGCGAGGGCTGGGGGACCTAATCTGTTCGACTTCGTCGTCGGCGCGATCGAGAGGTTCGCTCAAACGGGAACGTTCGACATTCCGGCCGAGACGGAGCAATGGATGAAGAGGGAGTTGTACAGGCTCGAGTTCGTCAAGCTGCGTCCCCAGCACGGCTCGGATGCGAAAACCTGCGCGGCTGTCGCAGAAAAGCACGGCATCGATGAGAAGACGGTCGCCCGCGCGTTGAAATCGTATCCAGACAAACCCTGACAAGGTTTGTCCGTTACGCGTTGATTCGGCAGGTATAGGCTTTGTTGGTGTTTTAACGCGCGAGGCGTTATGCATCAACTGCCTGAGGTCGGATTTCTACGGCTCCCGCAAATTATCGGCGACCGCAACGCAGAGCCGCCGATTCCGGCTGTTATCCCCGTGTCCCGATATGTTTGGTGGAGAGGCGTTCGCTCAGGGCGCTTCCCGAAATCAGTAAAGCTGGGGCCGCGGACAACCGCATGGCGCGTCGAGGACATTCGCGCGCTTGTGCAGCGTCTCGCGACCGAGTCGGAGGAGGCAGCGTGAGCGGCCGCATCCGCACGAAGCCGGCGCCCATCGTCGCCATCGAGCCGATCATGGTCAACATCTCCGGTGTGTGCGCCATAACTGGGCTAAGCGAGTCGGCTATCCGGCGCGCCGTGAAGGCGGGTGCATTCCCGCCACCTGAGCGTCTTCTCGGCTGTGTTTTGTGGCGTGTTGCCAACGTGAAAGCGTGGGCGGCCGCATGAGCCCCGCCTTCGACGGCCGATCGCATTATCGTTGGCAACGAAAGCGCGGACACATGAGCCCGCCCAGACACCAAAACGCCTGCGGCAGGCAGGCGTCCCAGCAAAGCAGTCCAAGGGGCGGACAATCCAAGAATACCGCCACGCCTGCAGAAGCGCAACAGCGCGCCGCTGATTCGTTGCTCTGGCATGTTGTCGTCGACGGCAGAACGCCCGGCATGCCTTGGGGTTCGTTCGTCACGAAGGCCGGTGCTCTCGCGACAGTGCGCCGGCTACACGCGCTCGGATTCGCCGCCCGCGTCGAAGGTCCGACGTCATGAGCGCCGCGCCGCTTTTTCGGCGCTGCATCGTGTGCTTCGACGCGTTCCTGCCGCGAGGCTCGACGCATAGGCTCTGCCGGCGCTGCTTCGCCTGGCATCGCTTCGGCCTGGCCGTGGCCGAATTCGCGCGGCGACCGAACAGGCTCGCGCCATGAGCGGCCGCGGCAAGGCACAGAAGACCATCGCGTTGATCTACGCTGCGCGTCGCATCCTTGAGGAAATTCAGCCGGCAAGTGTGCGTGCCGTCTGCTACCGCCTGTTCGTCGCGGGCGTCATTCCCTCGACGGAACAATACGTCGCCTCGTTCCCGAGTATTTCGATGCCTGCCCACAAATACGACGGGCCGGCGTCGTGAGCGCCGACGTCGTCAGTGACAAACCCTTCGCGGTCGTCGCCACCAAGGCCAGCGGCGCGCGCGTGATTTTCTCGCGCTACGAAACGCAGGCAGAGGCCGAAGCGATGGCGGCACAGATTCGCCACATCCTCGGGCCAGCGCAAGTGCTTGAGGTCGAGGGGCGGCCAGGTGAATCGGTCGCGACATGAACGATCGCGCCAGCGCACCTCTAACGCCGCAATCGCTTGCTCGTACTGCGCTTGAGGCCGAGCAGGCCGTCATCGGCAGCATGATGCTTGACAACGAGGCGATCGAGCGCGTTGCGTCGATCGTGCGCGTAGCCGATTTCAATACCGAGGGGCACCGCGAAATCGTCGAGTGCATCGCCGGACTGCGCGAGTGCGGTATCCCGATCGACCCAATCACGCTCGGCGACGCGCTCGAGCGCGCGGGCAAGCTCCGCGACGCGGGCGGCTTGCCCTATCTAGCCCAAATCTTCGACAACACGCCGACCGCGGCCAACGCCGAGTTCTACGCGAAGATCGTCGCCGAGCGTGCGCAGCAACGGAAGCTCGCTGACAGCTTGCCGACCGATGCGCGGGAAACCGCGTTACCGCTGATCTGGGCGCGCGATGCAGGGCCGATGCTCGATGTCGGCTACGTCGTCAAGTACATCGTCGGCCGCGGCGAGCTGTTCGTGATCTATGGGCCGCCGAAGTCCGGCAAGACATTTTTTGCGACCGATCTCGGCCTGTGCGTGGCGAGTGGCCGCGAATGGTTCGGGCATCGCGTCAAGCCGGGGCTCGTGGTCTACGTCGCCGCAGAGATGGGGCACCGGGCGCAGCGCCGCGTGCGTGCCTGGCTCGAGCGCCACCTTGGCGACGAAGCTAACGTCGATGTGCCCTTCGCCATCGTGCCGCGAGCCGTCAACCTGCTCGACGAGGTCGAAGTCGAGCGGCTTTTCGCGACCCTCAATTCACTTGTCGCAGAGCGCGGGCAGCCGGTGCTGATCCTGGTCGATACGCTGTCCCGTTCGATGGTCGGCGGCGATGAGAACGCCGCGCAGGACATGGGCCGCGTCGTCGGCGTCGGCGATCGGCTGCGCGACACATTCAACGCGGCGACTGGCCTAGTGCATCACTCCGGAAAGGACGCGAACAAAGGTCACCGCGGATCCTCGGTGCTACTCGGTGCGGCGGACGCTTTTATCAGGGTCGAGTCCGACGAGCAGGGCAACCGGGCGGCAGAGGTCGAATGGAGCCGCGACGGCGAATCCGGGCAGAAGTACGGGTTCCGGTTGCAGATGGTGGACATGGGAATAGACGCCGACGGCGACCGGATCACGAGCTGCGTACTCGCCGCCGGCTCGGTCCCGGTCGACAAGCCCAAGACCGTGCGCCGCGACGTGGCGCTCGATGCGCTGCGCGAGGCGATCAGCGAGCACGGCGAGCCCATGCCCGGCACGTCGACCATACCCAAGGGCGTCAAGGCGGTCCGGCTGGAAGTATGGAAAGCGCGTTGGGCGCTGCGCACCGGATACGAGGAAAGCCGGAGTGCAGACGCTAACTTTGCCAAGGACAAGAGGGCGCTGCTCGAAAGCGGGAAAGTCGCAATCAGCAAACCGTTCGTATGGCTCACCTCGTGACCTTACCGGTTCGTGTTACCTACCGGGGTCTCTATAGACCCCCGGTAAGGTTGGTAACACTTGTTACCGCGAATTGTTACCGGTAATGAACGGCAGCGGTATGAATGGTAACAACCATCCGGCAACGGCATGCATTCGAAGCGGCCGGTCGTCACGCGCGCGCATGGGTGTCTGGGCTTATGGCGCGCTCGCACCCTACATGCGAACGCAAACGCGGTATGCGAGCGCAAACCCGAGGGCAGGCCATCGAATCGTAACCACCCCGGATATCCGGTCGGATTCTTCTGGACCTCGAAGGCAGGCGCCGGTTTCCCGAGCTCGAGCCAATGCTAAAGGGAAAAAACGGCAGGAGTTGTACGCGCGCGTGCGCGCGAGGCGGATGCAACCACCCCGGAAGGGCGGTCAAAATCCTTGGAACGTCGATCCCGGAAACCGGCGTCGCAGCCATTATTTTATAAAGTCAGTCCTGTGATCTTTTTTGCCCCGACCCGATGACCGCCCGCTTGTCCCTCGCCGAGAAGCAGACTCGCGGCACGGCCCGACCCGATCGCGCGCCGAAGATGACGGCCCTACGCCGCTTCGACAAGCCGCCCAGAGCACCGAAGCACCTGTCGGAGCGTGCGCGGGCCGAGTGGATCGTTCTAGCGCGGGTTACGTGCGAGATTGGGACCCTCACCGGCGCCGACCTGCGCTCGCTCGAACTGCTGTGCGAGGTTTTGGCGACGGAGGCCGAATTGCGAGAGCTCCTGAAGGCCGAAGGGCTCACGATTGCGGGCGCTGGTGGCAATTTGAAGGGACATCCAGCGACCAGGCTGCTCGCGGCAGCTCGGAATCAAGCCGCCAAAATGCTCAGCGACTTTGGTTTAACGCCAAAGGGGAGGCAAGGCGTCGACATCCTGCCGCCCGCTGACCGGAACCGATTCGGCGTAAATGGCCGGCGCGATCCCGCCGACAAGTACCACCGCCGCAAGCCCTGGGACAGATGATGAGCGAGCCGAAGACACTCAAGGGTCTGCAGGAGCGGGCAAAGGCGCGCTTGGAACCGTTAGTGACGGTCGAGAAAACGGCGGAAGCGCTGGAATTTCTAGACGTCGCCGCGACCGGGTTGGCGATCTCCTACATCCCCAATCTGCCGGGCAAGGCCTTGCCGGACTATTTCGCGTGGGCGAATCTTTACTTTTTGCGTCAGCTTGGGATCGTCGTTGCGCCGGAAGATCACGACGCGTTCGCGCGGAAGCTGTGCGGGCCGCCAAACTGATTCATGCGTGATTGGCGAATACCGCGCTCATACCCGAGCATTGCGGCCTCGCCGCAGCGCGTGGCGTGGGAGTTCCTTCGACGCATGCGCCGTTACCGCGAGGCGTATGCGTCCCGCGCCGATGCGGCGGAATTCGGGATCGTCACCATGACCGCTCCGGACGGCGCGGACGTGCCGCAGTTCAGGCGCACCTGTGCAACCGTCGTGCGCGGCGCGCCGGAGATCGGCGTAGCGGCCGGCGAATTCGCGTTCACGGTCGACGCCAACGTGCCCCTCGAGGCGCAGATCGAGGCGATCGCGCGGGCTGCCAGGCCGCGCGTCGCGGCATGGCGCGCAATCAACTTGCCTGACGGCCCGCGACGTGTTCCCAACGCGGCACGCCTGATCATCGCCCTTCGCGCGTGGGACGGCCGCGAGCAAGGCGCCGGGCTGGATGAGATCGCGCGAGTGCTCTTCCCTCGAGCCAAGCCATTGCGCTCCGCGCGCGAAGCGTTGCAGCTTGCCGATGAAATGATCGCCGGCGGCTACCTGGACATAGCGTTGCGCGAGACGGGACATTTTTCTACAGGTAGCAGTTCGTCCTCGTATCGCGCGCGCAAATCGGCTAGCGTGCTTGAAACCGTACCGGAGGTTTCGTGATGATGCGAATGTTGAATGAGCCGATCGCAAGCGCGCTGCATGTCCCGCAACCGCCGGCGCCGAAGATTCGAATGGGCAAGGATCGACGCGAACTCGATCCGACGGGAGGCTTCGCGCACTTCGGAGAATTCGCGTACCACGTACGTCGGGCGAGCGTACCCGGGCCGCATCTGCTCGATCCGCGATTGGAGCCAGAAGCGGCGACGCCGACGACGAGTGGGAATGAAGCGAGCGGCGTGGATGGCGGATTTCTTTTACCTGTTCAGTTTGCCGATGAGGTTTTCACGTACGCCCAACTCGACGATCCATTGCTCTCGCTAGCCGACGTCGTCACGATCTCGAGCAACAGCATGATTCTGCCAGTCGACGAAAACACTCCCTGGGGCACTGACGGGATGCGCGCCTACTGGCAAGCCGAGGGCACGTTGGGTGTGCAGACGAAGCCGAAGATCCGCGACGCCGTCATGCGGTTGCACAAGCTCATCGCGCTGTGCCCGATGTCGGACGAGATCGTCGAAGATGCGGCGGCGCTCAATGCTTGGCTGCCGCGTCGACTCGGGCTCGCGATTACTTGGGCGACGAACGAGGCAATCATACGCGGCACCGGCGCCGGCGAGCCGCTCGGCTGCCTGACCGGACCCGCGGCGATCATTGTGGCGAAGGAATCAGGCCAGGCGACCCTTACGTTAAACGTCCAGAATCTCGGACGAATGCTCACGCGACTGCCACAAGGCAGCTATAACCGTGCGGTATTCTTGATTCACAGCGACGCGTTGCTCTACCTGATCGCGCTCGGGCCGCAGCTCGTCTCACTTGACGAACCACCTCCGAACCACCCCGGCTCGCCGGTTGGATCGATCTGTGGGCGTCCGTTCATCGTCTCGCAGCACTGCTCCGCGTTCACCTCGCAGGGCGATGTATTGCTGCTCGACTTGAGTTGGTACGCGGCCATCGTCAAATCGCTTATTCCGCGTATCGATCTCTCGATGCATCTGTACTTCGATGCGGATGCCTCGGCGTTCCGGGCGACATTTCGGATCGATGGACAGCCGAAGCTTTCGGCAGCGATCGCGCCGGCGCCCGGAGGCACGAACACGCTGAGCCCGTTCCTGCAGCTCGGAGCGCGCTGAACCATGCGCGGCGCCCTTCTACTGCAGGAGGCACTGTCGACGCCCTGGGCAATCATGCCCGATCGGTTGCCGACGATACTGGCGGTGCTCGCGCGCTGGTCCAAAGGCATCGAAGCCGACGCGAATCTGTTGGCGACAATCGACGCAGACCGCGCGGCGCGCGATAGTCGCCGTGGCGCAGCCCAGCGCGCCGGCAACGGCGCGATCGCCGTGCTCCCGATGTATGGGATCGTCGCGCAACGTGGCGGCGGCGTCGACGATGTCAGCGGCCCGGGTGTTATGTCGACAACGCGGTTTGCTGCCGCACTCCGCGCGGCGTTGGCCGACGAGACGATCGGCGGAATCGTCATCGACGTCGACTCGCCTGGCGGCTCGGTCTACGGCGTTCAGGAACTCGCCGACGAGATATATGCGGCCCGCGCTCAAAAGCCGATCTATGCGGTCGCCAATACGCTCGCCGCGAGCGCGGCGTACTGGTTGGGCTCCGCAGCCTCGGAGTTCTACGTCACGCCATCAGGTGAGGTCGGCTCGATCGGGGTCTATGCCGCCCATGAGGATTGGAGCAAGGCACTCGACATCGCCGGCATCAAGACGACGCTGATTAGCGCCGGCCAGCATAAAAC
>JALYSM010000130.1 GCA_030854785.1 Pseudomonadota bacterium
GTCCAGGTGCCGCTGACGGCGTACTCGTAGGAAAACATCTGCTCGATCGGGTCCTGCAATACCTTTTGCGCCAGGAGCGAGCCGGCCCCCACCGCGGCGCCGATGATCGGATTGGCGAACAGAAGTACCGCCGCACCGACGGACACACCAGCCGATAGCGACGGCTGCACCCGCACCTTGAGCCGCTGGGTTTCCTTCGCGATATCGGTCTCGCCGCTGATGGCGACGCGCGCGGCAGGACCGACGATGCGCAGATTGTCGCTTTTCATGATGCCGTTTTGGATTCGGACATCGCCGGTGATTTCGTCGAAGGCGAAACCTTCACCGACGAGATCTCGGAAGTCGAGCGCTAGGCGGCGTTGCAACGCCTGCAGCGAGAGCACGCCGAGCAGCTTGCCGGCGCCCGGATCGAGCTTGGTGAACTGTCCCTGCCCCGCGTGGATGCTGAAAGCGCCCGACAGCGTCGGATAGTCGAAGGCCTGCGGGCCTCCCGCCCAGCCGAGCTGGCCGCGGACCTTCGTCGGCGCGCCGCGTACCGCATCGGGCAAACCGAAGCGCGCCAGGTATCTGCCTGCGTCGCCGATGTCGAGGTCGGCGTCTAGGGTTGTCTGCTGCGCTCGGCCCGCGGCGCGCCACCAGCCTTGCGCCGAAAGTCTTCCGTCGTCGTTGGTTAGCAGCACCCGCTGAATTTGCCAATCCGCGCCGCGGGGTTGCGCGGTCAATTCCAGTTTGCCGAGATCGCGATCGTGGAGCAAGAAACTGTCGGACTCGATGTCGATCTCCGGCCACGGGTTGGATCCGCCGATGGTCTCGGTCCTGTTCGATGCCGCGTCGCCGACCGCTGCGGGAACGGTCAAGCGCTGCAAGCGGGCGACGATCCGCCCGTTCGGGCGGCCCGGCGCTTCGGCCTGCCAGCGCGCGGTGCCGGCGAGCTCGCGCCCGCGCAAATCGACCTGCCAGTTGTCGGAACTATGGCTCGCGCCGATGCGCAGCTCGTTGAAGCGCCGGCCGAAGAGGTCGAGCTCGCGCACGGTCACGTCGACGCCGGCGAGCGCCAGAGCGTCGTTCTTGCCTTCCGACTCGATCTCCCGCTTGACGATAAGCCAGCCGTCGGCGTTCATCGCGTCGATGCGCCCGCGCATCCACATTCCCGGGCGATCGGGCTCCCCGCCGCCGCTGCCGAGAGCGATCAGGCCCCGCTCCACGGTCGCGCCGGACGGAGTAACCCGGCGCTGAAGCATCAGTTGCCCGATACGTCCGTAACGCACGGTAACGGCATCATGGCTGCTGTCGGCGGATTTGCGTTCGATTTGCAGCGGTACGGTTTCGGTCGCCGACTTGGCCATCGGCGGCGGCAGATCGATCGTCGCGCCGCGGAGACCCGAATCGATCGTCCACTCGGAGACGCCGCCAACCGTGCTAGTGGCAAGCTGCCAGTCGGTCGTGCCGGCGACGCGCTTGGCCAGCGCGTGCTGCGGATATTCGACGCGCAGTTGACCGAGATCTATGCTGCCCTGACCGGCGACACGAACGTGTCCGTCGTCGCTCGTGATCGTAAAGCGCGCCGCGCCGCCGAGGACGTCGCCGGTCAGCTGCGGCGCGCGGAGTTCTCGCTCCGTAAACGCGAGCTTGCCGTTCAGGCGATTGACTGCCGGTATATCTCCGGGAAGCTTGATGCGGTTGCCGGAGAACGTGTATTCGCCCGCGACGCGATTGGCGGCGGGCTTGCCCAGCGGCAGCTCGAGCTTCAGCGAGAGATTGCCCGTGCCGGTTGCCTCGACGCCATGGGTAAAATGACCGATCCAGCTGGCGACGGGACTCTCCGCGATAAAGCGCAGGAAATCCGTGGTGGGTCCCGAGGCTTCGCCGTCGACGTGAAGCGGCGCGTTGTGCGCGCGCAAGTCGGCGATCTCCGCCCGCGCGCGCAAGAGCGCCGCATTGAGCACCTGCCCGCGGTGCGCGTCGACGGTCATGCGCGACCCGTCGAAGCGCACGTCGGCGTCCACGGCCATGAGTGGCGGCCAGCGGTCGGCGTAGTCGAGGGTCACCCCCTGCGCCTTTACCGTGACCACGAATTGGCCCTTCTTGCGGTCGCTGAAAGGAAAGTCGGCAAGATCGCCCACGAGCCGCAAGCGCGCATCGCTCGCCGTCCCGCTGACGAGTGCCCGGTGCAGCCACTCGCGCGCCGCGATCGGCACCGTCACCGGCACATAGCGATAGATATCGCGCACGTCGGCTCGCGCGAGTTGCACGGTCAGGTCGACCCTTCCCGGACCTCGGGCCGCCGTGCGATAGGTGCCGCTGGCATTGCCCGAAACCTGGGCGTTGGCAAGCGCGAGCCCTTCGAGTGTGATCGCGAAATCCTCGCCTTCACGGGTCCACCCGATGCGGCCCTCGAGGGTATCGAGCGCGAGGCGCTCGGCGAAGACACGCGGCAGGTCGACGGTCATCGCGCGGTTCGAAACCTTAAGCGACCCGCGTTGGTCCGTCGTCTCGAAGCTGCCGGAAAGCCCGCTGACTCCCGGTAACCTCTCCTGCGCTACGACGCCCAGGTCGGAAAAGCGTCCCTTGGCCGCAAAGCTCTGCGGTGCGGTCGCCTCGCCGCGCCATTGCAGCGAGCCTTCCGCCAACGTGCCGCGCGGGTTGTACCGCGCGAGCTCGACACGCCAGCGCTCCGGCAGCGGCAGATTCCCGGCAACTTGCGTCAAAGGCGCGAGCTGAAGGTTGCTGAATTCGATCCGTCCCGACGCGGGCCGTTCGGCGGTGGCCGCCTCGAGCAACAGCCTGAAGTCAGTCGGATCGAAACGCGCTCCGCCGCGGCCGGTAAACGCAAGCTGCTGGGTGAAGAATTCCCGCCGACCACCGTTGCTGCGCCAGCCGACGCGACCGTCGAGCCGGCCCAGCGACAGCTCCTCCAGCTCCGGCGCGAGCCGCGCCTGGACGTCCGCCAGCACCAGATCCGCAACCGCTTCCTGCGGTTCGCCGGCGGCGTATTGAAACCACGCGCGCACTGCGCCCTTGCCGCTCTTGATATCGACCGGCAACGGCAGCCATGCGCGCCACGCGGCCATGTCGATGTAATCGAGCCGCACGTACAACCGTCCGGTCGATGCGCGCCATTCGACGAGCGAGGGGCCGGTCACTTCGCCCCGCACGTCGAGGGGTGCCGCAATTTCTGCGGGAGGTGCTCCGGTCAATCCGAAGCGGTGACGGCCGAAGCTGTTCTCCATGCGGAACTCGACCCGTGCAAGCTCCAACGGCGGCGCATCGCGTTGTTCGTCGCGCCACGTCACCGCGCCATCGTGTATAAGAATCCGCCGCTGCCGCAACAGCCAGTCGGCAAGTGCCGAGTCCTCGCGCCCCCGCGTCGGATCGAACGTCAATCCCGCGACATGCAATATTCCTTGGGAGTCGCGCCGCACGACGAGTTGCGGCCGCTCGAGCACCGCCTCCTCGAAACGCAGATCGAGGAATAGCAGCGACGTCCACGCGACCGTAAGGTGAACCTCCGGCAGGGTAAGCTGCGGCGTGCCGTCGCTTCGGTCGACGACGCGAAAATTCTTGACGTCGAGCCGCGGGTTCCACCCATTCCAGCTGCCCGCGAGCGCGTCGAGCTCGACCGGCTGGCCGATCTGCCGCGAGAGCTCGTCCGTTATTCGTCCGCGATAGATCTGGAGCTCGGGAAAGATGAAAAAACGGATGGTCAGCAGCAGCACGCAGAAAAGCGCGATCAGTGCGACCAGCGTGCGACCGGCCACGCGAAAGATCGTTCGCGGCAGCGCGCTGGCGGCTGGGGCAACGGAATCGGAACGTGCGCGCAGTGACGGCATGATAGGCTTGGGCGCCCGATTTTACCCTCTAGGAACCGCGCGCCCGCTATCTTTCCCGTGGACCCCGCCGAGGCACTCGAGTTCAGCCGCTACGGCGCGCGACTTCGAGTCGCGCAGCCCGATCTCGTGACGCGTGCTCTCGCCGCGTTCGACCATGCCGTGACATGGTTGGACGATGACGTCCGCGTCGTGACAGAAGCCGCCGACGCGATCGCGCTCGCTGCGGCGCTGCGCCGGCTGCGCCAGCGCGTCTGGCTGACGACGATGCTGCGCGATCTCGCCGGCCGGGCCGACCTCGCCGAAGTCTGCACGACGACGACCCGACTTGCCGAAGTCGCGATCGATGCCGCGGTCAACCTGCACCATCGCCGGCTCGTGCAGGCGCATGGCGAGCCGATCGGTGCGGAGAGCGGGCTGCCGCAGCGGCTTATCGTCGCCGGCATGGGCAAGCTCGGCGGCAGCGAGCTCAACGTGTCGTCGGATATCGACCTCGTATTCATCTACCCCGAAGACGGAACGACGGCCGGGCCGAAGGCGCTTGCAAACCAGGAATTCTTCGATCGGCTGGGGCGACGCGTTATCGCCGCGCTGGCCGACGTCACCGCCGACGGATTCGTCTTTCGCGTCGACATGCGCCTGCGTCCCTATGGCGCTAGCGGCCCGCTGTCGGCGTCGTTCGCCGCGCTCGAGCAATACCTGATCGCGCAGGGCCGTACCTGGGAGCGCTATGCGTGGCTCAAGGCGCGGCCCCTGACCGGCGACCGCGGCGGCGAGCTGGAACGGCTGATCGCGCCGTTCGTGTTTCGCAAGTATCTCGATTACGACGCCTACGCCGGTTTGCGTGACGTGCACCGGCAGATCCGCGAGCAGGGCCGGCGTAAGGATTACGCCCGTAACATCAAGCTCGGCCCGGGCGGCATCCGCGAGATCGAATTCATCGCGCAGGCGCTGCAGCTCGTACGCGGGGGAAAGGAGCCAGCCTTGCGATTGCGCGGTACGCTGCCGGCGCTCGCCGCGCTGGGAACGCGCGGGCTGCTCCCGGGTCCCGCGATCGTCGAGCTGTCGGCGGCGTACGTGTTCCTGCGCGGTCTGGAGCACCGCCTGCAATACCGCGACGATCGGCAGACACACGACCTCCCCATCGATCCTGCCGAGCAGGCTGCGTTGGCGCGCGCCTGCGGCACCGTAGACGCCACAGCGCTCACCGTACTGCTCGATCGCCACCGCGACGCGGTCGAGCGGCATTTCGATGCCGTGTTCGGCGAGGACATCACAGATGACAACGATCCGCTGGCGTCGATCTGGCTCGACCCCACGCCCGGCGACGCCCAGTGCGCCGCGCTCGCAGCCGCCGGCTACGGCTCCCCCGTCGCCTTGATCGAGTCGCTTGCCCGCGTGCGCCAAAGTGCCCGCTACCTGCAATTGCCGACCCTGTCGCGGCAACGCTTCGACACGCTTGTGCCGCAGTTCTTGCGCACCGCGGCGGCCGCGGCCGCTTCGTCGACAGTCGAGCCCGAAGCGGTATTTGGGCGCCTGCTCACCCTGCTCGAGACGATCAGCGGACGCAGTGTTTATCTGGCGCTGCTCTTCGAGCACCCGCCGGTATTGCCACGGCTCGCCGAACTGATGGCCGCGAGCGCATGGGCGGCGGATTATCTCACCCGGCATCCGCTCCTGCTCGACGAATTGCTCGACAGCCGGGTTCTCCTCGCCGAGCCGGATTGGGATGCATGGAGACGCGAGCTCGACCTCCAGTTGCGCGCGCACCCGGGCGATCCCGAGCGGCAGATGGACGCGCTGCGGCACTTCCAGCAAGCGCAGACATTTCGCCTGCTGGCGCAGGATTTGAACGGCCTGCTCACCGTCGAGCGCCTCGCCGATCATTTGTCGGCGCTGGCGGACATCGTCCTCGCGGCGACGCTCGAGCATTGCTGGACACAGATGCACGGCGAGGCCAAGGTTGCTCCGCCGAAGTTTACGATCATCGGCTACGGCAAGCTCGGCGGCAAGGAACTGGGATACGCGTCGGACCTCGACCTCGTGTTTCTTTACGACGATCCGGACGAGAGCGCGCCCGAACGCTACGCGCGCCTCGCGCACCGCCTCAACACCTGGCTTACCAGCACGACTGCCGCCGGTCGCCTGTACGACACCGATCTGCGCCTGCGTCCCGATGGAGCCAGCGGGCTTGTCGTATCGAGCCTCAGCGCATTCTGCCGCTATCAGCGCGAGCACGCTTGGACATGGGAGCATCAGGCGCTCACACGCGCGCGCTTCGTCGCCGGCGACGCCTCCATCGGCGCTGCCTTCGAGGCGGAACGCGAGGCGATACTCCGCAGCCCTCGCGAGCTGCTACGGCTGCGCGACGACGTCGTCGAAATGCGCAGCAGGATGTACGCGGGGCATCCGAACCGCAGCGCGCTGTTCGATCTCAAGCACGATCCGGGCGGTATGGTCGACGTGGAGTTCACCGTGCAATTCCTGGTGCTGCTGCACAGTGGCCGTCATCCGCAGTTGACGCGTAATGTCGGCAACATCGCGCTGCTCGCACTCGCGGCGGAGCTCGGCCTTGTGCCGGCGCCGCTCGCCGCAACCGTCGCCGACGTCTACCGCGAATACCGGCGCCTTCAGCACCAGATTCGCCTGCAGGGTGCGCCGCTGGCGCGGGTGGCCCCGGCGGCGCAGGAAGCGCGGCGCACGGCGGTCGGCGAGCTCTGGACGCATGTGTTCGGCGCACCGTGGCGAGCAGCGAGCGGGCCCGGTCGGCCAGCGGATTTCGGCTAAAATAGCGGTTTCGCGATGCAAGGACAGCCGCCATGTCAATGGCAGACCGCGACGGGTTCATCTGGTACGACGGCAAGCTCGTACCGTGGCGCGACGCTACCACGCACGTCCTGACCCACACGCTGCACTACGGGCTGGGCGTATTCGAAGGCGTCCGCTGCTATCAGACTGTCGAAGGTCCCGCGATCTTCCGCCTGCGCGACCATACCGATCGCCTGTTTCGCTCAGCGCAGATCTTCGGCATGCAGATTCCCTACAGCAAGGACGTGCTCGACGCGGCGCAAAAGGAGTGCGTGCAAAGGAACGGCCTGGATTCGTGCTACCTGCGCCCGCTCGCGTTCTACGGATCCGAAGCGATGGGCGTCGCCGCCAAGTCGAACCCGGTGCGGGTCGCGATCGCCGCGTGGCCCTGGGGCGCGTATCTCGGTGCCGAGGGGCTCGAGAAAGGAATCCGCGTCAAGACGTCGTCGTTTACCCACCACCATCCGAATATCACGATGTGCAACGCCAAGGCGGTGTGCAACTACGCCGTGTCGATTCTCGCGAACCAGGAAGCGACACACGACGGCTATGAGGAAGCGATGCTGCTCGACCCGCAAGGATTCATCTGCCAGGGTTCGGGCGAGAACGTGTTTCTGGTGCGCGACGGCAAGCTGCACACACCCGATCTCTCCGGCGGCGCGCTCAACGGCATCACCCGCGGCACGATCATCACTTTTGCCGAAGAGCTGGGCATCCCGGTGATCGAGCGACGCATCACGCGCGACGAGTTCTACATCGCCGACGAGGCGTTCTTCACCGGGACCGCCGCCGAGGTGACGCCGATCCGCGAGCTCGACAACCGACCGATAGGCGCCGGCCAGCGCGGGCCGATCACCCAGAAACTGCAGGCGATGTTTTTCGATGTCGTCAACGGACGAAACTCGAAGTACAAGTCGTGGTTGACGCCCGTCGATTCCCATGCAGGTGCGATCGTCTATGGCGCAACCCGACGCCAGCGCGCTGTCCGTCGTTGAAGTAACCGAACGCGATCTACCGCTGCATTGCCCCAACCCGGCAATGCCGCTGTGGTCGAGTCACCCGCGCGTGTTTCTCGACGTCGCGGCGGAAGGCGAAGCGATGTGTCCGTACTGCGGAACACGCTACCGGCTCAAGGGAGGGCCGCGGAAGGGCGCGCACTAGCTTCTTTACCGCGCGCCGGAAAGGTCGTGCCGGCAAGCTGTCGGCGCATCGCGCACTCGTCATGGCCGAACGCATCCTGATCGTCGCGCCCTCCTGGGTCGGCGACGCCGTCCTGTCCGAGCCGCTGGTCGCGGTCATGCGCGAGCCGCTCGAGGAACCGATCGTCGACGTGCTCGTGCCGCCGTGGTGCGCGCCGGTGTACGCGCGCATGCGCGGCATCGGCTCCATCATCGAGAACCCGCTTGCCCATGGCGAGCTCGGACTCGGCCGCCGGCGCGCACTCGCGCGCGAGGTCAGGGCACGCGGGTACACGCGTGCGTTCATTCTGCCCAATTCGTTCAAGTCGGCGCTGATCCCGTGGTTCGCCGGCATTCCGCGCCGCACCGGTTACGCGGGCGAAGGCCGCAGAGCGCTCCTCACCGAAACGCGACGGCTCGATCCGAAGGCGTTCCCGCGCTTGGTCGATCGCTTTGTCGCGCTCGCCGTGCCGAAGGGCCGGCTGGTTCCGACCCCGCCTGCGCCGGTGCTCGTACCCAATGCGGCCAACGCGTACGCGGCGATGCGCGCGCTCACGCTGTCGACGCACCGCCGCATCGCGATCCTCTGTCCCGGTGCCGAATACGGCCCGGCGAAGCGCTGGCCGGCGGAGCATTTCATCGGGCTGGCGCAGCGCCTGCGCGACGAGGGGTACGCAGTCTGGCTTGTCGGCTCGCCCAACGACCAAGCGGCGGCGCTGCCGATCGCGTCCGCCGTCGCCGGCGTGCGCGACCTCACCGGCCGCACCGACCTCGGTACTGCGATCGACCTCTTGTCGCTGGCTTCGGTCGTAGTCAGCAACGACTCGGGATTGATGCACGCCGCAGCGGCGGTCGGCCGGCCGCTGGTTGCGCTTTTCGGCTCGTCGTCGCCCGCTTACACGCCGCCGCTGTCAGAGCTCGCGCACGTCGCAAAGATCGATATTGCGTGCAGCCCGTGCTTTCAACGCGAATGTCCTCTCGGCCACTTCAAGTGCATGCGCGAGCTCGACGTGGAAGTAGTGCACGACCTCGCGCGGCAGGCGTCGACATGACCGCAACGCACTCGAGCTGACATGGCGAAACCGCGAACGCAGACGATTTTCACCTCGCCGCAGGATGCCGCGCTGGCGTTCTACCAGGCGTTCGAGGCGAAGGACGTGGACGCCATGATGGCGGCCTGGGCCGAGGACGAGGACATCGTCTGCATCCACCCGGGCGGCCCGCGGCTCGTCGGCTACGAGGCGGTGCGGATCGGGTGGGAGCAGCTTTTCGCGGGCGAAACCAAGCTCTCGTTCCGGCTCGAAGAAATCGTCGTCATCGAGACCGTTGGTCTCGCGATGCAGAGCGCGGTCGAGCACGTGACTGTCGGCAACGACCCCAAGCCCCGCGGTGCCGCGATCGCAACCAACGTCTACCTGCGCACGCCGTCAGGCTGGCGCATCGTCGTGCACCACGCGTCGCCCGCGCCCGCGATCGCAGTCGTGGCTCCGGCGGGGCCGCTGCATTAGTCGTAGCCCGGGTTGAGCGAAGCGATACCCGGGGCGACGCCGCAATGCCGCGGTCACTCCCGGGATTCGCGCTCCGCGCTCATTCCGGGCTGCGCCGTCCCGCCCACGGTCAGCCCATCGATGCGCAAGGTCGGCTGCCCGACGCCGACCGGAACGCTTTGTCCGTCCTTGCCGCAGGTGCCGATGCCGGCATCAAGCGCGAGATCGTTGCCGATCATCGACACGCGCGTCAGCGCGTCCGGACCGTTGCCGATCAGCGTTGCGCCCTTTACCGGATAGGCGAGCTTGCCCTTCTCGATCTTCCAGGCCTCGGCCGCCGAGAAGACAAATTTGCCGTTGGTGATGTCGACCTGACCACCGCCGAAGTTCACCGCATAGAGGCCGTTGCCGACCGAGGCGATGATCTCCTGCGGATCGCGGTCGCCGTTCAGCATCACCGTATTCGTCATTCGCGGCATCGGCACATGTGCGAAAGACTCGCGCCGGCCGTTTCCTGTCGGCGGCACGCCCATCAATCGCGCGTTGAGCTCGTCTTGCATGTAGCAGCGCAGGACTCCGTCCTCGATCAGCACCGTGCGCTGCGTCGGGTTGCCTTCGTCATCGATGTTGAGCGATCCGCGGCGGTCGGGAATCGTGCCGTCGTCTACGACCGTCACGCCCGCGGCCGCGACGCGCTGTCCGATGCGATTCGAAAAAGCCGACGTCTCCTTGCGATTGAAGTCGCCTTCGAGCCCGTGCCCGATTGCCTCGTGCAGCAGAATGCCTGGCCAGCCTGGCCCGAGAACTACGGTCATCGTGCCCGCGGGAGCGTCGCGCGCATTGAGGTTCAGCAGCGCCTGATCGACCGCCCTAGTCGCGTAATCCAGCAGCAGCGCGTCGCTGAAATAAGCGTAGTCGAGGCGTCCGCCGCCGCCGGCCATGCCCTGCTCCCGGCGGCCGTTCTCTTCGACGATCACGCTGAGCGAGAGCCGCACCAGCGGCCGCACGTCGGCGGCGATGAGGCCATCGCTGCGCGCGATGAGGATCGCCTCGTACTCACCGGCGAGCGACGCCATCACCTGCGTAACGCGCGGATCGCGCTGCCGTGCCATCTGCTCGAGCCGCTCGAGCAGCGCCACTTTGGCGCCGTCGGTGAGCGCGACCACCGGATCGCGCGCCGCATAGAGCGCGCGGGCGCCGCCGACGTGATCGAGCGCGGCTACGGCCGACTGGCCCTGACGACCGATGGCGCGCGTCGCGGTCGCGGCCTTCGCGAGCGCGTCAAGGGTGATATCGTCGGAATACGCGAATGCGGTTTTTTCACCCGATACCGCGCGGACTCCGACGCCGCGGTCGATCGAATACGATCCCGACTTGACGATGCCCTCCTCGAGGCTCCAGCTTTCGAGTCGCGAATACTGGAAATAGAGATCGGCGTAGTCGACGTGATGCACGTGGATATCGGCGAGAACCTGCGAGAGCTGGCGTACTTCGAGTGCCGCCGGCGCGAGCAGGAGCAGCGTCGCCTGATCGAGCAGCGCGGGGTTCAAGGCGGGAACGGCGAGATTGGTCACGGCAGTCCTTGTCGGATACAGTTCATGGCGCCAGACGTACATTGTCGGGGCGCATCCCGCGTGGCACAAGCCCTGGATGAAAGCGAGGGTTATCCAGCTACGCCGGCACGTCGCGGACGGTTTGTCCCAGATACGTCGCCGCGACTCGCGGATTGACGGCGAGTTCGGCGCTCGGGCCTTCGATCGCGAGCTCGCCGGTTTCCAGGACATAGCCATAGTCGGCGATCTGCAGCGCCGCTCTCGCGTTTTGCTCGACCAGCAGTATCGAAACTCCGGTTGCCTTGAGCGCGGCGATGATATTCAAGATCTCCTTCACGATCAGCGGCGCGAGCCCCAGGCTCGGTTCGTCGAGCATCAGGAGCCGCGGCTTCGCCATCAGGGCACGACCGAGCGCCAGCATCTGCCGTTCGCCGCCCGATAGCGTTGCCGCTAATTGCGACCGCCGCTCGGCGAGACGCGGAAAACGCCGGTAGACTTCGTCGCGCGTCGTCGCGACCGTCTTGTCTCCGGCACGATGGCGCTGGAACGCGCCAAGCTCGAGGTTGTCGGAGACGGTCATTGCGGCAAAAAGCTCGCGCCGCTCCGGCACCAGACAAAGACCCAGCGCGACCCGCTGCTCGACACCGATGCGCGCGATCGGCGTACCCGCATAGCTCAACTCGGCGCGCGATGGCAGCAGGCCCATGATGGCGCCCAGCAGCGTCGTCTTGCCGGCGCCATTGGGCCCGATGACGGTGACGATGCTCCCCTCGCCGACGACGAGCGATACGCCGTGCACTGCCTCGACCTTGCCGTAGGCGACATGGAGATCGCGGACCTCGAGCAACGCGCTCATGCCTCGGCCTCCTCGTGCCGCCTGCGCGTCACGGAAAGTCGCGCGTCGGCCTCCTGCGCAATCGCGCGGCGACGAGCGCTTCGCGCGCCTCTTTGTGAACCGTCGAAGATGTAGCCTTCGCGAGTCGGCGCGCCCGCTCGCGCGCGGACGCGCCCTGAGGGCCTTAACT
>JALYSM010000061.1 GCA_030854785.1 Pseudomonadota bacterium
CGCTTCGGTCATGCGGTCGTGAATGAACGGCAGGAGCGTCGCGCGATCTTCGCTCGAGAGCGGCGCGCCGCCACGCGTCGCGACGCCGTATGCGACGCCGCGCTCGATGCGCGAAATCTTCGCCAGACCGCAGTTGTGCGCGATGTCGGTGGCCTTGGACGCCCAGGCAGAAATGGTCCCGGGGCGTGGAATCACCAGCAGCAGCTCACCCGTATCGGCGTGCTCGCTGCTGTGCGGCCCGTACGTCAGGATCTGCGCGAGCGTCGCGCGCTCGGCCGTGATCAGCTCGGGATCGGCATGAACGAAATGCCAGAAATCGGCAACAACGCCGGAGATGCGGGTCCCGGCTAGGTTCGACAGCAGCTTGGCGATGCGAAACGGCGACAGGGCATTGCGCCCGCGGAGCGAAAGCAGCTCGGCCATCGATGCGACAGTGGACGTAAAGCGGGATTATCCCATGAGATTCCGTTTTCGCCTTTCCAATCAGCGGAATTGGACCAAGTGCGGGAGCGTACAACCGGACTCAGAAACGCGTACGTATCAGATAATGCCGTCGAGACGCGAGGGGCCACCGATATGCAGCGAATGGCTGCCCGCGACCCAAGAGGACATGCAGCAGTCCTTCATAGAGGCAAGAGGTTTGTGTGAGAGATCAACCCGCCCTCAGGTGAAAGCTGGTCCACGGCCCCACCCAACCAATGAGTATCTGACGCCCTTGGTGACCGGTAAAACTTCATGAATCATGTAGGAAGGAAAAAAAGTAATCGAGCCGATCGCCCGGCTCAGGCTGGCTGACTCGATTAACGAACTATAAAGAACAACATCGCCGCCGCTATAACTGTCCGGATCGGACAGCTGAACAGTGAACGACAGTTTTCTTACAGTTCCCTCAGACGCGATAGTGTCTACATGTGACGAGTAAAAATCAGCACGTCCGCGTTCGTAAGAGTATTTGGTGAATTGTATTCCCTCGAAGCCCGCGAGGTCATATCGAAACCAATCCGCATTGACGACATTCATGCAGTCTCTGATTTTATCGAAGAGCCATCGATGCTCGCCCTCGGGACTCAGCCAACCAATCGCTGAACTTCGTATGCTGACAATTACCCGCCGATCCTCGACGGTGCCGCCTTGCAGCTGCAAATTGCTTTCGCAGCTATCAATTAGCGCTTTACATTGCTCCTCCGTAAAAAGTGGGGCGAAGCATGTCGGTTGACCAGTTAAGTTTGGTTTTAGGTCAAAGAGATACATATGATTTAGCCCTCTATACGCAGGACAGAATTCGGCCATCGCTTGGAAGCGTGGCATGGGCTCGACCAGCTCGGATCGTAGAGAACGCCGCATGTCGCGGAGAAGGTTCAAGCGAAGATTGCATCACTCCTTCCTCCCGCAATTCTGCTTACCGCGAGGTGGAACAGATTGTCGCCGTGGAGCGAGAGCGCGGAATATTCAAGTCTGAGCCGGCTCCGCACCGGCGACAACGATCATCGGCGAAGCGTCAATGCGAAAGTATCTTGGACAGGAAGAGCTGTGCGCGCTCAGAGCGCGGCTTGCCGAAGAAGTCTTCCTTCTTTGCATCCTCGACGATCTTGCCCTGATCCATGAAGATCACGCGATGCGCGACCTTGCGCGCGAAGCCCATCTCGTGGGTGACGACCATCATCGTCATGCCTTCCTTCGCGAGCTGGACCATCACGTCCAGCACCTCGTTGATCATTTCCGGGTCGAGCGCGGACGTCGGCTCGTCGAACAGCATGCAGATCGGATCCATCGACAGCGCCCGCGCAATCGCCACCCGCTGCTGCTGTCCGCCTGAGAGCTGGCCCGGGAATTTGTCCTTCTGTGCTATCAGGCCGACGCGATCGAGCAACTTCAGGCCGCGCTCTGTCGCCTCTTCGCGGCCGCGGTTCAGCACCTTGATCTGGCCCAGCGTCAGGTTTTCGACGATCTTCAGATGCGGGAACAACTCGAAGTTCTGGAACACCATGCCGACGCGCGCCCTAAGCTTGGGAAGGTCGGTCTTCGGGTCGCCGACCGAAATGCCGTCGACCGTGACGGTGCCTTTCTGGAACGGTTCCAAAGCGTTGACACACTTGACCAGAGTCGACTTGCCCGATCCAGACGGCCCGCAAACAACGATCACTTCGCCCTTCTCGACCTTGGTCGTGCAATCGGTCAGCACCTGGAAGTGGCCATACCACTTGGAAACATTGTCCATTGAAATCATGTGGCTCTCCCCAAATTCACCCGCTCAGCGGATGACGGCTATCTTCTTCTGCAGTCGCTTCACCATGAACGACAGCGTATAGCAAATTACAAAATAGACTACGGCGACGAACAGGTACATCTCGACCAGACGGCCGTCGCGCTGTGCGATCTTGGACGCCGCACCGACGAAATCGGTCGCCGAGATCACGTACACCAGCGACGTGTCCTGGAAGAGGATGATCGTCTGCGTCAGCAAAATCGGGATCATGTTCCGGAATGCCTGCGGAAGAATCACCAACCGCATTGCCTGCGCATAGGTGAGGCCGAGCGCGTAGGCGGAATGGACTTGTCCCTTGGCAATCGACTGGATCCCGGCGCGCATGATCTCGCAAAAATACGCCGCCTCGAACAGGATGAAGGTGATGATCGCGGTGCGCTCGGCGCCGATCTGCACCGGCCGCTCGGCGCGGGTCGCCCACTGCAGAATTTCCGGCATCAGAAAGAAGAACCAGAAGATCACCAGCACCAATGGGATCGAGCGCATCAGATTCACGTAGCCGGCGGCGAACGTCGAGAGCCACTTGATCGGCGACAGGCGCGCGAGCGCGAGCAGCGTGCCGAAGAACAGTCCGCCCAACGCTGCGATCACGGTAAGCTCCACCGTGTACCGAAAGCCCTTCCACAGGTAGGGCAACGAATTGGCGATGATGCTGAAGTCGAGATGCATGATCGCCCCCTACTTCGCGCCGCCGCCGATAAGGCCCGGCACCGCGGTCCGCCGCTCGACCACGGCCATCACGCGATTGGCGGTCATCGCGATCGCGATGTAGATCAGGGTCGCGGCGGTGAAGGCCTCGAAGAAGTTGAACGTGTACTCCCCGAGCTCTCGCGCGCGGAAGGTGAGCTCAGGCAGGCCGATCGTCAATGCAATCGAAGAGTTCTTGATCAGATTCATCGTCTCGCTGGTCAGCGGCGGGATGATGATGCGAAAGCCCATCGGCAGCAGGACGTAGCGGTACACCTGCGGCTGCGTCAGCCCGACCGCCATCCCGGCCATGCGCTGCCCGCGCGCAAGCGACTGGATGCCGGCGCGCACCTGCTCGGCGACGCGCGCCGAGGTGAACAGTCCGAGGCAGAGAACCGCGGATACGAACTGCGCGTTGGCCGGATTGGTTTGAACGATCCAGCTCTTCAGCGGCGGGATGAACTCCGGCACGACGAAATACCACAGGAACATCTGCACCAGCAGCGGGATGTTGCGGAAGAACTCGACCCAGGCATTGCCGAAATGCACCATCCACGCGCTGTTGGTCGTGCGGATCGTGCCGATGACCGAGCCCAGCACCAGCGCAATGACCCAGGCGCATGCGGACACGGCGAGCGTCCACTCGACGCCCGACACGATCAGCTGCCAATACCTTTCGCCGCCTCCCGGAAGCTCCTCGAAAAAGACGCCCCAGTTCAAGACATAGGTCATCTCTTACCCCTTTCGCTGCACAGCTGCGGCGGCGCGGCCGCAGGAACAAGAAGGGCCGGAAGCGGCAACTCGCCTTCCGGCCCTTATGGAGTGGGCTGCATCAGCAGCCTCGAGTATCAGACGCCCTTGTCGTTCGGATTGGTGAATGCTTCCTTGATCGGCGGCGTTTCCGGGAAGTTCATGTTGACGTTTTTCGGCGGGATCGCGCTCGTGAACCACTTGGAGTATATCTTGTGGATGTCGCCGGACTTCATCACGCCGCCGACGGTCTTGTCGACCAGCGCCTTGAACTGCGGATCGTCCTTGCGCAGCATCATGCTGTACGGCTCGGTGCGCAGCGACTCGCTAAGAATCACGTAATCGCCCGGATTGCTCGAGTTGGCGATCTGGCCCGCGAGCAGGATGTCGTCCATCACGAATGCCGCCGTGCGATCCTGCGACAGCAGCAGGAACGATTCGGCGTGGTCCTTGCCGTAGATTTCCTTGATGTCCGCAGACTTGGTCTTTTCGTACTGCTTGAGCAGTGGAACCGCAGTCGTGCCCGAGGTCGTCGAGATCGTCTTGCCGTTGAGGTCCGCCAGGCTCTTGATGCCGGAACTCTTCTTCACCGCGGCGCTGACGTTGATCACGAAGTACGTCGGGCCGAACGCGACCTGCTGCTGGCGCGCGACCGAGTTGGTCGTCGAGCCGCACTCCATGTCGATCGTCCCGTTCTGCAGCAGCGGAATGCGGTTGGACGAGGTAACCGGTTGCAGATTGACCTTCAGGTTCGGCATTTTCAGCTCGGCCTTCACCGCGTCGACGACCTTCATGCACAGGTCCATCGCATAACCGATCGGCTGCTGTTTGTCGTCAAGATACGAAAACGGAATCGACGACTCGCGATGGCCGATGGTGATCGCGCCGGTGTCCTTGATCTTCTTCAACGTCCCGGTCAGCTCTTGCGCGCATACCGCGGTCCCGATGCCGACCGCAACCAGCCCGACTGCAAATTTGCACAGCAATTTCATGAATCCTCCGTAACCTGGTAATTGAGCCGTCCTGAGAATCGGACGGCTGCGGTGCCCGTCAAAACGTGTCGCGCTAGTGTAACGACTGGCCCCGGGAATGTCCACGGCGGGGCCGGCGCGGCACGGTGCGTAGCCTATAATCGGCGCATGGGTCTCGATCCGATCGGTCGCGTTGCGGATGTGCGCGCGATCGAGCGCGCCGCGGCAGCAGAACCCCTTATGGAGCGTGCTGGTCTCGCGGCAGCCGGCGTCGCCCGCGACCTGCTCGCCGGATGCGCTCCGCGCGTGCTGGTGCTCGCGGGCCCCGGCAACAACGGCGGCGACGCATTCGTCGTCGCGCGCGTGCTGAAGCGCTGGTTCTTCGACGTTATAGTCGCCTTTCACGGCAGCGCGGCGAAGTTGTCTCCCGATGCCGGCGCGGCGCACGACGCGTGGATCGATTCCGGTGGAGCAACACGTGCCGACTGGCCGGAACGCGATGATTGGGGCCTTATCGTCGACGGCCTGTTCGGGATCGGTCTTACCCGTCCCATCGAGGGCGTCGCCGCGGAATGGATCGCGCGCGCCAATGCGAGCGCCACGCGCATTCTCGCACTGGACGTCCCGAGCGGGCTCAACGCCGATACCGGCGTCGCGTATCGGCCGACGATTCGCGCTCATTCGACCGCGACCTTCATCGCGCTCAAAGCGGGGCTCCTCACCGCAGATGGGCCCGATCACTGCGGCGCGATAAGCGTTCATGCATTGGACGTGGATGCGGCGTCGAGCACGCACGGGCGGCGGCTGGAATGGCGCGTGCTCGCGCCCGCGCTGCCGGATCCACTCCGGCGTGTGCGCGGCAATGTGCACAAGGGCAGCTTCGGCACGCTGGGCATCATCGGCGGGAACACCGGCATGGTCGGCGCCGCGATTCTCGCCGGCCGCGCGGCGCTTTATCTCGGTGCCGGGAAAATCTGGGTCGGGCTCGCAGCGGGCCGGCGGCCGGCGGTCGACTGGGTCCAACCCGAGCTGATGCTGAAGAGCGCGAACGATGTGCTCGAAGCCGGGCCCGATGCGTTCGTCGTCGGCCCCGGCATCGGAACGGACGAAACCGCGCGCGGCTTGCTCGCCCGAGCGCTCGCGCAGCACGTACCACTCGTGCTCGATGCCGACGCGCTCAATCTGATCGCCATCGATGCGGAGCTCGCACGCATCGTTTCCGCGCGCGAAACGCCGACCGCGATCACGCCGCATCCGGCCGAGGCGGCGCGCCTGCTCGCGACGGGCACAGCACAGGTGCAAAGCGACCGGCTCGCCGCGGCTCTCGCACTCGTCGGGAAATTTCGTGCAGGAGTCGTGCTCAAGGGCGCGGGCAGCGTGCTCGCGTTCGTCGATGGAGCGTGGGCGATCAACGCGAGCGGCAACGCCGGGCTGGCCAGCGCCGGCACCGGTGACGTGCTAGCCGGCATGATCGGCGCGCTGCTAGCGCAAGGCATCGACATGAGGGACGCGCTGCAAACCGCAGTGTGCCTGCACGGCGCGGCAGCGGATGCGCTGGTCGCCGACGGCATCGGCCCGGCCGGACTCACCGCTTCCGAGCTGGCACCCGCCGCGCGACGTTTGCTCAACGAAGCCGCGTGCTCGAAAGCGCGTTGATCGGCGCGTCTGCGAAGACGTGTAGCCTGGGGTGACCCCGGACTCGATCCGGGGGAACCCCGGGGGACGGTGTGCAATTTTCGGCGATGCCCCGGGATTCGCCCTGCGGGCTCATCCCGGGCTACAGCTTATGGTAGCAACAGCGTCGACCCCGTCGTCTTGCGCGCCTCGAGATCGCGATGCGCCTGCGCGGCATCCTTGAGCGCGTAGGTCTGGCGCGCTTCACTGACGATCTTCCCCGCCTTCACCAGCTCGAACATTTCCGCGGCCATCGCGAGCAGCGCCGCGCGCGTGGCCGTATACGTCACCAGCGTCGGCCGCGTCACGTAGAGTGAACCTTTCTGCGAAAGCAGCAAGATGTCCAGTGGCGGAACCGGGCCCGAAGAATTGCCGAAGCTGACGAACATCCCGCGCGGGCTGAGGCAATCGAGCGACGCCGGAAACGTGTCCTTGCCCACCGCATCGTAGACGACCGGCACGCCCTTGCCGCCGGTGATCTCCTTGACCCGCTCGACGAAGTTCTCGCGCGTATACACGATGGTGTGCGCGCAGCCGTTGGCCTTGGCGATCGCGGCCTTCTCGTCCGAGCCCACGGTCCCGATCATCGTCACGCCGAGGGCGCGCGTCCATTGGCAGGCGATGCTGCCCACGCCGCCCGCAGCCGCGTGGAAGAGAATCGTCTCGCCGCCCTTGAGCGGAAAGGTCTGACGCAAGAGATATTGCACGGTTAAACCCTTGAGCATCAGCGTCGCCGCGGTGCGCTCGGATACGCCTTCGGGCAGCTTGACCAGCCGGTCCGCCGGCATTACGCGGACCTCGCTGTAGGCGCCGGGCGGTCCGCCGCAGTACGCCACGCGATCGCCGGCCTTGATCTCGGTGACGCCAGCGCCAACTGCTTCGACCACACCCGCGCCTTCACCGCCGAGGCCAGACGGCAACGGGAGCTTGTACAGTCCGCTGCGCTGATAGGTATCGATGAAGTTGAGCCCGATCGCCGTGTGGCGAATGCGCGCTTCGCCGGGCCCCGGGTCGCCGACCGTGACTTCCTCCCACTGCAGCACTTCGGGCCCGCCGGTCTTGTGAATACGAATGGCATGCGGCATCGCCTGCTCCTCTGCACGGATGAATTGCGATCAGTTTACCTCATGCTTATCGGCCCGCGACGCGTCTCGTCGTTGCCATTCAGCGGTCGCCTTCGATCGCGCCGAATTCGGCGGATACGCGGGCGTAGACGATGCTCACGCGCTCCTGGCGCAGGAGCGCGAGCAGTTTGTCGGCATCTTCGTCGCTGACGCCGAACTCGACCGCCACGGTCATGTCGGCGGCGAGCTCGAAGAAATGCTCTTCGTGAAGGATGCCGTGGCGGCCGAAACCGGCGATCGCGCGAAACACCGACCCGCCGTGGATGCCCATCTTCTTCGCCTGCTCGAGCAGCCACTCGAATAAGGCGATGTGACGATGCGTGCGATTCTCGTGCACGTAGAAGCGAAGGAGCGTCCCTCTCATGATTCCACCTCCCCCGCTTGGCTCACACGGCCGCCCAGCGATAGAGTCCGCGAACCAGCGCGATGCCGGCGATCGTCAGCGCCAGCGAACCGACGACGTGGCCGCCGATCGCGATCGATCCCCATAGCCACTCTTTGCGGAGCAACAGCGTGACGACCTCGGCCGAAAACGTCGAGAACGTGGTCAGACCGCCCAGGAAACCCGTCGTCACCAGCAGGCGCATCTCGGGCGACAACCCGGCATGGCGCGACATAAGCTCCATCGCGAAGCCGATGAGCAGCCCGCCGATAAGATTCGCCGCCAGCGTGCCTAGAGGCACGGTTGGGAAAACCGGGTTAAGCGCGATGCCGAGCCCCCAACGCAACCACGCGCCGACGGCCGCGCCCCCGCCCACTGCAAACAAACCGCTCCAGGACATGCAAACCCTCCTCGTCGGCGCGCGGGCTTGCGCCGCAAGAATGCTCAGCGCACGAACCGATCGACGTAATCGGCGCCGAGCTCCGTCGCCGCGTAATGCGTGCGGCACATGTCGATCTTGGTGAACACATCCTCGTAGCCGGTCTGCCGCCCCACGTCGTCGACGTAGATCATCGCGCCGCCGATGTTGAAGAACGTGATCATCTCGACGCAATCGTCGGGCACGATCAGAGTGTGGATCTCGCCCGGCGGCTCGTAGACGAAGCTCCCCTCCTCCGCGACCCAATCGTGCTCGAGATAGCGCCAGCGGCCCCTGATAACGTAACCGACGACGGCCATCGGATGCCGATGCCGCGACAGGACGCCCGATCGGCGCACGCGCAGCAGATTGCACCACCCACCGCTCACCGTATTGAACAACAGCGGCCGGAACCACACGTCCTTGGCTTGCGGGACCCAGACGCGCTCGTCGTCGGGAATCGCAGCCGTGGCGATCTCGGGCCGGATGCCTGCGGACGGCACGATCAGCGCCGCGGTCACTGCGTCGCCTTGATCGCCGTGGTCAGCGCCGCGACTTCGCGGTCGACATCGCGGTCCTTGGGAAACGGCCGCCCCGCGCGACGGTACCAATAACGCGAGTTTCCAAGATCGCCTTCGACCAGATGCACGATGCCGTGCGCCCAGCAGCCGAGCTTGGATTCGTCCTGCTGCACGATCGCGTGGGCCTTTTCCCACTCGCCTTTCTTGAGATAGCGGATGGCGGTATCGAGTGCCATGATCTACACGGCCGCGTAGCCGCCATCGACGGCGAGAATCGTGCCGGTAATGAACGACGCCGCGGGCGAGCAAAGAAAGATCGCCGCGCCGGCGACGTCGTCCGGCGTCCCCCAGCGGCCGAAGGGCGTGCGCGACAGAATCGGGTCGCTGCGCGCCGGATCGTCCTGCAGCGCCTGGGTCAAAGGCGTCGCGATCCAGCCGGGCGCGATCGCGTTCACGCGGATTTTCTCCGCCGCGTACGCAATCGCCAGCGATTTGGTGAGCTGCGCGACACCGCCTTTGCTGGCGCTGTAACCCGGCGCGACCGCGCCGCCGAAAAACGACAGCAGCGAAGCGGTGTTGACGATGCAGCCCTTGCTCTTCGCCAGCAGCGGGCGGGCGCCCGCGCACAGGCGCATGGTACCGGTCAGATTGACATCCACGACCTCCGCGAAAACGTGCGGATCGTGCTCTTCGCCGCGCCGGATGATGCCGGCGCAGTTGATGAGAATGTCCAGGCTGGCGAATGCCCCGAGGAATGCGGTGACCGCGGCACCGTCGCGAACGTCGAGCGCGGTTGCGTGTTCGACCCAGAAGCTCGCACGCACTTTCGCCTCCTCCGCCTCGGCCGCAGTCGCTCCGGTAACGGTGACGTTAGCGCCTAGCTCGGCGAGTGCGTTGCCGATCGCCGCGCCGATGCCGCTCGTCCCGCCAGAGACCAGCGCGACCTTGTCGCGAAACAAGTCTTCCTGAAACGTCGCGGTGATCACGTCGCCACCTTCTCTTCCAGCAGCGCGATGACATCGGCGTGGCGCGGCAGCGGCGCGACCGCGCCATAGCCGGTCGTCGCCAGCGCCGCGGCGGCGTTGGCGTAACGGGCCGCGGTAACCGGGTCGTCGCCGGCGACGAGCCGCACGGCGAACGCGCCGTCGAAACAATCGCCGGCGCCGGTCGCATCGATCGCATGCACGCGATGCCCGGCGATGCGTTCGCGCCCGCGACCGTCGGACACGATGCAGCCGTCGGCTCCGCAGCGCAGCACGACCACCGGTGCGCCCGCCGCGTGGCAGGCGTCGAGAATCGCGTCGGAATCGTCGCGCTCGAAGAGGAGCTTCGCGTCGTCGAAGCTCGGCAGCGCCCAATCGGCGAGTGCCAGGCTCGCGCGGATGATGGCCCGCGCCCGCGCCAGCGGCCACAGCTTGAGGCGCAGGTTGGTGTCGTAGGAGATCTTCACGCCCGCGGCGCGCGCCGCTTCCATCGCCGCGAAGCACGCATCGCACGCGGAAGCCGAGATCGCCTGGCTGATGCCCGACAGGTGCAGCACCTTCGCCGCGCGGAGCACGGCCAGCGGCAGATCCGCCGGCCGCATGCGGCTCGCTGCCGAGCCCGCGCGCAGATAGCTGAATTCGTGACCCTTGGGGCCATGCGCGACAAAATAGATACCGGTCGGCGCGTCGGCATCGATGCCGACCCCCGTCGCGTCGACGCCTTCACGCCGCCACAGGTCCAGGAAGTTGCGGCCGAATGCATCGTTGCCCAGCCGCGTGACGTACGCAGTTCGCGCGCCGAGCCGCGCCGCGGCAATGGTGCAATTCGACGTGTCGCCGCCGAATCCCTGGACGTATTCGCCGCCGGCGCCCCGCGTCTGGTTGAGCTCGATCATCGGTTCGCCCAATCCGACAAGATCGAACAGCTCGCCGCTCATCGATTCGCCTTGAGCGCCGCGAATCCGGCCGCGTATTGCGCCGCGACCGCGCGCACCGCGTCGGGAGCCGCACCGGGCCGGTAGAGATTCGAGCCCGTGCCGAAACCGTTCGCGCCGACCGCCCAGTACGGCGCCATGTTGTCGGGACGGATGCCGCCGACCGGAAATACGAGCGTGTCCTTAGGCAGCACGGCGCGCCAGGCCTTGAGCACCGCCGGCAAAAGCTGCTCCGCCGGAAACATCTTGAGGCCGTCGGCGCCCGCGTCGAGCGCCGCGAAAGCCTCGGTCGTTGTCGCCACGCCCGGCAGGCACACGAGGCCGAGGCGCTTGGCTTCGCGCACGATCGCCACGTCACCGTGCGGCATGACGATGAGCTTGCCTCCCGCGTCGGCGACGCGCGCCACATCGGCGACTTTCACCACCGTGCCCGCACCGATGAGGCAGTGCTCTCCGAATTCACGCGCCATTCGTGCAATGCTGTCGAACGGCTCGGGTGAATTGAGCGGCACCTCGAGAATGCGGAAGCCACTGTCGGCGAGCGCGACGCCAACGGCGTCGACTTCGGCCGGCGTAATGCCGCGCAGCACCGCGACCAGCGGCAGCGGCTTCAGAAACCTGCGCAACGAGGACACTATGCAACCATCCCGGAACGGCGAGCGATGCGCCACAATCCCCGCGCGGCGGCGTCGGGCGGGCCGATTGCCGCCTCCATGCCGGCGAGGGCGAGCGCGCGCCGGTAACGCTCGCAAAGCGCCGCTTCTCCGACCAGAATCACGGATCCCCCCGTCACCGCGTGTCTTTCGAGCCAGCACCGCCCGGCTGCTACCTCCGCGCCGAGCAGCAAACCCGAAAGGTAGTCGGCGACGGCCTCGGGTGCAAGTGCGCCGGTCAGTGCCAGCGTACGCGCCGAAAACAGGTCGTGCGGCAGGGCTGCGGCATCGTTCAGGCTCACCAGGACGCCACGCTCCAGCGCGGCGCCGTCGCCGCTGCCGGCGGCAGCGAGCCGACCGAGGATGCTGTGCTCGCGCAGCACGGCGTAAAGCTCGCCGGTCATGAAGGTCGCGAAGGCTTCGATGACCTTGCCTTCGACCAGCGCCCACTTGCTATGCGTGCCGGGCAGGACGACAACGCGAGGCGCTGCTTGCGCCCACGATTCGTCGTCGAGCGCACCCATGATCTGCGTCTCCTCGCCGCGCATCACGTCGGGCACGCCATCTGCATCGCGGCAGAGGAGCCCGGGCACGATGCTAAGCCGCATTCCGGGTACAGGCGTCAATGCCGCGGCGATGCCGTCGAAGTCCGCCGGACAGTCGCGATACGGCGCTTCGATCCAGCCCTGCCGGCTGCCGATCATGCCGCAGGCGATCATTGGCACGCTTTCAGGAACGTCCGCTCCGAGGAGCGCACTCAAGGCTTCCGGGAATTTGCCCGGCTCGACTTTCTGCACGCCGAGTGGCGCGCTGCGCTCGTCGAGGATGCGGCCGCGCGCATCGAGGCGATAGGCGCGCGCGGAACTCGTGCCCCAATCGATCGCGATCAATGCCGTGGCTAGGGGTTTCGCAAGGGCCGAATTCATCGCCAATGGGTCGCCACCACGCGTAGCCTGGGTTGAGCCGCAGCCGAAACCCGGGATTCGTCACGCGTAGCCTGGGTTGAGCCGCAGGCGAAACCCGGGATTCACCACGCGTAGCCTGGGTTGAGCCGCAGGCGAAACCCGGGATTCCCCCGGATCAAAGCCTGCCCCGGACTTGATCCGGGGTCCGGGGTCATCCCGGGCTACTCCTTCCTACTTACCAGCGTGCCGCGGCGTCGTCGTCGCTTGCGCGCGCCTCAACCCAGCGCTCGCCGGCGGGCGTCTGTTCCTTCTTCCAGAACGGAGCGCGCGTCTTCAGGTAATCCATGATGAACTCACACGCGGCGAACGCCTCGCCGCGGTGCGCGCCGGTCACGACGACGAGTACGATCTGGTCGGTGGGCTTCAATTCGCCGACGCGGTGGATCACGAGCACATCGTAGACGTTCCATCGCGACTTGGCCTCGTCGACGATCCGCGCCAGCGCCTTTTCGGTCATGCCGGGGTAATGCTCGAGAGTGAGCGTGCTCACCGCCGCCGCGTCGTTGATG
>JALYSM010000170.1 GCA_030854785.1 Pseudomonadota bacterium
TGCCGCGCCGCGACGACTTGAAGCGCGCGCGAAGCGGCCGCGCGCGAGGCGCCAAGCCGCGGGAGGTCGTGAAGACCGCACTCGCGGTTCAGGTGCGCGGCGGGCACGTCCATGTCTTCATGCCGCCGCTGATGCGACTCGAGGACTATGCCGCGCTCCTCGCCGCAATCGAGGACGCCGCACAGGCTGCCGCCGTGCCCGTGATCGTCGAGGGCTACGCGCCGCCGCGCGATCCCCGGGTCCGGGTGCTCAGCGTCACGGCCGATCCCGGCGTCATCGAGGTCAACGTCCATCCCGCGGCGTCCTGGCGCCAATTGATCGCGACGACTACGACGTTGTACGAGGAAGCGCGGCAGTCGCGGCTCGGCACCGAGAAATTCATGCTCGACGGCCGCCACACCGGCACTGGCGGCGGCAACCACGTGACGCTGGGCGGCGCCACGCCGGCCGACAGCCCGCTGCTGCGGCGCCCCGACCTGTTGCAGAGCCTGGTCGCGTACTGGCAGAACCATCCCGCGCTCTCGTATCTGTTTTCGGGCACGTTCGTCGGGCCGACCAGCCAGGCCCCGCGCGTCGACGAGGCGCGCGACGATCGCCTGTACGAGCTCGAGATCGCGTTTCAGCAGCTCGAGCGCAAGCATCGCACCGGCGAAGACTCGGCGCAGCCGTGGCTGATCGACCGCCTGTTGCGGCATCTGCTGACCGATCTCACGGGCAATACGCACCGCAGCGAGTTTTCCATCGACAAGCTCTATTCGCCCGACAGCCCGACCGGGCGGCTCGGACTGCTCGAATTTCGCGCTTTCGAGATGCCGCCGCACGCCCGGATGAGCGCGGTGCAGATGCTGTTGTTGCGCGCGCTGGTCTCGCGCTTCTGGCAGCAGCCGTACCGGGGCAAACTGGTACGCTGGGGCACGTCGCTCCACGACCGCTGGTTGCTGCCGCATTTCGTCGCCGCGGACCTGCGCGATGTCGTCGCCGACTTGAACGCGTTCGGCTACGCCTTCGACGCGGCATGGTTCGATCCGTTCGTCGAGTTTCGCTTTCCGCGTTTCGGCACGGTGAGCTACGCCGGCGTGACCATCGAGCTGCGGCAGGCGATCGAGCCGTGGCACGTGCTCGGTGAGCAGGTCAGCGCCGCCGGGACGGCACGCTTTGTCGATTCGTCGGTGGAGCGGCTGCAGGTCAAGGTCAGCGGCATGGTCCCCGGTCGCCACGCGGTGACGTGCAACCGGCGCGCGTTACCGCTCACGGCGACCGGCGTGCCTGGCGAACTGGTTGCCGGCGTACGCTTCCGCGCCTGGAACCAGCCGTCCGCGCTGCACCCGACCATCGAAGTGCAAGCGCCGCTCACCTTCGATCTCGTCGACACCTGGGCCGGCCGCGCCCTGGGCGGCTGCACCTATCACGTAGCGCACCCGGGCGGGCGCAACTACGCGACTTTCCCGGTCAATGCCAACGAGGCCGAGGCGCGCCGCATCGCGCGCTTCTGGACGCACGGCCACACGCCCGGACCGATGCGCGTGCGCTCCGAGGTGCCGAATCCGGCGCTGCCGACCACACTCGATCTGCGCTGGCAACCGGTGCGCATGCGGCGTCAGAGCTAAAGCCGCGTCTGGCGCATTTCGTTCGTGGCCGCCGTTCGCACCCGCTTCGCACCGAGCCCCACGGGTTTCCTGCACCTGGGCGGCGCGCGCACAGCGCTCTTCGCCTGGGCCTTCGCGCGGCACCACGGCGGAAAGTTCATCCTGCGCGTCGAAGACACCGATCGCGAACGCTCGACCGAGGAAGCGATCGACGCGATCCTTGAAGGGATGGCTTGGCTGGGCCTCGACTACGACGAGGGTCCCCATTTCCAGATGAAACGGCTGGAGCGCTACAAGGCGGTCCGGGATGACTTGGTCGCGCGCGGACTCGCGTACCCGTGTTATATGACGCCGGCCGAGCTCGATGCGCTCCGTGCGCAGCAAACGGCACGCGGCGAAAAGCCTCGCTACGACGGCCGCTGGCGGCCCGAAAATCTACGGCCAGATCAGAAGCCACCTTCCGGGATCGAGCCGGTGTACCGCTTCAAGAATCCGGTCGCTGGCAGCGTCGCCTGGGACGACCAAGTGAAAGGGCGTATCGAAATCGCCAATGCCGAGCTCGACGATCTCGTGATCATGCGCAGGGACGGCGTACCGACATACAATTTCGGCGTCGTGGTGGACGATCTCGAAATGAGCATCACGCACGTGATCCGCGGCGACGACCACGTCAACAACACGCCGCGGCAGATCAACATGATCCGAGCGCTCGGAGCCGAGCCGCCCGTGTACGGTCACCTTCCAACGGTTCTTGGCGCGGACGGGACGAAGCTCTCCAAGCGTCACGGCGCAGTAAGCGTCATGGAATATGAAAAGGAGGGCTTCCTGCCCGAGGCGATGATCAACTTCCTCGCGCGTTTGGGGTGGGCGCACGGCGACGACGAGATCTTCAGCCGCGAGCAGCTCGTCGAATGGTTCGACATCGCGCACGTGCACCCTTCGCCGGCGCGGTTCGATGTCGACAAGCTGGCCTGGGTCAATCACGAACACATCAAGCGGCTTCCAGACGAAGAGCTCGGCGAGCGGCTACGTCCGTTCCTGGAGCGCGCGGGGCTCGATGTCTCGCGCGGACCAGCACCCGAGAGCGTCGCAGCGTTGCTGCGCGACCGCGATCCGAGCTTGAAGAGAATGGCCCAGGAAGCCGAATACTTCTACGGCGTCACTCCAGGGATGAAGGAGGTCCAGGAGAAATACGCCGCAAAGGTGAAGAGCGAAGATGCGATCCAACCTGCGCTGGCGGACCTTTGGGCGACTTTTCAGAAGATCGAATGGACCCGCGAAGCAATCGGTGCGGCGATCAAATCAACCGCTGCTAAACATCAACTCAAGCCTCCCCAAGTCATGATGGCGGTGCGCACGCTCGTGACGGGTACCCCACAGACACCGGCGATCGATGCCGTCCTAGCACTCGTCGGGCGCGAACGCACACTCGAACGCGTACGACAGGGGCTCGCCACGTAGCGACCGTAGCCTGGGATGAGCCGGAAGGCGAATCCCGGGAGCAATGCGTCACGAATACGAGGCCCTGGGTTTCGCGCGAAGCGCTCAACCCAGGCTACGTATCATTGTGCGCGGCGATGCGACGTAGCCTGGGATGAGCGCAGCGAATCCCGGGGCACCGTTTCCAAAATTTGTGCGCGGCGGCCGGTTCATGTAGACTTAGAATTTCCTGAACTTGTCGCCCATGACCAAGTTCGTGTTTGTAACGGGTGGCGTCGTCTCCTCGCTGGGGAAGGGCATCGCCGCCGCGTCTCTCGCCGCAATTCTCGCTTCCCGCGGCATCCGCGTCACCAATCTCAAGCTCGACCCTTACATCAACGTCGATCCTGGAACGATGAGTCCGTTCCAGCACGGTGAAGTATTCGTCACCGAGGATGGCGCCGAGACCGATCTCGACCTCGGGCATTACGAGCGTTTCGTCGACGTGAAGATGGGAAAGCACAACAACTTCACTACCGGCCAGATCTACGAAAGCGTTATTCGCAAGGAACGCCGCGGCGATTATCTCGGTGGCACGGTACAAGTGATTCCCCATATCACCGACGAGATCAAGAGCTGGATCATGACCGGCGCGAACGATGCCGAGGTGGCCGTGGTGGAAGTCGGCGGCACCGTCGGCGACATCGAATCGCTGCCATTCCTAGAAGCGATCCGGCAGATGGGCATCGAGCTTGGCCGCGACAACGTCTGCTACATCCATCTGACGCTGGTGCCGTTCATCGCTACCGCGGGCGAGATGAAGACCAAGCCGACGCAACACTCGGTCAAGGAGTTGCGCGAGATCGGTATCCAACCCGACATCGTCATGTGCCGCGCTGACCGGCCGCTGCCGGAAGGCGACCGGCGCAAGATCGCATTGTTCACCAACGTCGCGCCCGAGGCGGTGATTCCAGCGCTCGACACCGATTCGATCTACAAGATTCCGGCGGCGCTGCACGCGGAAGGGCTGGACGAGATCGTCTGCCGTAAGCTCTCCTTAAGTCCAAAGCCGGCCGATCTATCGGTATGGAACAGGCTGGTCGATGCACTGGTGCATCGCGAGCACGAGGTGCACATCGCCATGGTCGGCAAGTACGTCGACCTCACCGAATCGTACAAGTCGCTGTCGGAGGCGCTGGTCCACGCCGGCATTCAGACCCGCAGCAAGGTGCAGATCCACTACGTCGATTCGGAGACGATCGAGCGCGACGGCATCGAGCGCGACGGCATCGACACCCTGAAGGGAATGGACGCGATCCTCGTGCCGGGCGGCTTCGGCAAACGCGGGGTCGAAGGCAAGATCAAGGCGATCCGCTACGCGCGTGAGAACGGGATTCCATACCTTGGAATCTGCCTCGGCATGCAGCTCGCGGTGATCGAGTATGCACGGCACAAGGCGGGGCTCACTGAGGCCAACAGCACCGAGTTCGATCCCGATACGCCGCACCCGGTCGTAGCACTGGTCACCGAATGGCAGAACCGCGACGGAACCGTCGAAAAACGAACTGCCAAGTCCAATCTCGGTGGAACCATGCGTCTCGGTGCGCAGCGCTGCGAGATCGTTCCCGGCTCGCTGGCGAACCGCGTCTACGGCGCAACGACGCTGGCCGAGCGTCATCGCCACCGCTACGAAGTAAACAACCATTACCTGCCGCGGCTCGAAGCCGCCGGTCTTGTCGTCGGCGCTTGGGCGAAGAGCGCGCTCGCGGGCGACTTGTGCGAGATGATCGAGCTCGCCGACCACCCGTGGTTCCTCGGCTGCCAGTATCACCCCGAGTTCACGTCGAACCCGCGCCGCGGCCACCCGCTTTTTATCGCGTACATTAACGCGGCGCTCGCACGAGCGCGCGAGACGCGCGGCGAGCCGGCGCGCGCGCGGCCGCAGCTCGTGGCCTAGGGCTCCTTGGAATGATCGCGTGATGCAGCCCACCGTGTGTCGGCCTCAGCCGCGACTCGCCACGCGCGATCCCCACATCGCTACGCTCGTGGGGCCCCTCGCCACGGGCTCGCGCGGCTAGAGGCCCCGTATGCAACTCTGTGGATTCGAGGCCGGTTTGGACCGGCCTCTGTTTCTCATTGCCGGGCCCTGCGTCGTGGAGTCCGAGCAGCTCCAGATCGACGTCGCAGGACGGCTCAAGGAAACCTGCGCGGCGCTCTCCGTACCGTTCATTTTCAAGTCGTCGTACGACAAGGCCAACCGCAGCTCGTCGCAATCATTTCGCGGACTCGGGATGGAGGAGGGCTTGCGCATCCTGGCGGAAGTGAAGCGTCAGGTAGGGGTGCCGGTGCTCACCGACGTGCACACCGAGGAAGAAGTTCGGGAAGTCGCGGCAGTCGTCGACGTCCTGCAGACGCCGGCGTTCCTCTGCCGCCAGACCGATTTCATCCGTACCGTCGCCGCAGCGGGCAAGCCGGTCAACATCAAGAAGGGCCAGTTTCTCGCTCCGGAAGATATGGCCAACGTCGTTGCCAAGGCGCGCGAGGCGAGCGGCCGCGACAACATCCTCGTGTGCGAGCGCGGCGCCACGTTCGGCTACCACAATCTCGTCTCCGACATGCGCTCGCTCGCCATCATGCGCGCGACCGGCTGCCCCGTCGTGTTCGATGCGACGCACTCGATCCAGCTGCCAGGCGGACAAGGGACCACCAGCGGGGGCCAGCGCGAGTTCGTTCCCGTGCTGGCGCGGGCGGCCGTCGCCGCCGGGGTCGCGGGCGTGTTCATGGAAACGCATCCCGACCCGGCCAAGGCGCTCTCCGACGGACCGAATGCGTGGCCGCTCGCCCGCATGCGTGAGCTTCTTGCAACACTGGTGGAGATCGACACGACGGTCAAGCGCGCCGGCTTTGCCGAAACCGACATGATGTGCGCGCACTGAAGGGGCGCGACCACAGAGGATCTGCCATGTTTGCGCACCTCGTACTGATCAAGCTGAAGCCCGGGGTGAAGCGCGGCGATACACGGGTGCCCGCGTGGGAAGCGCTGTTCAAGGCGCTGCCGCAGCATTGCACCGGAATCGTCCGCTTTGAATGCGGCTGGAATACCACCGATCGTCCTATCGCCTACGATTTCGGGATCAACATGGCATTCGCGACGCGTGCCGACCTCGACACCTACGGACCGCATCCGAAGCATCAGGAGGTCGTCGCGAAACTCCGCGAGATCGCCGACTGGGTCATCTGCGACTACGAGGTTGCCGGTTGAACGCCGCGGTCGCAACAACGAACTTTCAGGGGGGCTCATGAGCGCCATTGTCGACGTCATTGCCCGCGAGATTCTCGACTCCCGCGGCAATCCCACGATCGAAGCCGACGTGGTGCTCGAGTCGGGCATCAGCGGTCGCGCGGCGGTGCCGTCGGGCGCATCGACCGGCTCCAAGGAAGCGATCGAGTTGCGCGACGGCGATGCCGCGCGCTACGGCGGCAAAGGCGTGCAGAAAGCCGTCGAGCACGTCAACACGGAGATCTGCGAAGCGATCATCGGGTTGGACGCGTCGGAGCAAGCGTTCATCGACCGGACGATGATCGAGCTCGACGGGAGCGAGAACAAGGGTCGCCTCGGCGCCAACGCCATCCTCGCCGTCTCCTGCGCGGTTGCCAAGGCGGCCGCCGAGGAGTCGACGCTGCCGCTGTACCGCTATCTCGGTGGTTCCGGCGAGATGGCATTGCCGGTGCCGCTGATGAACGTGATCAACGGCGGCGCGCACGCCAATAACAGCATCGACATGCAGGAGTTCATGCTGGTGCCGGTTGGCGCTCCGACGTTTCGCGAGGCGCTGCGCTACGGGGTAGAAGTCTTTCAGACGCTCAAGAAGCTGATCGACACCAAAGGCATGGCGACCACCGTCGGCGACGAGGGCGGCTTCGCGCCGAATCTGGCGTCGAACGAAGCCGCCCTGCAGCTGCTGCTCGAGGCGATCGACAAGGCCGGGTACACCGCGGGCACGGACATCGCGCTCGCGCTCGACTGCGCTGCATCGGAATACTACAAGGACGGCATGTACGAGCTCGACGGCGAAGGCGCCAAGCTCACGCGCTCGCAGATGGTCGACTATCTGGCTACGTGGGCGGACAAGTATCCGATCATCTCCATCGAGGACGGCATGTCCGAGCACGACTGGGACGGCTGGAAGCTACTGACCGACCGGCTCGGCAAGAAGGTGCAGCTCGTCGGCGACGATCTGTTCGTCACCAATACGAAGATACTCAAGCAGGGTATCGCCAAAGGCGTCGCCAACTCCATCCTGATCAAGATCAACCAGATCGGCACGCTGACCGAGACCTTCGCTGCGATCGGCATGGCGATTCGCGCGGGCTACACGGCAATCGTATCGCACCGTTCCGGCGAAACCGAGGACAGCCTCATCGCCGACATCGCGGTCGGCGCGAACGCGGGACAGATCAAGACGGGGTCGTTGTCGCGCTCGGACCGCGTCGCCAAGTACAACCAGCTCCTGCGTATCGAGGAAGATCTGGGCGACGTGGCAAGCTATCCTGGCCGCGGCGCGTTCTATCAACTCAAGTGAAGGGAAGCTCCCAGCCGTGCGTGCGCTTGCCATCGTTTTCGGGGTGCTGATCCTTGCGCTGCAATATCCGACGTGGCTCGGCAAGGGGGGTTGGCTGCAAGTGCGCGAGCTCGATCGCCAAAGGGAGGCACAGCGGCAGACTAACGCCGAGCTCAAGGCGCGCAATGCTGCGCTCGACGCCGATGTTCGCGATCTCAAGCAGGGTTACGAGGCGATCGAGGAGCGCGCCCGTTCCGAGCTGGGCATGATCCGCCAGGACGAAGTCTTCTTCCAGCTGCCGCCAGAGGCGCAACAACCGGCACCGGCGTTGGCGCCGCAAGGCGTGCGCTGACTGCGGGCGCAACCTTCAGTGCCGCGCATCACTTCGCGCGACAACCCGCGCCTGAGGGAGGCCGTGCGCCTGATCGCCTCGTCGCGCGAACGGCGCAAAGCGGGACGCTGTGTGCTCGAAGGCGAGCATATCGTCGCAACCTATTGTCGACGCCATGGCGCGGCGGAAACATTGCTTATCGCCGAAACCGCTCTCGGCCGCCCCGGGATCCGGGCATTGCAGGCCACCGTTCCGGCGGCACAAACGCTGATCGTCACACCGTCGGCATGGGCCGATTTCTCGCAATTGCCCGCCGCGGTCGGCGCATTGGCGGTCGTGGCGACGCCCACGCCGCGCTTCGAGCGCGCGGCCGACTTCTGCGTCCTGCTGGAAGACGTGCAGGACCCTGGCAATGTCGGCTCGATACTGCGCAGCGCCGCCGCCGCCGGCGTCACGCAGGTCTTTCTATCGGCGCAATGCGCATTCGCGTGGTCCCCCAAGGTACTGCGGGCGGCGCAAGGCGCGCATTTCTATCTCGAGATCTACGAGGATGTCGACCTCCCGGCATGGGCGGGGCGGTACGAAGGCAAAGTTGCCGCTGCCGTCGCGACCGGCGGTAAAGCGCTCCATGCCGCCGATCTGACCGGTCCGATGGCGCTGGCAATAGGCAACGAAGGTGCGGGGCTTTCCGACGCGCTGCGCGCGGCGGCAAGATTCGCGGTGACGATTCCGATGCCGGGGGGCTTCGATTCGCTCAATGCTGCGGCGGCTGCCGCGATTTGCCTGTTCGAGTGCGTCCGTCAGCGAGGGCGACGCGGTGACTCCGGACCACGACGAAAACCTGCTATCTCAGGGGGATAGCAATACGCCCGAGAAGCTCGCGTCTTCCCGACAGCCGTCACCGACCGAGGCAGCCGCGAGCCGGCCTTCGATACCTTGCGCGGTCGCCTTGATCTCGGACATGCTTGCCGTGGTATTGAGCCCGTCCGAACACACATAACTCGCGCTGGGAATCGTGTACAGCTGGCCGTACTGTGCAAGCGTGCCGGACAGCGTACAGCTCAAGCCGCTCGTGTATGTAAACTGGAAGGTTGCCGTGCCGTTGTCAAACTGCGTGACCTGCAAGTCGAAATTATCCTTGTATGAACTGGCGCTGCCGCAGCCCGAATACGCACCCGCCTGGCCGCCCGTGTAGTTGCCGTTGAGGTTGATCGTCTTGAGTGTCTGCCGCTGGATCGTCTTGGTCACAGTCGGTCCGCTGGCCAAGCTGTAGACCAACGTACCCTGGTAGGCGCTGGAGGGATAGAACGAAGCCGTGCCCGCGAGAGTCGCGGCGTAATTCGCCGGATTCCAGGGCCCACCGAAGTACGGACCGACGGTCGAGTACAAACTGCCGGCGAAGTTGCCGTTGGCGTCGCGATAAATGATCGCCACATACCAGGTCGGCCGATTGTCCGGCCCGTAGATGAAGAATGTCGCGAAGATGACGTCTTCGGCCTGGATCAGATTAACGCCCCAGCCGGATTCGCTCAGGAGGTACCAGATGTCGGTGTAGTCTGCAGCCGCAGCCCGGAGAGGCAGGGCCAGAAGCGCAAGAGACAATACGACCGGTAACAAACGCTTCAACATGATCAGCACCCCAGGTCCAGGGTTCAGTTTAGCAGCGTCGATCCACCCGAGCTGTAACCAATCGTAACGCGGCGACGATCGCCTCGCGCCGAGGCAGGGCAGGCTGTGCGCCGGCAGTGGTGCAGGCGAGCGAGCCCGCGGCGACCGCGGCGCGCAGCGCATCCGGAAGCGGGGCGTGCGCATCGATTGCGGCTGCGAGAGCGCCGACGAACGCATCTCCGGCTCCCGTCGTGTCGATCACCTCGACGTCTGGCGCCTGCACGACCATCGTGTCGTTACCGGACGCCGCCAGTGCTCCCTCCTTGCCGAGCGTGACAACGACGGCGAAGGTCGGCGCAGTCACCGCGATCACCGCAGCCGCAAACGCTTGCGCTTTGGTCGGCCATCCGTTCGCGGCGGCGAGCGCAGCGGCTTCCGTTTGGTTAACGACCAAGACATCGATCTGCCGCAGAAGTTCGATCGGTAGCGGCCGCGCCGGTGCGGCATTGAGCATAATCCGCGCGCCGCCCCGATGCGCGCGGGCGATCAATACGGCATTGGCGCGGGCGGGAACCTCATGCTGCAAGACCACGAGAGTCCCGGGCACGAGCACGCTGTCCGGCACTGCTTCCGGATCGGCGATTTCGTTCGCGCCGGAAACGACCGCGATGCAGTTCTCGCCGCGGGCGTCGACCAGAATGGTCGCGCAACCCGTCGGCGCGGCTGCGCGCTTTACACCATCGAGGTCGATGCCGGCTGCGGCCAGCAGCCCAAGCGCCGTATCGGCAAAGGCATCGGTTCCGACCGCACCATACAGCCGGACCGCAACGCCCGCCCTCGCTGCGGCAAGCGCCTGATTCGCGCCCTTGCCGCCGGGGTAGGTCGCAAACGATTCGGCGCCGATGGTTTCCCCCGGCTTGGGGAAGCGAGCAACGCGCGTGACGAGATCGAGATTGATCGAGCCGAAAACGATGACCATGCTTAGGGAACCCTTAGGTTCCTTAGCCGCGCGTCGCCGGATATGTGTTGACGACCCCTTTGACCAGGAGAATGTTGCCGTAAGGCCGGAGCTCTCCGGTGCGCACGATGGCGAATGCCGCGCGGGCGCGCTCGTAGAACGCCTCGCGCTCGAGATTGCCGATCTCGGCCTCGGCGAGGTCATGCTGTGTGAATACCGCCGCGAAGTCGCGCACCGGTTCGGGCAGCGCATCCGCATCGCCGACCACCGCCATGGTCAGCGCGGCGGGTTTGATGAACGTGTCGAGCGGAAACACGGTCAGAACGGCGTCGAGCATTGCCGGTGCGGTTGCGCCGACGGCGTGCAATACCCTGCTGCCGACGCTCGTGGCTGGAAAGTTCGCGTCGACGATCACGAGCTCATCGCCATGGCCCATGGCGGCGAGCGCGTGCAGCAGGTCGGCGTGCAGCAGCGGGTGGATTCCCTTGAGCATATCGAGCCTTATGCTTTCACGCCGCCGTGCGTCAAGCCGACGACGATTTCCTTCTGGATGACGATCGTCAACAGCAGGACCGGTACGGTGACGACCAGCGCAGCAGCGGCGAGCGGCCCCCACGCCAGCTGCTCGAACGTGAGCACATTGTAGACCGCCGCGGGCAACGTGCGCGTTGCCCGGCCGGCGAGCACGGCGCCGAAGACGAAATTGTTCCACGAGAATATGAACGCGAGGATCGTGCCGACGACGATGCCCGGGCGCGCGAGCGGCAGCGCGACGTAGCGAAAGCTCGTCCAGACGCTGCCGCCGTCGATCAGCGCGGCCTCCTCGAGCTCCTTGGGCAGCGTTTCGAAATGTGAAGCCATGATGTAGACGACGATCGGCACGGTGATGACGAGATGCGTGATGACAAGGGCGGTGAGCGTGTTGTTGAGCCCGAGAAGCTGGAACACCGTGAACAGCGGGATCAGGTACGAGAGCGCCGGCGTCATCCGCGCGATCAGGATCAGCACCGCCAGCTTGTGCGCCTGCGCCCGCGCAATGCCGTAGCCCGCGGGGATGCCGACCACGAGCGCGATCAATGTCGCGAGACCCGAGACGACGATGCTGTTCCAGAAGTAGAGCCCCATCGAGTTCTCGGCGAACACCTGCACGAAATTGCGCAGCGTCGGTGGATCCGGAATGAACACCGGGGGATAGGTCAGGTTATCGATCTCGTTCTTGAGCGACAGCGACAGCATCCAGAAAAACACCAGGATCGCGGGCGATACGATCACGGCGACCGAGAACGCGAAGCCGACTTTGCGCAACCTGCGGCGCATACGGCCGCGGCGGGCGAGCGGCGCAGACGGCAACGCGACGGCCGTGCTCATGTCCAACGGGCCCGCTGCCGCACGTACAGCAGGAGCAGCGCGAGCGCGAGGATGATGACGAAGAACACGACCACGACTGCCGACGCATTGCCGATGTTGTAGAAGGCAAACGCCTGCAGGTACAGGTAAAGATTGATGGTCTCGGACGCCGTGCCGGGACCGCCCTGGCTGATGACATAGATCGTGTCGAAGGCCTTGAGCGCATCGATCGTGCGGATCACCGCCGCGATCACCAGGAAAGGCGCGACCAGCGGCAGCGTGATGTAGCGGAAGAGCTGCCATTCGGACGCCCCGTCGAGCCGTGCCGATTCGTACGGCTCGGTCGGCAGCGCCGCCAGGCCACCGAGGATTATCAGCATCACCAGCGGCGTCCAGTGCCAGATCTCGACCAGCACCAGGCTGGGTATGACCCACGTCGGCGAATAAACCCAGAGCGACGGCGGCAAGCCGACGACGGACAGCAGGTAATTGAGCACACCTTGCTGGGGATGGAACATCATCGTCCATACCAACGCTACTGCCACCGGCGTGGCCATCATCGGCATGGTGAACACGCCGCGCAGCAGGCCGCGGAACGGGAATTCGCGGTGGAAGATCAATGCGGCAACGAGCCCCAGGATCAGCGGCACGACCACCGCGAGGGCGGTGAAATAGAACGTGTGGACGATCGATTCGAGAAACCGCTGATTGGTCGCGAGCGCGGTGTAGTTGGCGAATCCGACGAAATGCGCGGCCGTGCCGATCGTCCAGTCGAAAGCGCTCATCCAGACCGTGAACAGCCACGGAAAGATGATCACCGCGCCGACGACGACCAGCGCAGGAGCGACGAACAGATAGTAGCTGCGGTGCCGGCGGGCGAGAAAGCCCGGGCGAGCCGTTGCGGCCATTGTCGCGCGACGACCCCTCACCCGCCCTTCGGGCTCCCTCTCCCCGCACG
>JALYSM010000041.1 GCA_030854785.1 Pseudomonadota bacterium
GTGCTCCGAGCGCCTCCATGACCGCACCCTGGTGCGCGTCCTCGACGTCGACCGTCAGCTGCTCGAAGGGTTCGCAGCGCTCACCGCCCGTGTCGCGGTAGACCACGCGGGGCCGTGACACTGCGAGCTCGTAGCCTTCGCGGCGCATGTTCTCGAGCAGGATGGTGAGATGCAGCTCGCCACGACCGTAGACCGTGAAAACGTCCGTGTCGGCTGTGTCTTCGACCCGGAGCGCAACGTTGGTCATGAGCTCGCGCGTCAGGCGCTCGCGCAGATTGCGGCTGGTGACGTATTTCCCGTCGCGGCCGGCGAGCGGCGAGGTGTTGACCTGGAACTGCATCGACAGCGTCGGCTCGTCGACCGCGATCATCGGCAAGGCCTCGGGAGCGTCGATCGCAGCGAGCGTCGTGCCGATATGAAGGTCGTCGACGCCGGTGACGAGCACGATGTCGCCTGCGGCTGCGGCGTCGACCGGGACACGCGTGAGACCCGCGAAGCCAAGCAGCTGGCCGATCGTGGCCCGAGTACCCTGGGCAGTGCCTTGCAGCACCATCACTTCCTGCCCGGGCACGACGCGCCCGCGCCGGATGCGGCCGATGCCCAGCCGGCCTACGTAGCTCGAGTAGTCGAGGGCGCTGATCTGCAGCTGGAGCGGTGCGTCGGGGTCGCCGGCAGGTGCGGGCACCCGCGCGAGGATCGCTTCGAACAGCGGCCGCATGTCGGTTCCGGGGGTTTTCGGGTCCGCCGAGGCATAGCCGAGCAGAGCCGAGGCGTAGACGACGGGAAAGTCGAGCTGCGCCTCGCTGGCGCCGAGCTTGTCAAACAGCTCGAAGGTCTGGTTGACGACCCACTGGGCCCTTGCGCCCGGGCGGTCGACCTTGTTGACGACGACGATCGGCTGCAGCCCCAGCGCCAGCGCCTTGCGGGTGACGAAGCGCGTCTGCGGCATTGGGCCCTCGACGGCATCGACCAAGAGCAGCACGCCGTCAACCATCGACAGCACGCGCTCGACCTCGCCGCCGAAGTCCGCGTGTCCGGGGGTGTCGACGATGTTGATGTGCGTGCCGGCGTACTCGATGGCGCAATTCTTGGCGAAGATCGTGATCCCGCGCTCACGCTCCAGGTCGTTGCTGTCCATCATCCGCTCGATGACGTGCTCATGCGCGGCAAACGTCCCGGCCTGGACGAGCAGCTTGTCGACCAGCGTGGTCTTGCCGTGGTCGACGTGGGCGATGATCGCGATATTGCGTAAGGAGCGGGGAGTCGCCATATGGGCGATGCTGCGTTGCAGAACCTAAAGCATGCAATTTTACCATCTCAGCCGGATTTATTCCAAAAACGTTTGCTAAATCCGTGATTTAGGTCTATCATGCACGGCATTCGGCGGCCGTTCCGGTCACCGCCGATCCCCCGGGTGGCAGCAATACGCTACCTGCCTAGTGTAGTTTGCGTCGCCGCCTGGACCGGAGCTCGGCAACGAGCGGGCCGCGTCCAGGAGCCATCTTGATGGGTAGTCCCTCGAGCTTTGCCGAGCTCGGTTTACGGCCGGAATTGCTCCGCGCCGTTGCCGAAGCCGGTTACACCACGCCCACGCCGATCCAGACGCAGGCGATCCCCCTGATACTCGCCGGCAAGGACGTCATGGGCGGCGCCCAGACCGGCACCGGCAAGACGGCCGGGTTTGCCCTACCGATCCTGCACAAGCTCGCACCCACGGCGAATACGAGCCCCTCGCCGGCACGGCATCCCGTGCGTGCGCTTATCCTCACGCCAACGCGCGAGCTGGCAATCCAGGTCGAGGAGTCGGTACGTACTTACGGCAAATACACTGGATTGCGCTCGACGGTCGTCTTCGGCGGGGTCGACATCAAGCAGCAGCTGCCGATCGTGCGCGGCGGCGTGGAAATCCTCGTAGCGACGCCGGGCCGGTTGCTCGACCACGTCGAGCAGAAGTCGCTCTATTTGGGCCAGGTCGAGATCTTCGTCCTCGATGAAGCGGACCGAATGCTCGATATGGGGTTCATTCCCGACATCAAGCGCATCATGGCCCTGCTGCCGGCGACTGCGCGGCGCCAGAATCTGCTCTTTTCGGCGACGTTCTCCAACGAGATCAAAAAACTCGCGGATGCTTTGTTAAACGAGCCGCAGTTGATCGAGGTCGCGCGGCGCAACACCACGGCCGAAACCGTTTCGCAGAGCGTCTACAAGCTCCCCGCCGATCAGAAGCGCGCCTTGCTGGAACACATCGTGACCTCGCGCAACCTGTGGCAGGTGCTCTGCTTCGTGCGCACCAAGCACGGTGCCTCGCGGCTCGCGCGACAGCTGGAGAAGGACGGTCTCAAGACCACGGCGATCCATGGCGACAAGAGCCAGATCGCACGGCTCGAGGCGCTCGACGAGTTCAAGGCGGCCAAGGTGCAGGTGATGGTGGCGACCGACGTCGCGGGGCGTGGGCTCGACATCGACGACGTGCCGCTGGTGGTCAACTACGAGATACCGCATGTCCCCGAGGATTACATCCATCGCGTCGGTCGCACGGGCCGTGCGGGGGCCGCGGGCGAGGCCATCTCGTTCTGTGCGCCTGACGAAGAGAGACTGCTCGCCGAGATCGAGCGGCTGCTCAAACGCTCGATCCCGGTGGTGGCGGTGGAGGGTATCGTCGCCGGGCGCCACCCTCCGCGCGACACGCGCGAAGCGCGGCCGCCGAAGCAGCCTCATGCTCGTACAGCAACGCACACGCGTCACGTTCCGCGCTCGGAAGCGGTCGATCGCAATCCCGATCAGCCTACGCGGCCACAGGCTGTCCAGCGCCCGCAACCGACTGCGGTGCTGACCGCGACGGCGAGCGCGCCCGGACGGCACTGGCACAGGAAGCCCTCCCCTGTTCCCGCGCTGTTGATGAAACGTCGGGTGGCTGAGCCCGAAAGCGCGTAGCCACCGCGGCGCTTGGTCGCCGTGGAACGAAGCATCGTCGCGCACTGCCGTTCGGGTTTCGAGGCGGAGTGCGCATCCGACATCCTGCGCATCGCAACACGCGCCCGCATCGAAGTCGCGTGCGACGCCGTTGCCGGCAGCGCCTTGGTGATCGGCTCCTGCCGCGCGCTCGACAACGCGCGCTGGCAAACCGCGTCGGCGACTTCGCCCTGGTTCGCGCGCTCCATATTCGTCGGCGACGGGCCGCACGCATTTCCCGAGCGCGACCGCATCACGCCGCTGCTGGCCATCGCGACAAAACACGATCCGCCGTTTCGCGCGATCTGGTTGGAAACGCCGGACACCAACGAGGGCAAGACGCGTTCGGGCCTGTGCCGCCGGCTGTCCGCGCCGCTGATAGCGGGGGCAGACCGCGCGGGGCTGCTCGCGCCCGACGATCCCCGGGGCTTACGGCTGCACGTCGTTTTCGTCGATGCGACGCGGGCGTGGGTCGGCACGAGCCGCGCTGCGACGGGAAGCCCGTGGCCGATGGGCATTCCCCGGCTTGCGCTGCCGCATTCGGCGCCATCGCGCTCGACGCTCAAGCTCGCCGAAGCCCTGCTGACATTCCTGACCGAGGACGAGCGCATACGGTTGCTCAAGCCGGGCATGCGCGCGGTCGACCTGGGCGCCGCGCCCGGAGGCTGGACCTGGCAGCTCGCGCAGCGCGGGTTGCACGTCACCGCAATCGACAACGGACTCTTGCGCGGTGAGATCGCGCGGGATCCTTGCGTCGAGCACCTGCGCGCCGACGGGCTGACCTGGAGGCCACGGCGTCCCGTCGATTGGATGGTTTGCGACATCGTCCTGCAACCTTCGCGCATCGCCGCGCTCGTCGCCGCGTGGGTTGCGGACGGCGCGTGCAGGCGCACGATCTTCAACCTGAAGCTGCCGATGAAAAAACGTTACGCCGAGGTCGAGCGCTGCGCGGCGCTGATCGGTGACGTGTTGTCGCGCCGCCGCTGGCGCCACACCCTGCGGTTCAAGCAGCTCTTCCACGACCGCGAGGAGATCACGGGCTACCTGAGTCGCGCCGAGTAGCCCTGGGTGAGCGAAGCGAACCCCGGGGCCGGAAGCTCTGCCATGTCCCCCGGGATTCGCGGCGCTCAACCCGGGCTACGCCGAGAGCCGCTCGAGCTGCGGTTTGAGCTTTTCGAGCGTGGCGTGAAATCCTGCCAGGCGTTCGCGCTCCTGCGCGACGATCTGTGCCGGCGCACGGGCGACGAACGATTCGTTAGCGAGTCGCGCGCTAGCCTTGGCGATCTCGCCCTCAAGCCGCGTGATCTCCTTGGTAATGCGATCGCGCTCCGCCGCGACATCGACCTTAATATCGAGCATGAGTTGAAAATGCTCGACGACTTTCGCGGGAGCTTCGCTCCGCGGCAAGGCATCCGCATAGCTCACTTGCGACAAGCGCGCGAGCGGCTTTACGAATGTCTCGTAGCGCCGGGCAAGCTCGGTTCCGCCCGCAACGAAAAGCCCCACCTTCTCCCCCGGCCCCAGATCCGACTCGCCGCGCAGCTCCCGAACCGCGTTGACCAACTGCTGCAGAACGCCGATCTCGCGCTCGGCCGCCGCGTCCGTCTTTTCCGGTTGCGCCTCAGGGTACCGCTGGATGGAAATCGAGATGCCTTTCTTGCCGGCAAGCGGAGCCACGCTCTGCCACAGCTCCTCGGTGATGAACGGAATGAACGGGTGCGCAAGGCGAAGCACGGTTTCCAGCACGCGTACCAGCGTCCGTCGCGTCGCGCGCTGCGCTTCGTCGTTCCCGGTCGCGAGCTGCACCTTGGCGAGCTCGACATACCAGTCGCAGTACTCCTCCCAGACGAATTCGTATACGGCCTTGGCGGCAAGGTCAAAGCGATACGCCTCGAGATGGCCGGCGACGGTCGCTTCGGCGTCCTGCAGCCGGCTGACGATCCACCGATCGACGACCGAGGGTACGATCGGCCTGCTCTCGTCGAGTCCAACGTCCTTGCCCTCGACGTTCATCAGCACGAAGCGGGCGGCGTTCCACAGCTTGTTGCAGAAGTTGCGGTAGCCCTCGCAGCGGTTCAAATCGAAGTTGAGCGTGCGGCCGAACGTCGCGAGGCTGGCGAAGGTGAAGCGCACCGCGTCGGCGCCGAACGCGGGAATGCCCTCCGGGAACTGCTTGTGCATGCGCTTGTCGACGCTCGCGCGCTGCTTCTCGAGCATCAGGCCGGAGACGCTCTTGGCGACTAGGTCCTCGAGATTCGTGCCGTCGATGAGGTCGAGCGGGTCGAGGATGTTCCCCTTCGACTTCGACATCTTCTGCCCTTCGCCGTCGCGCACGATCGAATTGATGTACACGTCGCGGAAGGGGATCTTGCCGGTGAAATAGGTCGTCATCATGATCATGCGGACGACCCAGAAGAAGATGATGTCGAAGCCGGTGACCAATACCGACGACGGCAGAAAGAAGCGCAGCTCCTGCGTTTCCTGCGGCCAGCCGAGCGTCGAGTGGCACCACAGCGCGGACGAGAACCAGGTGTCGAGCACGTCCTCGTCCTGCCTGAGCGCGCTCGCGGGCTTGCCCGCTTTCTTCGCGGCCTCTTCCGCATTGCGCGCGACGAAGACATTCCCCGCGTCGTCGTACCACGCCGGAATGCGGTGGCCCCACCAGAGCTGGCGCGAGATGCACCAGTCGTGCACGTTGTCGAGCCAGTTGTTGTACCACGAGCTCCAGTGCTCCGGCACGAAAC
>JALYSM010000049.1 GCA_030854785.1 Pseudomonadota bacterium
CGGCGCGCTCGCGCATCTGCCGATCGGCTTCCGCGTCCTCGCGTCGCGCCTGTTCGATGGCCGCGGCAATCGCCGCTGCATCGAGCGTCCGTTCCTTCGGTTTGTCGCATCCGGACATGCCGACGACCGCGGCGCCGACCATCGCCACGACGACCCGGCGCATTCGTCAAAGACCCGCGGCTGTAACCGCCTGTCCGATGCCTATGCGGGCACCCGCACGTAGCGGTATTTTTCCGCGCACTTGATGATCTGCAGGTTGGTCGGAAATTCGAGGCAGGCGCGGGCATCCGCCCGAGTCGAGGCGCCACGCGTGGCGCGCGGTTCCGAGCGTTTTTCGGCCGCGGGTGGCGCGGGCGCGGCGACGACCGGTGGCCCCTGCGTTGCCTGGGCGCGCGCGCTCTGGGGAGACAGCGCCGCAAGGATTGCTCCGACAGCGAGGGATGCGACAACGCGTTTCATGGGATCGCGCCTTTCATGATTTGGCATAACAGGCAGACAGCAGACGATGCACGCGCGGGAGGAGCCGATCAGCGCAACCAGAATCCGCCGACCTTGCCGTCGCGGACTGCCATCGTGACAAGGACGTCGTCCTTGCCGTCCTTGAACTCCAGCTTCCACAAGTAAACCGTGTAACCCTCCTGATTGAGCATGCCCAGAAGACTCGCAGTGTAGCCCTGCTTCAGGCGCGGCCCCAGTTGGCGGCTGACGCTGTCGAGCATCGGCTTGGTCATGCCCGCCCGGAACGCCGCATCGCCCGCCGCTACGAATTCCGGCAGTGAATTGGCCTCGGTTGCGGCGAGCATGCTTTTCATCATCGTTTCGATCGGCTGCGGGGCCTGCGCCCATGCAAAATGCGAAGCGAGAGCGAACAGGAACGCGGCACAGAGCATCCGGCTCTTTGCGGGCGGCGCAATCAGGCGACCCAGACACCATTCCATGGGAATCTCCGGTTGCTGCCGCGATCATACGCCGGCTTGGCACCGTGGACTCGCGCTGTGCCCCTGCGCTCGCGCCGCGGGCTCGCGCCGCTACTCGGCGGTCTTGCGCAGAGGGAAGGTGACGACGTTCTCGGACGAAGCGCTCGTGCGTTGCGAGGCAAGCGTAGCGAGCAGGCTGCTCAGCGCCGTCGGATCGATCGGTTTGACGACATGCTGGTCGAAGCCAGCTTGCTTGGACCGCAGCCGATGTTCCTGCTGGCCATAACCGGAAACCGCGACGATCACGATGTCCCTGTTGGCGGGATCGGACCGGATGCGTTCGGCCACCTCGTAGCCGTTCATTCGCGGCAGGCCGATGTCGAGCAGAACGGCATCGGGGCTCACTCGCGGTACCAATCGCATCGCCTCCTCGCCGTCATGGGCGAGGTGGACTTCGCAGCCCGCCAGCCGCAGCAGCACTGCCGTGCTTTCCGCAACGTCATGATTGTCGTCGACGACAAGAACGCATAAATCCAGGTCGATGGCCGGCGTCCGCCCCGATTCGCCGGATTCGCCTTTCGCGCGTTGTGCCGGGCCGGCCGCGGGAAGGCTGACGGTGAATTCACTGCCTTGATTCGGTCCCTCGCTCGATGCAAACACGCGGCCGCCCTGCATTTCCACCAGGCGCCGGACGAGCGTGAGGCCGATGCCCAGTCCGCCCTGAGAACGGGCGAGCGTGCGATCGATTTGCGTGAACGGCTCGAAAATGGAGGACAGAAGCTCGCCCGGAATCCCGATGCCGGTGTCGCGGACGCGAAAGACGACGTTCGTGCCTTCACGCGCCGCCGTCACCGCGATGCGGCCGCCCTGGTTGGTGTACTTCGCGGCGTTGTTGATGAGGTTGGAGAGAATCTGGGCCACGCGCGCGAAATCGCCCTTGAGCAGCAAAGGCTCCGGCGGCAGCAGGACGGTGAGCGTGTGCTCGAGCGCGTCGACGAAAGGACGGCTGGTCTCGACCGCCGCGGCAACGACTTTGGCTGCATCGATCGCTTCGATCTTGAGCTCGATCTTTCCCCGCGTGATCCGCGACACGTCGAGCAGGTCGTCGACCAGCCGGACGAGCTGCCTGAGCTGACGGCTGATCACCTCGATCGCCCATTTGAACTTCGCCGGATCCTTCTCGCTCAATTGCAGGATGTGCACGGCATTGCTGATCGGCGCCAGCGGGTTGCGCAGCTCATGCGCCAGCATCGCCAGAAATTCATCCTTGCGCCGATCTTCCGCCTGGATCTTGCCGTAGAGCCTGGCGTTATCGAGGGCGATGGCGGCACGCCCCGCCAGATCGGTTGCCATCGACAATGCATCGGCGTCGAACTTGCGGCCGGACGGCCCGAGTCCGAGCGCCAGGACGCCGAGTGTGCGGCCGCGGGCGGGCAGCGGTACGATGGCCACGCCGTTGACGGCAAAGTCGGCTCCCGCGCCGATGTCGCACGCGCGCAGCGGCTCGTCCTGCCGGCCGGTCGCCGCATCCGACTGAAGTTCGCCGAAGGTGTCGAGCTTGCCGCTTTTCCGAACGCGCTCGACGGCTTCTTCGAACCAGCGATGACCGCCGCTCTCCACCGAGCGCCTGAGCAGCCCCAGTTTCGGATCCTCGCTCATCCATGCCACTTCGGTGCTCGAGCTCTCGTTCCTTTCCGCGGCGAGGGTCAGCGCACAAACGTCGGCGAGAAAGGGCACGCACAGGCCCGCAAGCTCGCGCGTGATCGCCGCGAGGTCGAGCGAGCCGGCGAGGGCGACGCTGGCTTGGGCCAGAAACGCGAGGCGGCGGGTTGCCCTGCTCGGCCGCAGCGCGCGCCACTTTCTCTTCGGCCAGCGCGAGGTGCTCCTCCGCCTGGCGCTGCGCCTGCTGGGCGAGCAGATACAAGTCGACGAAAACCTTGACCTTCGCCCGCAGTATCTCCGGCACGACCGGGGATGCGATGTAATCGACGGCGCCGAGCGCGTAGCCCTTCGCCATGTGATGATCGTCGTTGAAGTCGGCAGTGATGAAGATGATGGGAATGTGCGCCGACCGGCCGCGCTTGCGGATCAGGGCGGCGGTCTCGAGGCCATCCATGCCCGGCATATTGACGTCGAGCAGGATGACCGCGAAGTCGCGCTCGAGCACTTGCTTGAGCGCCTGCTCGCCCGACGCGACCGTGAACAGATTCTGATTCAGGTCCTCGAGGATCGTCCTGTAGACGAGCAGCTTGTCGGACCGATCGTCGACGATCAGGATATCGGCGCGGTCGCGCTCCGTCTGCCGCTCCTGGTTCTTGTCCATCGCGTAGACGTTCGTCGGCGTCAAGGACTTGCTTGAATGCGGCGCAGGATCATCCCAGCCACGCTCGCAGCACCCCTACCATCAGCTCGGCATCGACGGGCTTGGAAAGGTAACCCACGCCCCCGCTTCCATGCATTTCTCGCGATCACCCTTCATGGCCTTGGCGGTCACCGCGATGATGGGCACGTGCTTGTACGCTGGGATCTTGCGGATTTCCTTGATCGTGTCGATCCCGTCCATCTCCGGCATCATGATATCCATCAGGATCACATCGACATTCGTCTGCAAACGCAGCGCGTTGACCGCGTCGGGTCCGTTGTCGTGAGAGACGACGACCATGCCCTTGTCCTCGAGCAGCGACGACAGCGCAAAGATGTTTCTCATGTCATCGTCGACGATCATGGCTCTCTTGCCCTTGAGCACCTCGTTCGCGTCGTACAGCTCGCGCAGGATTTTACGATGCGCCTCCGGCATTTTGGCGGGCGAGCGATGCAGCATAAAGCTCGTCTGATCGAGGAGGTCCTCGGGTGAGCGCGCTTTGCGCACGACCGTGCTCTTGGCGAGGCGTCGCCAGCGATGAAGTTGCGCCGCGTCGCCGGTGTCGCCGTAGAGCACCACGGACAGCGAGTCTGCTGCTGGCTCGGTATTCATGCCTGCGGAGTCCGTTTCGCAGTCTTGAAGCGCTTCCGTATCGACGACCAGGCAATCGACACTATTCCCCGCGAGCAGCGTCGCCGCCGCGTCATAGTCCCGCGCCGCCGTGACGCGAACGTCGTCGGCGGTGAGATATTCGACAAGCCAGTTGCGCCGCTTCGCGTCCGCGGTGACTATCACCAGATGTCTTTCGGGCCGCTGCATGAATTGCGTTACTTGATCGATCAGCGCATCGATCATCTCCTTGCTCTGAATCGGCTTCGCCAGGAAAGAGAATGCTCCGGCGTTCAGCGCCCGTTCGCGCGATTCGTCGGTGGAAATGACCGAGACCGGGATGTGCCGCGTCTGCGAATCGTGCTTCAGCCTGTCCAGCACGCGCCACCCGTCGATGTCGGGCAGGAAGATATCGAGCGTCACCGCGGACGGCTTGTACTCCGCTGCCAGTGCGAGTGCCGAGACGCCCATCGACGTGACGATGCCCTTGAAGCCCTTTTCGCGCGCCGCGTCGAGAAGAAAGCGGGCGAACGAGAGGTCGTTCTCGATGATGAGCAGAACCGGCGCGCCCAGTGTCAGGCGGTCGCGATCGTCACCGACCTCGTTGACCAGAGTGGAGAGGGCCGGCTGCAGCAACGAGAGCTCGCGCCCCCCGTCGTCCGCGTCGACACGCTTGCCGCGCGCCGCGTCGTCCTTCCCGGAATCCGCGATTCTGCCGGCCGGTTCGCCGGGTATGGCGGCTGCGCTGCCGCGACCCGCAGCAACGGAAGACGGCGCCGCGGCTGGAGCCTTGCGCGGAAAACGTTGCGGCATGTAGATCTGCGGCAGGTACAAGGTAAAGGTGCTGCCGGCCCGAGGTGCGCTGACCAGCCTCCGCTCACCGCCGAGCAGCCGCGACAGCTCGCGGCTGATCGCCAGACCGAGGCCCGTCCCGCCGTATTTCCGGCTCGTGCTCCCGTCGGCCTGCTGGAACGCCTCGAAGATAATCTGCTGCTTGTCCGAAGAGATACCGATGCCGGTATCCGCGACCGAAAACGCGATCACGTCGCCGGCGCGATTCAGGCTCTCATTCTGCGGATCCCAGCCCGTTTTGACCGATTCGATCGTCAGCGTGACGTGACCTTGGTGGGTGAACTTGAACGCGTTGGACAGCAGATTCTTCAGCACCTGCTGCAGCCGCTTGGCATCGGAGAGCATCGACTTCGGCAGGCGCGAATCGAGCCTGATGAAGAAACCGACGTTCTTCGCTTCGGCCACGTGCCGGAACGTGCGCTCGACATAGCGTTGCAGATCCTCCAGCAACAGGTCCGTCGCGTCGACGACGACCGTACCGGACTCGATCTTCGACAAATCCAGAATGTCGTTGATCAGCATCAGCAGATCGTTGCCAGAGGCATGGATCGTCTTCGCGAATTCGACCTGCTTGCCGGTCAGGTTGCCGCCCGGATTCTTGCATAACTGGTCGGACAGAATGAGCAGGCTGTTGAGCGGCGTGCGCAGTTCGTGCGACATATTGGCCAGGAATTCGGACTTGTACTTGGAGGTCAGCGCGAGCTGCTCGGCTTTTTCCTCCAGGGCCTTGCGCGCCTGCTCGACCTCCTGGTTCTTGCGCTCGACTTCCTGGTTCTGGTGCGCGAGCAGCCCCGCCTTTTCTTCCAGCTCCTGGTTGGTCTGCTGCAACTCCTGCTGCCGGCTCTGCAGCTCGTGCGCCAGCGATTGCGACTGCGTGAGCAGGTCCTCGGTGCGGGTGTTCGCTTAGATGGTATTGATGACGATGCCGATGCTCTCGGTCAACTGATCGAGGAACGCTTCGTGCGTGGGACTGAACCGGTCGAACGAGGCGAGCTCCAGCACGCCCTTGACCTGGCCTTCGAAGATGACGGGCAGCACCAGAATGTTCTGCGGCGGCGCCGCGCCCAGGCCCGAGAAAATCCGGATGTAGTCGACGGGCACGTTCGACAGCAGGATCTTCTCCTTGTCGACCGCGCATTGCCCCACGAGGCCCTCGCCCAGCTCGACGCGATTGCCGAGCGCGCTCTGGCCCCTGGAGCCGTAGCTCGCGAGCAGCGTCAGCCCGGGCTGTTCGGCGTTCGAGTCGAGCACGTAGAACAGCGCGTGTTGCGCCGACACGACCGGAGCAAGCTCGGTCAGAATCAGGCGGCCGACGGTGTTGAGGTTCTTCTGACCCTGAAGCATCCGGCTGAACTTGGCGAGGTTGGTCTTCAGCCAGTCGGTCTCCGTGTTCTTGTGCGTGGTGTCGCGCAGGTTGCGGATCATTTCGTTGGTCGTATCCTTCAGCGCGGCCACTTCGCCCCGCGCCTCGACCGTAATCGAGCGCGTCAGGTCGCCCTGCGTCACGGCCGTCGCCACCTCGGCGATCGCCCGCACCTGGGTCGTCAGATTGGCCGCGAGCTGATTCACGTTTTCGGTGAGGCCTTTCCACGTTCCCGCCGCGCCCGGAACCTTCGCCTGCCCGCCGAGCTTACCCTCCACGCCGACCTCGCGTGCCACCGACGTCACCTGATCGGCGAACGTCGCCAGCGTGTCGATCATGCTGTTGATGGTGTCCGACAACGCCGCGATCTCGCCTTTCGCCTCGACCGTCAACTTCTGCTGCAAGTCGCCATTGGCCACTGCCGTGACCACCTTGGCGATGCCGCGCACCTGGCTCGTCAGGTTGCCGGCCATGAAGTTCACGCTGTCGGTCAGGTCCTTCCACGTGCCCGCGACGCCTCGAACGTCAGCCTGCCCACCCAGCATCCCTTCGGTGCCGACTTCGCGCGCCATCCGCGTTACTTCCGACGCGAACGATGAGAGCTGGTCGACCATGGTATTGACGGTATTCTTGAGCTCGAGGATCTCGCCCTTGACGTCCACCGTGATCTTCTTCGACAGGTCGCCGCTCGCCACGGCCTTGGTGACGTCGGCGATGTTGCGCACCTGGCCGGTCAGGTTGCTCGCCATCGAGTTGACGCTCTCGGTGAGGTCCTTCCACGTCCCGGCCACGCCCTGCACGTCGGCCTGGCCGCCCAGGCGACCCTCGGTGCCGACTTCGCGCGCCACGCGCGTGACTTCCGACGCGAACGAGCGCAGCTGGTCGACCATGGTGTTGATCGTGTTCTTGAGCTCGAGGATCTCGCCCTTGACGTCGACCGTGATCTTCTTCGACAGGTCGCCGGTCGCGACCGCGGTGGTGACGTCGGCGATGTTGCGCACCTGTGCGGTCAGGTTGCCCGCCATCGAATTGACACTGTCGGTCAGGTCTTTCCACGTCCCGGCGACGCCCTTGACTCGCGCCTGGCCGCCGAGCTTTCCCTCGGTTCCCACTTCACGCGCGACGCGCGTGACCTCCGCGGCAAACGACCCCAGCTGATCGACCATCTTGTTGACGGTCTTCGCGTGCGGAGGAACTCGCCCTGCAACGGCTCGCCGTCGACCTCCAGCGCCATGGTCTGCGACAAGTCGCCCTGCGCCACGGCGCCGATCACGCGCGCCGTCTCGCTCGTCGGGTGAACCAGGTCGTCGATAAGCAGATTGACCGCGTCGATCGAATCGCGCCAGAAGCCGGTCACGTCGCCCATGGTGCAACGCTTCCCGAGCTTGCCCTCCTTGCCGACGACGCGGGAGATCCCCTCGAGTTCCTGCGCCATCCGTTCGTTGCGCTCGACGACATCGTTGAACACATCGGCCACGCGTCCCAGAGAACCGGGCCAATCCGCGGGCAATCGCACAGACGCATCGCCGCGCTTGAGCGCATTCAAGGCGCCCAGAATGACGGCGATTTCATCCGCGGGAAGTAGTGCGCGTTCGACGGCTTGCATGGTGTGCCTCCGAGTGCACGCGCGAACAGCCGCGCGGGTACTGCAATACGTACTTCGTGTCGAGATCGAATGCAGAATACGCGCGGCGCGTCGCGACATGCAAGCCGCATGTATTTGTAAATTTTACACGCGGCGCGCCCATCCGCTCCAGCGAGTGATTTTTACCGTCCTTGTACTCCGCAACCACGCGCGACCATCGAGATTTTCTTCCGCAGCCGCCGGGTTGGGAATGGTCCCGGCGCGCCGACTAGCTAGTCGAGCGTGGAGCGGAAGAAACGCAACCCGATCGCGATCACGACCAGCATGAACGCGGCGATCGGCCAGGCCTCCGGCAGGATCTCGCTCCAGCCGTTGCCCTTGAGGAGCACGCCGCGGATGATGCGCAGGAAATGCGTCAGGGGCAGCGCCTGGCCGATCGCCTGCGCCCATTCCGGCATGCCGCGGAACGGGAACATGAAGCCGGACAGCAGGATCGACGGCAGGAAGAAGAAGAACGTCATCTGCACCGCCTGCAGCTGGTTGCCCGCAATCGAGGAGATGGTCAACCCCAGCGTCAGGTTCGCGGCGATGAACAGCAGCACGGAAAGGTACAGGATCCCGTAGCCGCCAAGCATCGGCACCTTGAAAAGCCATTCCGCCAGCGTCAGCACCAACGTCACCTGGATCAAGCCGATGAGGATGTAGGGCACGATCTTGCCGGTCATGACTTCCAGCGCGGTCGCCGGCGTCGCCAGCAGGTTTTCCATCGTCCCGCGCTCGCGCTCCCGGGTGATCGCGAGCCCGGTCATCATGACCATCGTCATCGTCAGGATCACACCCATCAGGCCGGGCACGATATTGTATTGCGTCACCGCCTCCGGGTTGTAGCGGGGATGGACGCGGACCTCGAACGCGCCGGGTGTCGCTGCCAGCGAGGCCAACGGACCGGTCAAATCGTGTGCGAGGACCGTTTGCGCGAGTTGGTTGACCGCCGCGATGGCATTGCCGGTCGCGGCCGGATCGGTCGCGTCCGCTTCGACCAGGACAGCGGGCCGCTCGCCGCGGACCAGCCGCTTCGAGAAATCCGCCGGAATGCTCACCACGAACTGCGCCTCGCCGGTCGCAAGCATCCGGTCGGCATCGGCTTCGTCGCGTGCTTCGCCGACGAACGCGAAGTATTCGCTGTTCTTCAGGCCTGCCAGAATGCTGCGCGAGAACTCGCTGCGGTCGGCGATGAGCGCCGCTGTCGGCAGGTGTTTCGGATCGGAGTTGATCGCGAAACCGAACAGGATGAGCTGGATGATCGGGATACCGACGATCATGCCGAAGGTCAGGCTGTCGCGTTTGAGCTGGATGAACTCCTTGCCGACGATGCCGAGCCAGCGCGAGATCGAGAAATAGTCGCCCATCAATGAATTTCCGTGACCGGCACGTCGCCCGCGCTGCGCATCAAATGGATGAAAACGTCCTCCAGCCCCGGCTCGACTTCGGTCCAGGTGCGCCCAGGCTCGGCCATCAACGGGGCAAGCTCGCGCTGCAGGCGCTCGCGATCCGAGCCGGTAACGTGCAGCGTGTTGCCGAATGCGGCAACCTGCTCGACGGAGGGTAGCGTGCGCAGCCGCGCCGCGAGCGCAGGCAGATCGTCGCCTGTCACCGTCCAGGTGTAGAGCGACTGGCTGGCGATCACCTCCTGTGCGGTGCCCTGCACCAGGAGCCGGCCGTAGAGGATGTAACCGAGCTTCATGCAGCGCTCGGCCTCGTCCATGTAATGCGTGCTGACCAGCACCGTGATGCCACGCGCGGCGAGCGCGTGCAGCTCCTCCCAGAAGTCGCGCCGCGCCTTGGGATCGACGCCGGCGGTCGGCTCGTCGAGCAGGAGCAGTTGCGGATCGTGCAGCAGGCACGCGGCGAGTGCCAGGCGCTGCTTCCAGCCGCCGGAGAGTGCGCCGGCGAGTTGATTTCCCCGCGCCGCGAGCCCGAGTTGCGCCAGCGTCTGCTCGACCCTCTCCCGCCCGTCGCGCATTCCGTACATGCGCGCGACGAAGCGCAGGTTCTCGCGGATCGTGAGGTCTTCCCAGAACGAGAAGCGCTGCGTCATGTAGCCGACGTGGCGCTTGATCTGTTTGGTTTCGCGGACGATGTCGTACCCCAGGCAGGTGCCTTCGCCGCTGTCGGGGGTGAGCAGCCCGCAGAGCATGCGAATCGAAGTGGTCTTGCCGCTGCCATTGGGGCCGAGAAAGCCGAAAATCTCCCCGCGGCGTACGGTGAGCGAAAGGTCCTTGACGACGTGGTTCTCGCCGAAATACTTGTTGATGCCGTGCACGTCGATAACGACTTCGGCGGCGCGGGCGTCGTTCATGGCGCCGGCGGCAGCGTCACATCGACTGGTTGTCCGGGATTCAGTCTTGCAGCGACATCGGGCGCGGGCCTGGCCTCGACCAGGTATACGAGCTTGGCCCGGTTTTCCTTCGAATAGAGCACCGGCGGCGTGAACTCGGCACGGTCGGAGATGAACGCGATCGTCGCCGTCAGCGGACCGCCGCATGCATCGCAGGCAAAATTCAGCGTTTGCCCGGGCTTCAGCCGGCCGAGAAGCGGCTCCGGCACGAAAAATCGGACCTTGACATTGGCCGGCGGCAGCAGGCTCACCACCGGGCTGCCGGCAGGCACGAAGTCGCCGACGACGTAATACGTATCGTTGACGCGTCCGGCCTGCGGTGCCGTGACTGCCCGCTGCGATAGCCGCCAGTCGCTTTGCGCGACCGCCTGCCGCGCCGCGTCGGCGTCGGCCTGCGCGGCGCGGATTTCGTCGGGTCGTGCGGGCAGATTGGCGGTCTGCACCGACGCCCTGAGTTGCGCGACGAGCGCGTCGTCGCTTCTCAGCTTCGTGCGCGCGTCGTCGAGCGCTGCGTTGCTGACAAAGCCCGACTTGAACAGCGATTCCTGGCGCCTGTAGTTCGCGGCCGCCAGCTCGCGCGCAGCCTGGGCCTGGCGCAGTTGCTCGGCGACGGTTTCGACTTCCGGCGGCCGCTTGCCCTTCTTCAGATTGTCCGTTCGCGCCAGCGCACCGCGCAGCAGTTCCTCGGCTTGCCGCCGCGCGGCGATTTCGTTCTCGCGCTCGAGCGCGAACAGCGGCGCGCCGGTCGCGACCTGATCGCCGCGTTGCACCGAGAGTTGCTGCAGGATTCCGGCGAACTGCGGGCCGACACGGATGTATTCGCCCTCGATGTAGCCCTGCAGCGGCCGGTCGCCCTGCCGTGCGCAGGCTGCGAAGAGCACAACGATGGAAGCTACGAACCACGCCGCTGGAGCGTGCGGCCGCCTCCTTGAAACCACTCTAGCGGGCGTTGTTCGCATCTTGTCGGCATGCTCGCGTTGCGCGCGTAGCATACCGCAGGCGCGCCGCGCCGAGTCCCAACGTCGCATTGGGAATCACGAGCGGCGGATGCCGTGCGCTTCCCGTTCGCCTCGCCTTTTCCTTGCTGGATCTAACGTTGACGGGGGGCCCGCGCTGAGTCTGTCGAAGCGAATCAATACTTGATCGAGCAGCCGTACGTTGTCGTTGCCGCGGTCGTCACCGCCGCGCCGCCGGTCGCCTGCGTGAGCGCAGCGCGAACGTAGTTGTGCGCCGCAGGCGGGTCTTCGGGGCGTGTCGACGGTCTGTCGTCGATCGCTCCCGCATAGATGATGGTCCCCTCGGGATCGATCACGAACATGTGCGGCGTCGTCCTGGCTCGGTAGACCTTCGCGATCGCGCTGTCGGGATCCATGAGCACGGCCTTCTGCGCCGCGCCGCGCGTCTGCATCCATTCGCCGAGCTTCGGAGGTTGCAGATAGTCCCAGCTCGACTTGTTCGATGAATCGATCGAGAGCCACACGACGCCGCGCGGGCCCCAGCCTTGCTGCAAGGTCTGCATGTTCCGGGTGTTGTAGTGGTTGCGCACGAACGGACATCCCGGGTTCGTCCACTCGAGCACGACGTACCTGCCCTTGAAGTCGGACAGCTGGACCGTCTTGCCTTGCGTATCGGTCAACGTGAAATTCGGCGCGGGTTGTCCCGCGGTCGCGGCCAACGCCGGCATCGCTGCGCCGATCGCGGCCACGGCAATCAGAATACGCCAGCTCACGGTGCCTCCATCATCTCGTTCGACTTCCGGCTAAGGGTTTGCCAAGGCGTCTATTATCGTACGCTTTTGTAAGACCTCGGGAAGGATCAGCGGTTCGCGGCCCGGCCGGTAGAGCACATAGACCGGGACGCCGCTGCGGCCCAGTGCCGCGAGCGCGCGCCCGATCGTTGCATCGCGGCGCGTCCAGTCGGCGCGAACCAGCGCGACGTTGTTTTGCGCGAAGGCCTGCTGCACTGCCTCGGTATTGAGGACCAGGCGCTTGTTGACCTGACAGGTCACGCACCAAGCGGCGGTGAAATCGACGAACACGACGCGGCCCGCATCGGTGAGCTGGCGAACGCGCTCCGGAGCATAGTCCTGCCATGGGCCCTTGTCCGCGGCAAGCGGCTTCACCACCGGTTCGCTCCCCGTAACCGCGGCGCCGACGACGGGCGCGCCGGCAACGATCGCGGCGACGAGGCCGGCGAGCGCAACGGACCCCCACGCCCGCGCCCCGCCGTTGCGCATCGTCTGCCACGCCCAGAGCGAAAGCGCGATCAACAGCAACATCAGCGCGAGCCGCGCGACCGCATCGTTGTCGAGCTCTGCGCCGAGCACCCACGCGAGCCAGATCACCGTCGCGTAGAGTGGAAATGCGAGCACTTCCTTCAAGCGCAGCATCCACGGCCCCGGCGCCGGGAGCTTGTTCCGCCATCCCGGAAAAAACGCGAGCAGGAGGTACGGCAGCGCCATTCCGAATCCCAGCGCCGTGAACACCGCCACGGTAAAAGGGGCACTTTGCATCAGCGCGTAGCCGATCGCCGCGCCCATGAACGGAGCCGAGCACGGCGACGCAACCACGACTGCGAGGACGCCGGAGAGCGCATCGTTGACGTAGGTATTGCGCGCGTTCCAGGTCGACAGCGAGGACGGCAGGAACTGGCCGATCTCGAACACGCCGGAAAGATTGAGTGCGAGCACGAAGAACAGGACCGCCAGGCCCACGACGACCGCCGGCGACTGCAGCTGAAAGCCCCAGCCGAGCTGCGCTCCTGCGGCGCGCAGCGCGAGCAGCAAACCGGCGCGCAGCCAGAACGAGCCGATCACACCGGCCGCGAACGCCAGGCCGTGCACGCGCATCGCACGGCTGTTGGCCCGGTGCGCGGCGAAGCCGAGCACCTTGAGCGACAACACCGGGAACACGCAGGGCATCAGGTTGAGCAGCAGTCCGCCAGCGAGCGCGAAGGCGAGCGCGACGCCGAGCGAGATGTCGGTACCGCCATCGCTCGCGAATGGCGCCGTGGCGGCATTAGGCCGAGGACCCGCGACAATGCTGCCGGCGAGGGGCACGTCGATGCTTGCGGCGCTCTGCGCGCCGAACCCTTTGCTCGCGATAAGCACGCCGGCGACGCGCGTGAAGTCGCCCACGCGCTGGCTCGCCACCGGCAGTGTCAGTCTCAGTGTCGCACCCTCGCGAACGAGCGTCTGCGGCGCGCTCGGCTCGATCTTGCCCTCGGCAAACGGGAAGAACCGGATCTCGCCCGGATCGCCGCGGTCCGCTCCTGGGGTGAGCGCGACTTCGACCCGGGAGCCCTGGCCGCTCGCGGCGACGGTCCATCCGGCGAGCGGACGCGGCACCGACGCGCGCGCGCGGGCGATAGCGTCGCCCCACTGCGGGTCGGAAGAGGATTGTGGCGATACCGGCAGCGTCAGCGCGAGATCGGCGCCTTCGGGAATGCATATCTCCTTGCAAACGAGCCAGTCCGCCCGCGCCCGAAGCGTTGCCGGTGCCGCGCTCGACAGTGCGCTCGTCGCGGCGATATCGGTCAGCAGGAGAACTTCGCCCTCGTATCCGTAGTTGATCAGCGGTCCCACCGGAAGCGCGCGCGGCGGCGGCCACTGGATCGGGCCCGCCGTCAGCCCGGCGGGCAGCTTCCAGGCAAGCGTCGTGGGCAGCCCCGACTCGCCCGGGTTCTGCCAGTACGTATGCCAGCCCTTGTCCATCTTGAGGCGCAGCGCCACGGTCAGCGACGTCCCCGGCGTCAGCGCGGTCGCAGCCGGAACCAGCTCGGCCTCGACGTGCGCGGTGCGCACCGGCGCCGCAACGGCAACGCCGGTCACGGCCATCGCGGCAACGATGACGCAAACAAAATAACGCAGTGAACGGACCATGGATGGATGCGCTTAACGAAGCGCCGAGTGCGACGTTGGGTCGCAGTGCCGGGAAGAGGTTCCTTAGGTGCGCTAGAATTCTATCAGTCCGGCGCCTGGCTCCGCGGCCTTCCAGGTCGCTCCGGGCACGTAGCGTCGACCCCAGCCGACGGAAGGCGGGTATTGAGGCCGTAACGGCGGGGCGGCGCATCGATGCCTATCCTTGGAAGCCCTCCTCGTCTCGATTTTGGTCGTTGCAGCCGGCGAAATCGGCGACAAGACGCAATTGCTCGCGCTGCTGCTCGCCGCCCGTTTTCGTCGTACGGCGCCGATCGTTCTCAGAATCCTCGTGGCGACGCTGGCAAACCATGCGCTCGCGGGCCTCGTCGGCGTCTGGGTGCGGGAGATCGTGCCCGCCACCTACTTGCGCTGGCTCCTCGCCGCCTCTTTTCTCGCGGTCGCTTTGTGGGCGCTCAAGCCCGACCGGCTCGACGATGACTACACGGGGCCCTTGAGTCGCCTCGGCGTGTTCGCGGTTACCGTCATCGCTTTTTTCCTAGCCGAGATGGGCGACAAGACGCAGATCGCCACCGTGATGCTCGCGGCGAAGTTCAACGATCTCGTCGCAGTCGTCGCCGGTACTACACTCGGCATGCTCGTCGCCGACGTGCCTGTCGTCTATCTCGGGCGGACGTTCGCAGCTCGGGTTCCCCTGCGTGCGGTGCGCGTCGTCGCTGCAGCACTGTTTGCAGTCCTCGCCGTCGTCGCGCTCGTCGCACCGTAATCTCCGCCGGCGGGCCGGGTCGCAGATCATCATGCCGGTATAATCGTTCGCTTCACGTTCGAGCCGACACCACGCCTCATGCAGCCGTATCGCCCCGCCGACATCGAAGCTTCCGCGCAGGCGCACTGGACTTCGGTGCAGGGCTTCCGCGCCCGCGAGAGCGGCGACAAACCGAAGTTCTATTGCGTGTCGATGCTTCCCTATCCCTCCGGCGTGCTGCACATGGGACATGTGCGCAACTACACCATCAACGACATGATGTACCGCTACCTGCGTATGAACGGGTACAACACGTTGATGCCGATGGGCTGGGACGCGTTCGGGCTGCCGGCGGAAAACGCGGCGATGAAAAGCAGCGTCGCGCCGGCAAAGTGGACGTACGACAACATCGCCTACATGAAAACCCAGATGCAGGCGGTGGGGCTCGCGATCGATTGGTCGCGCGAGCTTGCGACCTGCGAGCCCGGATATTACCGCTGGAACCAGTGGCTATTCCTCAAGATGCTCGAGCGCGGTATCGCGTACAAGAAGACCGGCATCGTCAACTGGGATCCGGTCGATCAAACGGTGCTCGCCAACGAACAGGTGATCGACGGCAAAGGCTGGCGCTCGGGCGCGCCGGTCGAGAAGCGCGAGATCCCGATGTACTACCTCAGGATTACCGCCTACGCCGACGAATTGCTCGACAACCTGGAAAAGATGACCGGCTGGCCCGAACGCGTGCGGACGATGCAGGCGAACTGGATCGGCCGCAGCGAAGGCGTCCGCTTCGCGTTCCCGCACGATATACGAGACCCCGCCACCGGGAAACTTATCGGCGACGGGAAGTTGTGGGTTTTCACCACGCGCGCCGACACGATCATGGGTGTCACGTTCTGCGCGGTCGCTGCCGAGCACCCGCTGGCCGCGCACGCGGCGCGGTCGAATCCGGAGCTCGCTCTTTTCATCGATGAATGCAAGCGCGGTACCCTGATCGAGGCCGAGCTCGCGACGATGGAAAAGAAGGGCATGCCGACCGGCCTTCATGTCACCCATCCGCTGTCCGGCGAGAAGATCGAGATCTGGGTCGGCAATTACGTCCTTATGGCCTACGGCGAGGGCGCGGTGATGGGCGTGCCCGGCCACGACGAGCGCGACTTCGCGTTCGCAAAAAAGTACGGCTTGCCGATCGAGCAGGTCATCGCGGTCGCTGGCGAGACCTTCTCCACCGAAACATTTTTGCCGTGGTACGAGGACAAGACGCGCGGTACTTGCATCAACTCGGGCAAGTACGACGGTCTCTCCTATCAGGCCGCGGTCGATGCGATCGCCGCCGACCTCGAGGCAATGGAACTGGGCGAGAAGCGGATCACGTATCGCCTGCGCGATTGGGGAATGTCGCGCCAGCGCTACTGGGGCACGCCCATCCCGATCATCCACTGCCCGGCCTGCGGCGACGTGCCCGTTCCGGAAGCCGAACTGCCGGTGGTCCTGCCCGAAGACTTGATTCCCGACGGCACCGGCAATCCGTTGGCCAAGCGCGCCGATTTCGTCGCTACGACGTGTCCACGATGCGGCGGCGCGGCGAAGCGCGAAACCGACACGATGGACACCTTCGTCGACTCGTCCTGGTATTACATGCGCTACGCCTGCCCCGGGGCGCCGACGATGGTCGACGCACGTAACGAGTACTGGAACCCCATGGACCAGTACATCGGCGGCATCGAGCACGCGATCCTGCACCTGCTCTACGCGCGCTTCTGGACCAAGGTCATGCGCGACATGGGACTCGTGGGATTCGACGAGCCGTTCCTGCGGCTGATGACACAGGGCATGTTGCTCAACCACAGCTACTTCCGGCGCAGTGATAAAGGCGGCATCGATTATTTCGAACCCGAAGAGGTCGAGCCGCTGCACGACGAGGAGGGTCGCATCGTCGGCGGCACGCTCAAGAGCGACGGCCAGAGCGTCGAATACGGCGGTATCGGCACGATGTCCAAGAGCAAGAAAAACGGCGTCGATCCGCACAAGCTGATTGCGAAATACGGCGCCGATACGGCGCGCCTGTTCGTCATGTTCGCCGGCCCTCCGGAGGAATCCGCGCTGTGGTCCGACGATGCCGTCGAAGGTGCGTACCGTTTCCTGAAACGGCTCTGGGCCTACGCGCAGGATCGCGCCGAAGCGCTCTCGCGCATCGGAGTGACGGTCGACTGGCTGCACGCGCCGCCCGCGCTGCGCGCGATTCGGCGCGAGCTGCATCTGCATTTGAAGCAGGCCGACGACGATTACCATCGCGTCAAGTACAACACGGTCGTTTCGGCCGGAATGAAGATGCTCAATGCGCTGGAGCGCGTGCCGGCGGAAGCGACTCCCGCGGCCATCGAGCTTGCACGCGAGGGCTTGTCGCTGCTGCTGCGCGTGTTGAATCCCGTGGTGCCGCACATCACGCACGCGCTGTGGGAGCAGCTCGGCTACGCGGCGAAGCACGGCGATATCCTCGACGCGCCGTGGCCCAAAGTCGACGCCGCCGCGCTCGCGCGGGACGAGGTCGAGCTCGTACTGCAGGTGAATGGAAAACTGCGCGGCAAGCTGCGCGTGGCCGCAGCCGCGGACTCGGCCGCGATCGAGAAGGCCGCGGTTGCAAGTCCCGAGGTACAGAAGCACGCCAACGGCGCGCGGCCGCGCCGGGTCATCATCGTTCCCGGGAGGCTCGTCAATGTGGTGGTCTGACCTACGGCGGACATTGGCTTCCGGCCCCCGGCTTACTGCCTGCCGGGGCAGGCTTCGCGGGGACGACGAGTGCGGATTCCGATCGGCCTTCGCCCGACTGAGCGTCGGGCTCGTCCTCTCGGGCGCACTCGTCGCTTGCGGCTTTCACTTGCGCGGCGAAGCGAACTATACGTTCGACACGCTGTTCCTCAACTCGCCTGCGGCGCAACCGCTCACGATGGACCTTAAGCGCTCGCTGGAAGGCATCGGCACGGCACAACTCGTCGCGTCGCCGGAAACCGCACAGGTCATTCTCGACATCACCAGCGTCGAAAATAACAAGCAGATCCTGTCACTGTCAGGTGGCGGGAAGGTCCGCGAGTTCCTGCTGACCAAGCGCGTCCTGTTTCGCGTCCACGATGCCGCAGGCAACGATTGGCTGCCAACCTCCGAGGTGCTTGTGCGCCGCAGCTACACGTACAACGATACCGAGGCGCTAGCGAAGGAAGCGCAGGAGCAGAGACTCTGGCGCGAGATGCAGGACGATGCGGTGCAGCAGATCGTGCGTCGTCTGCAATCGGCGAGAAAACCGGCGTGAGCAACAGCGCGGCCCACGCCCGAGCTTGAGCTCCAGCAGTCCAGACCGCCGTGCAGGTTCGCTCCAACCGGCTCGCCGCGCACCTCGCCAAAGGCCTTGCCGCGCTCTACGTCGTCCACGGCGACGAGCCCTTGCTCGCGATCGAGGCCGGCGATGAAATCCGCGCCGCCGCCCGCGCAGCCGGTTTCGACGAGCGCGAAGTTCTCGTCGCCGAGCCTGGTTTCAAATGGGATGCGTTCGCGGCGGCGAATCGCAACCTCGGTCTATTCGGGGCGCGCAAGCTCGTCGACCTCGCCATACCGTCGGGCAAGCCCGGCGTCGAGGGCGCGGGCGCGCTCGAGGAGTGTGCGGCGCATCCCCACCCCGACACGCTGACGCTGATCACGCTGCCGCGGCTCGATCGCGCCGCGCAGGCCAGCGCGTGGTTTTCCGCCCTCGAACGGGCCGGCGTCAGCATTGCGGTGCAACCGCTCGAGCGCGGCGAGTTGCCGCAGTGGCTCGCGGCGCGCCTCGCACGGCAGAATCAGCGCGTCCGCGACGACACGTTGCAGCTTCTGGCCGACGCGACCGAAGGCAATCTTCTCGCTGCTCGCCAAGAGGTCGAAAAGCTCGGCCTTCTCCTGCCCGAGGGCGAGCTCGATCACGACGCGGTCGAGCGCGCGGTAGCCGACGTGGCGCGCTTCGACGTGTTCCAGCTCTCGGAAGCGTGGCTCGCGGGCGACGCAGGCCGTGCTTTGCGCATCCTTGCCGCGCTCGAGGCTGAGGGCGAAGGCGTGCCATTGCTCGTCTGGCAACTCGGCGAAGATCTGCACGCACTCTCCGGCGTCCTCGCAGCGGTGGCCGCAGGCGTCCCTGTCGGAGTCGCGGTCCGGACTGCGCGCGTGTGGGGCAAACGCCAAACCGCCCTGGAACGCGCGGCGCACCGCGTCGATGCGGCGCTCATTCCGGCGCTGCTGACGCGTCTGGCGCGGCTCGACGCGCTCGCCAAGGGCATCGGCTGCGGCAGCATCTGGGACGAGCTGGCCGACATCGCGCTAGCGCTCGCCGGGCGCCCAGTGCCGATCGAGCCCGTCCCGTCCTAAAGCTTCGCCGCGCGGGATGGACGAGCTTCGCATGCCGGGCGCGCCGGACGACTCCGCCACGCCGTCCGCGATGCAGCGCCGCCGATGGGTCGTCGCGACGACCATGCTCGGGGCGGTCTCTACGATCCTCGCGGCGACCATCGTCAACGTCGCGTTTCCGGCGCTGATCCGCGAATTCAATATCGGCCACGACTCGCTGCAATGGGTCACGACGGGATTCCTGGCCGCGACCACGACGTCGATGCTCGCCACCGCGTGGCTGGTCGAGGCCTTCGGACAACGCCGCACGTTCGTGGTCACGATGGCCCTGTTCTTCGCAGCGTCGCTCCTGGGCGCCGCAAGCTGGAACCCCGAGTCGCTGATCGCCGCGCGCGTGCTGCAGGGCGTTGCGGCCGGCGTCATGCAGCCGCTGTCGATGATCGCGCTGTTCGAAGTCTTTCCCCTCGAGCAGCGGGGCCGCGCCATGGGGCTGTTCGGGTTCGGAGTCGTACTGGCGCCGGCCGTCGGGCCGGCGGCAGGCGGCTTGCTGATGGAGCCGTTCGGCTGGCGGGCGATCTTCCTTCTTTCCGTTCCTTTCTGTGTCGCCGCGCTGCCGCTCGGATGGCGCTGGCTGTCAGACGTTCGGAGCCCTGCACCGCAGCCGCGTTTCGATTGGCTGGGCGCGGTATTGCTGAGCCTCGCTCTCGTAGCGTTGCTCAATCTGCCCGTCGTCGGCCATCGTGCCGGCTGGATCTCGACGGCCGCCTTCCTCGACGCGTCGCTGGCGCTCGGGCTCGCCGCGGGCTTTGTGGCGTGGGAGTTTCGCGTTGCCGCTCCGCTGTTCGCGCTGCGCCTGTTCGCGAGCCCCGGCTTTCGGGCGGCGTCGCTGGTCGCGTTTGCCTATGGGATGGGATTATTCGGAACCACTTACCTCGTGCCGGTATTCGTGCAGGACATCGCCGGGTACACTCCGGCACGCGCAGGAAGTCTGCTGCTTTGGCCCGGGCTCGCGCTCGCTGTGGCGATCGCGCTGGGGGGGCGCCTGACCGACCGCGCACCGCCGCGGTACGTCGTCAGCGGAGGCCTGGCGTGTTTCGCGCTTTCGAGCCTGCTGCTCGCGTTCGCGACCGGAACGACCACCTTCTGGTTGCTGGCCCTGTGGCTTACGATCGGCCGCGCAGGGCTGGGGCTGATCATTCCCGCGCTCAATGTCGGTGCGGTGCAGACGCTGCCGGAGCAGTATCTCGGGCATGCGTCGGCGGCGGTAAACTTTGCGCGGCAGCTCGGCGGCGCGATCGGCGTGAATCTGCTCGCCGTCATGCTCGAGTGGCGGCTCGGCTTCCACGACGAGCCGGGCGGAGCGACGCTGGCCTTTCGCGATTGCTTTTTGGTGGTTACGATCGCATTTGCGGCCGTCGTCGTACCGGCCCTGTCGATCAGGAAGCCTGGAGTGTGAGGAGGACTCATGTACAAGAAGATTCTCATCGCCTACAACGGTACGCCTGAATCCCGTTCCGCCCTCGACGAGGCGGTGCGGCTCGCTCCCGATGCAACGGTCAAGGTTCATCTCGCGGGCGTCGTGCACTACCCTTCCGCGTATCTGCTCGCGGGCGAGTACGTGCCCGAAGTTGCGCTGGCCGACGAGCGGGAGCATATGGAAGCGGACTTGAAGGACGCGCACGCATTGCTCGCCGCCAAGGGAATCCAGGTCACCGACCATCTGGTCGTCGGAGAACCCGTCGACGTGATCTGCAAGCTCGTCACCGAGCTGGGCATCGACCTTCTGATCCTCGGGCATCCGCGCAGCAAGTCGTTTGCGCTGCGCTGGTGGCGCGGCTCGGTCGATGCGATTCTGATCGAGCGCGTTCGCTGCAGCATCCTCGTCGCGGCGGACGCGAAACCATAACCGGCCGCCGAAACGCCTGGGAAACGGGACCCGCTTGACGACGGTAAAGGGGACAGCAGGGGTCCCGGCGACCGCACCGGCCTCTCACCCGCAAGCGTGGGCGGTTGCGGGCGCGTTTCTGGGTCTCGCGCTCGGCGTCGTGCTCTTCTGTGCGGTGCTCATGCACAGCAGCGGCGGGTGGACCGACGCGCCGGCCCCGATCGTCGCTGCCGGCGCCGATCTGATTCTCGTTCAGGGCTCCGCTCACAAGGACGGCAAGTGGTTCGTGCTGGAAGCGCCGGGCGCGAACGAAACATCGATATTGATGGCGAAGCTCTCGTCGTTTCAGGCCAGCGAATTTCCACGCATCGAGTGGACGCTCGACTCGGCACAGCCAGCGGATCTTATCTTCGTCTGGCGGACGCGCGAACATCCGAAGCGCAACTTTACGAAGCGCCTGCAGTGGCTCGTCAACGGCGTGGCACCACTCGAGCTGAAAGCCGACGATGGCTGGACCGGAACGATCACCGGGATCGGCCTGGTCGTCCGGTCGAATCTGCCGGCGCCTCTGCGCGTAGGGTCGGTGCGCATCGCTTCGCCATCTGCAACCGAGACCGTAAGCGAGATTTTCCGGCAATGGAGCGAAGCCATGGTGTTGCGTGGCTATTCGGTCACTTTCCCGTTCGACGCCGAACGCGCCCATGATCTGGCTCCGCTAACCGCCGTCGCATTCGCCGAAGGTCTGGCGATGTGCGCGTACCTGCTCCTCGCGCGATGGCGCGGATGGCGGCGCGATCGGCGCATCCTCTGGGGAATCTTTCTCGGCGGCTGGTTGCTCCTCGACCTGCGCTGGCAGGCGAACCTGTGGCGCGAAGTCAACGAAAGAGGCCACCGCTTCGCCGGCAAGACGACCGAGGAAAAGCATCTCGCCGCGGACGATGCAGCGCTTTTCGTGCTTGTGGAAAAGATGAAGCGCGCGTTGCCGGCGGCGCCGGCGCGCGTCATCTTGTATTGCGACAACGACTTTCTATGCGCGCGAGCCGCTTTCCTGATCTATCCGCACAACGTCTATCGCGCCGTACAGGAAAATCGCGTTTTTATTCGCCGGGGAAAGCTGCCGCCTCTGGGCCCCGATGACCTGCACAGCGGCGACCATGTCCTGCTCATCTATTCGAGGACGCTTGGCTACGATCGCGAGCGACAGGTGGCAGTGTGGAGGGACGGCCGCACCAAGCCCGCGGATGAAATCCTGCTGCAACCGGAGGCGCTGCTGCTGCGCATCCGGTGAGGCTCTCGTACCGGCACGACCTCATGCTCAATCGCCATCTTGCCTACCACCGACGCACGCCCAGCGTGTGCCGTCATGCGTGATCTCGTCGGCGCGACACTCAGCGTGGCATTGCCCTGGGTAGCCGGCACGCTCTGGGTCCGCGCTCTCTGGCGCGCCGATTCCGGCCAACGAGGGCTGCTTAGCGTCGGCTATGGTTACCTCGTCGGAGCTTTCACGGTGACGCTGCTGCTTAGGCTCTTCGCCGCCGCGGGTCAGCGTTGGAATCTGGCTTGGATCGCCGGAGCCTTGATAGTCCTGGCCTGCGCCGGATGGTTCGTCGCGAAGCCGCTGCCGTTGCTGCGCAGGGCGGACGGGCGCTCCGTCGCCAGTCTTGCCGGCATGCCGCCGGCGACGCGCAGACTGTTCTGGCTGTTTTTCGCGCTGTGTACGTTCAGCACCGTCGCCATCGGGCTCTGTGTCGCCTGGGGTCTGTTGTTGCCTTATGACGCCATGGCGCAATGGGCGGACAAGTCCCGCGTATGGTACGAGTACGGCCGCATTATGCCGTTCACCGATTCGTTGCCATGGCTCCGGCTCGGCGACCCGCTGCTCTTCTGGGATCCGAATCCCAACTATCCCGCCACAGTTCCCCTGCTTCAAGTCTGGACCGCGCTCGCGGTCGGACACTGGGACGAGTCGCTCATCAACCTACCCTGGGTTGCGGCCTTCGTCGCGCTCGGCTTCGCGTTCTACGCCCAGGTGCGCCGCCTGGGAACCGGGCCTGCGACGGCGATGGCATCGACGTATCTGCTCCTCTCCCTGCCGTACCTTCAGATCTGCGTCGCGGTCGCCGGGATGGCGGACATCTTCGTCGGGATCGTCTATGGCCTCGCGGCGATCAGCCTCTGGCAATGGACGATGCACCGGCAGTGGCAGGACGCGTTGCTCGCCTTCGTCATGACGATGCTCTGCGCGGCGCTCAAGAACGAAGGCATCCTGTGGGCATTGACACTGGGTCCCGCGATTATCGTTGCGCTGCATCGCCGCATCGGGTTGGCAGTCGTCGCTGCGATCGGAATCGCGGCGATCCTCTATCTCTTGTTCGGCCCGAACGAGCTCATGTTCATGGGCTATATGCTACGCACCAAGTTCGAGAACGTAAGCCTGCCCGTCTACCAGCATCTGTTCGTGATGGATAACTGGCACCTGCTCTGGTACGCGACGATCGCGCTCATCGCCTTCAACGGGCGGTTCCTGCTCGGAGCGACGCTCGCGCCGATGACGCTGACCATGCTGGCGGCAACGGGCCTCGTTGTCGTCGTATTCTTCTTCAGCAGCGCATGGGGCGGCGTCGACGAGGAGAACCTGCTCAACCGGTTTCTCCTTCATGCCGTTCCCGCTCTGGCGTACTACCTGGCGCTGATTCTGCGCGAACCAGAGCGGCAGGCGCCTGCCGGAGAAATCGCGGCGCAGTCCGTGCCGGCGCAACCTGCGGGCTAGGAGCCTGTCGGGCTTGCTCTCACGTATGCGTTGCTGGCCAAAAGGCGATGATTGCACGGCGCGCGGCGCAGCGAATAGCTCGGCCTATTCGCAAGCCGCGCAACACCGCAAGCGCGCCTTTTGGCCGCAACCCGGAGGGACAGAGGCAGGCTCCTAGAGGACATTTACTGAGGTTTCGCAGCGCCGATCGTGATGTCGCCGTAATACGCCTGCACATCAGCGCCGGTGTTGTCGGTGTCGGTCATCAGCTGGATCGACGTCACCTTGCCGGGTTCTTCAGCGAAGGCCCGCTTGAAATCCTCGACCAGGTTGCGCGTATAGCTGTGCCAGCGTCCCACGCCCTGATCATCGACCGCGACCGCGAGCATACGGATGCGCGAGCTCCGGCTGCTCACGGTGATCGAACCGAGCGGAACCTTGCCGCCCCAGACGTACATCAGCGTCGCGTAGGGCAGCGCCTGGCCTGAGATCGACTGCGCTGCGCTTGCCGTCGCGCGCTCCTTGAACGACAACTTGGAGATGTCGCCGGCGAAGGCAACCATCAGACGAACCGGCGCGTCTTCCTTGCTCTGCTCGGCCGTATTCGCAGCGGGGATGCCTTGCGCGACCTTCCAGCGCCACGAGAGCGCGGGGAACTGGTGCGGGTCGAAGTCGGCGGGAACGGCGAGGAAAGACGCGGCGTTGCGCGCCATGGCCCGAACCACGACCGCGCCGTCCTCGACGACCAGCGTGTATTCGGTATTGTTCTTGAACGACGCGAGCGGCACGTGCTTCCACTCCGCCGGCAGCGCACTGCCGGCCTTGGCGGCCGAGAACCGCGGGATGTCGGGTGCCGCTTGCGCCAGCGCTCCGGCGGCGAAGGCGACGCAGCAAAATGCGCAGGCGAAGCGTCTCATAGCGGGTCCTCCGGTGCGCAGCGCGTTTTCCGGTCGCGCAGCCAGCACGTGGTGATAAGGCGGCCCTCGCGGTCCCGGGCATCAATCCGCCAGGTGCCGGTCCCGGCTGCGTCGCGCTCGAGCGTCAGATATCCGTAGCGATTAGTCGCGACGATGCTTTCGACCAGCGCTCCGGGCGCCGGCGTTGCGCCCGGAGGCAGATTGCGCGGGAGCGGCACATCGGCCCAGCTGCCGCCGTTGCCCGAGACGATCTGCGTCGGTTGCGGCGTCGTGTAGCTGACCATCTCGAACAAATGCACGTGTCCGGAGATAAGCGCATCGACGTTCTGCGGGAACAGCAATTCGGCGTTGATCGGCTGCAGGACCGACTGCAGCGATTCGTTGCCAGGATACAAGCCTGTCGGCTGCGTGCGCGGGTCGGGTGCGAAAGCCAGGATCGGATGGTGATTCATGAAGAGGCTGTGCGTGCCCGGCTTGCGGCTCGCCAGCGCAAGTGCCTCACGCATCTGCGCAGTATACGTCCGAGACATCGGGTCGGTCACGGCGAGGCGGTTGACGCCGACCCGCGACGAGTCGAACACGATGAGCTCGGTGTCCGCCGCGATCGGCACGGTGTACGGCTCGCTGTAATCACCGGTCTCGTCGTGCGCTGGATCGTTGCAATCGCGGGCCGGCGCGAGAGGACGGGGATCGAGCAAGCGCCACCAACCCTGTCCGGCGCGATCGCAGGATTCGTGATTGCCGCGCACGACGATCCACGGCGCCGCGGCGAGCAGTGGCCGCGCCGGGCTGAACAGATCGGCGTTCCACGCATCCCAGCCGTAACCCCACGGGCTGCCCGCGCAACCGGCGCTGCCTGCCGGGCACGCGTTCTCGCGGTAGTGATAATCGCCGACGTGAATCACCAAGTCGGGAGTTGCGGCCGCGGCCGCAGCGGCGACCTGTGCGAACGGCCACGCCGAGGTGTCGTTGCACGCCTGAAAGCCGCGCTCCGCCGCTTTCATGCGGCAGCCTGTGTCGCCGACGACGACGATGCGTCGAGGTTCTTTCCGGACGATGGGCAACGGGCGATCGCCGACGCTTGCACGGATCGTGTCGGCCGGCAGCGTTGCGTCGCAGACCTGCACCGGAAACGCCGATGGCTTCGATTCCTCCGGCGCGCTGCGCGTCGGACGCAGCGGCAGCGTCGCCGCCGGGGCGCGTATGGTCATCGGCAAGAGGCTGCCGTCGGCGACGAGGACGGGACAGGTGGCGGCACTTGTGATCGCGCGCGCAACGGGGCGGCCTTCCGCGCCGAGCACGACGAACACGGCCAGAAGCGCATCACCGCCATCCGGCGGCATCGAGAGCGGGGCGCAGGCGCAAACGAGCGCGACCCATGTCCCGGCGAGCACCCGTGGGCATATGCGTCGACCCCGCGCCATGCTGCTCACTTTTCGCCCCATCCGCAGCTTCAACGCCAGTCTCCCCACAGCGCGTTCATCGCGGCCAACGCCGCCGGTGCGACCGTTTCGGTGCGCAATATTCTCGGTCCGAGCCGCACGGCGCGAAATCCCGCAGTGAGCGCTGCAGCGGACTCCTCGGGCGCGAGCCCGCCCTCGGGACCGACCAGAAGCTCGATCGCGCCCTCGGGTCGCTCAAGCTGCGGAAGCCCCTGGCTTGCACCGGGCGCGGGCAGCAGCCGCGCGGACGCGGCCGACGGCGCGCGCAACCATTCCAGGAGGTCGCACGGCGTGCGCACCGCGGGCAAACGATTGCGTCCGCATTGCTCGCACGCACCGACAACGATCTGGCGCCAGTGCTCGACCCGGCGCAGCGCCCGTTCGCCATCGAGCCGGGCAACGCTGCGCGCAGCCTTCACCGGCACGATGGCGGCCACGCCCAACTCGACGGCTTTCCGGATCGCGTAATCCATGCGGTCGGCCGCGGCGAGGCCCTGAATCAGCGTGATCGCCAGCGGCGATTCGCGCTCGACCGCGCGACACACCTCAACCCGGGCGACCACGCCACGGCTGTCGACACGCCACAGCCGCGCCGCGCATTCGCCGCCTTCGCCGTCGAAGAGTGTCACCGCCGCACCGGCAGCAAGGCGCAGCACGCGCGCGGCATGATGTGCCGCGCCTGCAGGCAGAGCGACCTCGGCACCGGGCGCAAGTGGCGGCGGACAGAAAAAGCGCGGCGTCACGCGCCGCCCGCTGAGCACGTCGGATGTGCGCAACAGGAACTGCCGGCGAAGGGGCGAGCCTCAGGCGGTGCATTATTCATGGGTGACTAAGCGCGGAATCGTCGTGACACGTGAAACGGTGTGCCGGCATTCAGGCGTGCTAGCATTTTGCCACAGCCCTTCGAGGATAAAGGTCATGGCCGCTTCCGTTTCCGCCGGCGATCTGGGCGTGTCCGCTCTGGATTTCGAGCTTCCTGCCACCGACGGTCGCCGCTACCGCCGCGACGCGATTGCCGGCCCCAACGGTCTGCTGGTGATGTTCATCTGCAATCACTGCCCGTTCGTCAAGGCGGTCCTGGACAAGCTCGTGCGCGATACGGGCGAGTTGAAGGCGCATGGCGTCGGATCGGTCGCGATCTCCAGCAACGATGCCACCGTCTATGCCGAAGACTCGTTCGACAACATGAAAGTGCTCGCTGAGCGAATGCGGTTTCCGTTCCCGTATTTGTGGGACGAAACCCAGGCCGTTGCCAAAGCCTACGGCGCGGTGTGCACGCCGGATTTCTTCGGCTACAACGCCGAGCTGGCGCTGCAGTATCGTGGCCGGCTCGACGACTCCGGAAGATCGTCCAAACCCGATGCGCCGCGCGAGCTGTTCGATGCGATGGTGCAGGTGGCGCGCACGGGCCTCGGTCCGGCGAACCAAACGCTCTCGATCGGCTGCTCGATCAAGTGGAAGACTGACTAGGGCGGAGGAACGCACGCAGCGCATCGAGAACAGCGTCGGGCGCTTCGGTCATGACGCTGTGGCCGCATTCAGGAATGGTCACCACCTGGCAGCCCGCGAGCGCAGCGGTCAAGGCCGCGGCGTTCTTCGCCGGCGCCATCAGGTCACGCTGACCTAAGATCAGCAGCGCCGGACAACGGACATTGCCCGCGGCGGCGAGTCCGCCGGCATAGCGGTGACACGCGATGAGATCGGCGTAGAGCGCACCAGGCTGCGAGCGCTCCATCAGCCGTAGCGCGTTGCCGGTCATCCAGACACCGGGTTGCTGATTGCCGCCGAGCTGATGTCCCGGAGCAAAGCTCCATCCGGTGATCAGCTCGTAGGCCAGATGATCGTCCGCCTTCGCTGCGTCGAGGAGCGCATCAGCCACCGGCATCGGCACCGCGGGCCCCAAGAGCGCGATCTTCTCTACGCGCTCCGGATGGCGCCCGGCAGACTCGAGCACGGCCAGCGCGCCCAGACTGTGTCCGACCAGGGCCGCTCGCTCGACGCGCGCGCCATCGAGCAATGCGTGAAGCCATTCCCCGATCGCCTCGACCGACGCGAGCGGCTCGCCGCCGCTCCGGCCGTGGCCGGGGAGATCGACCGCGAGCACGTTGCGCCGATGGTGCGCGAAATACCGCGACTGCAGTGCCCACACGCTGTGGTCATTCGCCGCGCCGTGCACGAACACGACCGTCGGCAGCGCGCGATCGAAAGCACGCGAGCCCGTGTAGGCATAAACGGAAAGCCCGCCGACGTCGCAGCGCATCAGGTTCCTTACAGCTTGCCCGCGGCGTAGAGCGCACGGCTCAAGTCTTCGATGAGATCCTCGGCATCCTCGAGTCCGACCGACAGCCGGATCGTGCCTTCGGTGATGCCCGCGGTACGCAGATCTTCGGCGGACACGCGGAAGTGCGTCGTCGACGCCGGGTGGATGACCAGCGACTTGGCATCGCCGACGTTGGCGAGATGCGAAAATATCCGGAGCGACTCGATGAACTTGCGCCCCTGCTCGCGGGTGCCTCGGATCGAGAAGCTGAATACCGCGCCGCAGCCGCGCGGCAACAGCTCTGTCGCGAGCGCGCGATCGGGATGCTCGGGTAACTCGGGGTAACCGACAGACTCGACCATCTCGTGCGCGGCAAGGAACGTAACGATCCTGCGCGTGTTTTCGACGTGGCGCTGCATGCGTAACGGCAGCGTCTCGATGCCCTGCAGTATCTGGAACGCGGTCATCGGCGCCATGCACGCGCCGAAATCGCGAATGCCCTCGCGCCGCGCCCGCAGAAGGAACGCAGCGGTAGTCGACTCGTCGGTGAATACCATGTCGTGAAAGCCGGCATAAGGCTCGGTCAGCGTGGGAAACTTACCGGCGCTTTTCTCCGGGTCTCCCCAGTCGAACCGCCCGCCGTCGACGAGCAGTCCGCCGATGACCACGCCGTGGCCGGAAAGAAATTTTGTCGCCGAGTGATAGACGAGATCGGCACCGTGCTCGAACGGCCGCATCAGGTACGGCGTGGTGAACGTGGAGTCGACCAGCAGAGGCAGGCCATGGTCATGCGCGAGACGGGCCACGCGCGGGATATTCAGTACTTCGAGGCCGGGATTGCCGAGCGTTTCGCCGAACAGCAAACGCGTATTCGGGCGGAGTGCCGCGCGCCAGGCGTCGATATCGCGCGGGTCGACGAATGTTGTCTTGATGCCGAACCGCGGCAGCGTGAAATCGAGCAGATTGTGCGAGCCGCCGTAGAGTGAGCGCGACGCGACGATGTGCGAGCCCGCCCCCATCAGTGTGACGATGGCGAGATGCAGCGCCGCTTGTCCGCTCGCCACCGCGATCGCGCCCACGCCCCCTTCGAGCGCGCTGATTCGCTCTTCCAGCACCGCGCAAGTCGGGTTGGAGATCCGCGAGTAAACGTGCCCCGCGCGCTCCATATTGAACAGCGCCGCAGCGTGATCACTATCGCGGAACACGAATGACGCGGACTGATAGATCGGCGTGGCGCGCGCGCCGGTTGCAGGATCGGGGCGCGCGCCGGCGTGCAGCGCCAGCGTGTCGAAGCGGGTCATCTTGGGCT